>CAMJBT010000003.1 GCA_946403965.1 uncultured Pseudobutyrivibrio sp. | reverse complement strand
GGAGAGCATCTGCCTTACAAGCAGAGGGTCACAGGTTCGAGCCCTGTAGGTCCCACTCAATTGAATAATGTTTGTTAATAATATGGGCGGTTTCCCGAGTGGCCAAAGGGGACAGACTGTAAATCTGCTGCAAATTGCTTCGGTGGTTCGAATCCACCACCGCCCATCTTTTTTAATATCGCGGGATGGAGCAGTCTGGAAGCTCGCCGGGCTCATAACCCGGAGGTCGGTGGTTCAAATCCATCTCCCGCAACTCTGTGCCCAGATAGCTCAGTTGGTAGAGCAGAGGACTGAAAATCCTCGTGTCGTTGGTTCGATTCCGACTCTGGGCACTTTTATTATGTTTAAAAACCCTTTAGGATTGTTCCTAAAGGGTTTCTTACATTATAAAAAAATGTGGTAAAATTAAGAAAACATGAACGGAGATGTAGATATGAAATTAGTATTCCTAGATAGAAAAACTATAGGTGAAGACATAGATTTATCTTCTTTTGAGCAATTTGGTGAGGTCGTAACATACGATTATTCAACAGAGGAAGAAGCAGCAATTAGAACAAAAGATGCTGATGTAATTATTCTTAATAAAGTACCTGTAAATGAAAAAACAATAGGGAATGCAAAAAATTTAAAACTTGTATGTGTAACAGCTACAGGTACTAATAATTTAGATAAAATTTATCTAGATAAAAGAGGCATAGAGTGGAGAAATGTAGCAGGATATTCTACAGAAGCAGTTGCTCAACATACTTTGGCGCTTGTAATGTATTTATTTGAGCATTTATCATATTATGATAATTATGTTAAGACAGAGAAATATGTAAATGATAAGCAGTTTACACATTTTGAAATGCATTTTAACGAAATTTATGGAAAAACATGGGGAATAATAGGATTAGGAGCGATTGGACGTAGAGTAGCCGAAATTGCTTCATGCTTGGGTGCAAATGTAATATATTATTCAACAAGTGGGAAAAATAATAATTCGGATTATAAGAGAGTAGATTTTGATACTCTATTAAAGGAATCTGATATTATATCAATCCATGCACCTCTTGATGATAATACTATGCATTTAATTAACGCTGAAGCGTTAGGTAAAATGAAAAGTTCAGCATTTCTTATAAATGTTGGAAGAGGTCCAATAATTGTGGAGAAGGATCTAGCTGAGGCGCTTGAATGTGGAAAAATTGCTGGAGCTGGATTAGATGTGTTGGATATTGAGCCTATGTCTTCTGATAATGCATTAAGAAAAATCAAGGATAGTAACAAATTAATTATAACACCTCATATTGCATGGGCTGCAGTAGAGGCTAGACAAAGACTGATGAAAATAATACATGAACAAATTTCAGAATTTCTAAATTAGAAAATTTGCAAAGCAGGATTCTTGCTGACAATTTCATTGTTTGGTCAGCAAGAAGTCATGACTTTTAGTGGGCTACTTAAGGAAAAAGCCCACTAGAACCTGGCTTTCCCAGGCAATATTTTCTTTCAAAAAATAATGGTCTATGTCCGGTTTTTGATTTGTTTTTCATCAAAACAAATTCATTACTGATCATACTTCAAGACTTAATGTTTATATCTTTATTATAATTGAAACTTCTTACAGGAAAAAAATAATCTGTAAGAAGTTTTTTTATTTTAAGAGGAACCAATATATTTTTTTACCTTAAAAGGTAAAAAATAGTAGCGATTTATTGCAATTAATAAGAGATAATGCTAGAGTAAAGAAGATGGTTTTAGATATTAATTAAATACTTTAGGAAATACAAAAATAAAAGAGGAATAGTCTGATAATATTGCAGTAATAGTTGAAACGTGATACCATAGATTTGCTTGCGTGTAATGCAGCAAAAGGAGAGGTGTTATGTTTATAGGTAGAAAGAAAGAATTAGAACAACTAAATGGTTTTTATGAGGGAAATAATGTTTCTGTTGCTGTAGTATCGGGCTCAATAGGAGTTGGTAAAACTTCTTTATTACAGGAGTTTATCAATGATAAGAAAGCAATATTTTTTGAAGCCTATGAGACAACAGGAAAGCATCAATTAGAGCGACTTAGTCAGCTTATGGGGATGGAAAGTTTTACTACTACAGCTTTCTGTGATGAAATAACTAATAGAGCAAGTAAAGAAAAGCAGCTCATTATAATTGATCAATATCCTAATTTTGTTAAAGCAGATCCAGAATTTGATAAGCTATTACATGAATATGTGATAAAAAAGTGGAAAAATTTGCCAGTAAAGCTTGTTTTATGCTCTGATGCATTTGTTCTTATCGATAAGTATGTAAAAGGCAAAAAAGCAATATGGAACAAGGATATAAGCCTGGATTTGACGATAGGTCCACTTGGATTTTATGATTCATGTGAATTTTTTGGTGATGCTAGTCCTAAAGAAGCCGCTTTTTTATATGGCATTACAGGTGGTATTCCATACAATCTTGTCAGAGTAGCAAATCTATTGGCAGTTCCTGGTTTTGAAGAGTATGGACTGGCTACTGGCTCAGATGAAAACAAGTTAAAGACCATCACTACAAAGCTATTTTTAGATAAAAAAATGAATCTTGGCCTTAATCCTGAAACGGTAATGGCCACAGAGCTTAGAGAGTTGGCATATTACAATTATATGCTTACTGCTTTAGCAAAAGGTCTGAATCGAGTAAATCAGATATCAGCAGAAGTTGAGAAACCAAAGGATGTTGTAGTGCCTTATCTCAATTCATTAATGTCTATAGGCATTTGCACTAAGGATACAGCTATAACCGAACTTACCAATAGGAAAAAAACACGTTATTCGATTGTTAACACAAGCACATTGTTTTGGTACAAGATGATTGTTCCAAACTATGATCTATATGTCGCAGGTGAAACAGAAAAACTTTGGGAAATAGTTGAGAATTCGATGGATGAATACATGGAAACAGTATTTATCAAGATATGTGGAGAATACTTGGCTAATCAAAGCGAAAAAAATTTATTGCCATTTACTGTTGAGCAAATTGGAAATTGGTGGGTTAATGACGATGAAGCAGGTACAACAGATGGATTTGATTTGGTATCGCTTGGTAAATGTGAAGGTAAATCTGCTACAATATTTGCTCAATGCTACTATAATCATGAGCCAATAGAGGTTGCACAATTGAAGCTGCTTATAGAAAAGACAAAACAGCTTCATAGACAAGGGGATGCATTCTATATTGTGTTCTCTAATGCAGGATTTCATGAAAATGCTATAACCATTTCATCAGCAATCAAAAATATTATGTTGATAACACTTGATGAAATGAGATAATAAACCTTAATATTTCATATACATTAGAAGAAGTTGATATATGGAGACTGATATTAGCCAAAAAAGCTTTTATAAAAGTATTATTAAGGTGATTTACAAGTATTAGGAGGAGAAAAATGACAAATCAAGAGCTTAAGAAAACAGCGATTGAGGTCCGCAAGGGCATCATTGAAGGTGTTCATGCTGCAAAAGCTGGGCATCCAGGTGGATCTTTATCAGCAACAGAGGTATTTACATACCTTTACTTTGAAGAGATGAATATCGATCCAAAGAATCCTAAGAAGGCAGATAGAGACAGATTTGTGCTTTCAAAGGGTCACACCGCACCAGGTTTATATTCAACACTTGCACAGAGAGGATTCTTCCCAGTTGAAGATTTAAAAACTCTTCGTCATATTGGATCACATCTTCAGGGACATCCATGTGTACAGCACACACCAGGTATTGATGCATCATCAGGCTCACTTGGTCAGGGTATTTCTGTTGCAGTTGGAATGGCTCTTTCAGCAAAGCTTTCTAACGAGAGCTACAGAGTATATACACTTCTTGGAGATGGTGAAATTCAGGAAGGTCAAGTATGGGAGGCTGCTATGTTTGCAGCTGCTAAGAAGCTTGATAACCTTTGTGTAATCGTTGATAACAATGGACTTCAGATTGATGGACGTATTGAGGATGTAAATAGCCCATATCCAATTCCTGATAAGTTCAAAGCTTTCAACTTCCACGTTGTAGAAGTAGCAGATGGAAATGATTTTGATCAGCTTCGCGCTGCTTTCGATGAAGCCAAAGCTACAAAGGGACAGCCTACAGCTATTGTTATGAAGACAGTTAAGGGTAAGGGTGTTTCATTTATGGAGAACCAGGTAGGTTGGCATGGAAAAGCTCCTAACGATGAGGAGTATGCTATCGCTATGGAAGAATTAAAGAAAGCAGGTGAAGAGTAATGGCAGACGTTAAGAAAATCGCAACTCGTGAGAGCTACGGTAATGCTCTTGTTGCTTTAGGTGAGAAATATGATAATTTAGTAGTTCTTGATGCAGATCTTGCAGAGGCTACAAAGACAGGTATTTTTAAGAAGGCGTTCCCAGAGCGTCATATTGATTGTGGTATCGCAGAGTCAAACATGGTTGGTATTGCAGCTGGTCTTGCTAGCACAGGAAAGGTTCCATTCTGTTCTTCATTTGCTATGTTTGCAGCTGGTCGTGCTTTTGAGCAGGTACGTAATTCAGTAGGTTATCCACACCTTAATGTAAAGATTGGTGCTACTCACGCAGGTATTTCAGTAGGTGAGGACGGCGCTTCACATCAGTGTAACGAGGATATCGCTCTTATGCGTACAATCCCAGGAATGACTATCATCAATCCTTCAGATGATGTTGAGGCTAAGGCTGCTGTAGAGGCTGCTTACAAAATGGATGGCCCTGTTTACCTTCGTTTTGGACGTCTTGCAGTACCTGTAATCAATGACAATCCTGATTACAAGTTTGAGATTGGTAAGGGTGTAGTTCTTAAAGAAGGTAAGGATCTTACAATCATCGCTACAGGTCTTGAGGTTAACGAGTCTCTTGAGGCTGCTAAAAAGCTTGCAGAAGATGGAATTGATGCTGAGGTTATCAACATCCATACAATCAAGCCTATCGACGCAGATCTTATCGTAAAGAGCGCATCAAAAACAGGAAAGGTTGTTACTGTTGAGGAGCATTCAATTATCGGTGGTCTTGGTGGAGCAGTTGCAGAGGTTCTTTCAGAGAAGTGCCCAACTAAGATGCTTCGTATCGGTGTAAAGGATACATTCGGAGAGTCTGGTCCAGCTGTAAAGCTTCTTGCTAAGTATGAGCTTGATGCAGAAGGTATCTACAAGCAGATTAAAGCATTTATATAATCGAATAGTAAAAAGTAAGCCAACTCACAATTATGTGGGTTGGCTTTTTTAATGAGCTGGTAGGAAACAAGCTCTTAGATTTCTCAAGCGAATCGTGTTAGATGAGAGGAGAATTACTAAGGCTTGTGGCCGTAACCAGCGACTTTTAAGATTTAGATAAACTTGTAAATTGTAGTTGAGTGAGCCTTTACGCCAGCTTTTGCGATTGGCTGGTCAAATGTAGGAACATTGATTGCATTTGGGAAGAACTGTGACTCAAAGCAAACACCATAGCGTTTATCGTATGGTACACCACCCTTTCCAATATGAGATGAATCTAGATAGTTGCCTGCATAAAGCTGTACACCTGGTAAATCGGTATAAACTTCCATCTTTCTGCCGCTCTGAAGAGATTCAAGAGTGCAACTTGGTTTATCTAATGATGGTGAATTTAGGCAGTAGTTGTGGTCAAAACCACCTGCCCATTTGAGCTGATCGTAGTCTGCATCAGTATCACGGCTAAGAGGCTTTGGTGTTGTGAAATCCATTGGAGTTCCAACAACTGCGCGGCATTCACCATGTGGGATAGATCCTTCATCAGTGTGAGTATACTTATCAGCATCAATCCATACGATATGCTCCATAACAGAACCAGCATCATGACCATCAAGGTTGAAGTAAGAGTGATTTGTTGGGTTGAATATAGTATCAACATCAGAGATGCCAGAGTAGTCAAGGCGAAGAGAATTATCATCTCCAAGTGTATATGTGATAGTGATATCCATTTCCCCAGGAAAGCCACACTCGCCATCTGCCTTATGACACTTGAATGTAATATGGTGCTCATCTACAGATGTGATATCCCATATGCGTCTATGCATTGGCTTAAATCCTGAGTGAAGGTTGTTTTTGCCATCATTTACATCAAGTTTATATTCTACACCGTTAAGTGTGAATTTAGCATCGCCGATACGATTGCCATTTGGACAGATGCAGCATCCGAAACCAGGTCCATTAACAAAATAATCTTCAATTTTGTCATATCCAAGGACAACATCTGAGAGAATGCCATCCTTGTCAGGAACCCAGAGTTCAAGTAAGTTGCATCCATAATTCATGATTTTAGCCTGCATTCCATTTTCATTTACTAGAGTGTAGGCAATAATGTCTTCGTTATTGGTAGTCTTGCCAAGAATTTCTTTTTCCACGATAAAACCTCCCTGAAAATATACTGTTTTGCCTTAAATAAACATATATTGAGACAATAAACCTAACAAATATAATACTTGTCTGATTACCTAAATACAAGAAGTATGATGGAATTACATAATTTTTGAAAACAAAAAAGTAAAGTAACTGACATTACATGAAAGTAGTTGGTTCATAGTAAAGATATGGCTATAATTTGAAGTTTTTGTGGAGAAAAAGTGGAGAATATTGTGGATAAAACCTCAAATGTTTACAATGAAGTTATGAGTGGAACTACGCAAACAATTAGGGGGAGAGAAAAAAAGCTCCTTCGCATAATTAGAATTCAAATATTGCTACTGCTCATACTTATTCTTGGAGTTGCCGCCTATTATGTGAGTGGTTATGGATCGAAGGTTTCCCAGTTAAAAACGGAAGCTTTTACTATAGTGCGGCGTTCTAATCCTGAAACCTTTAGGCAGACAGAGACCAGCCTTGTATATGCAGCAAACGGTGATACAATATCTGCTTTGAAAGGTGAAAAGGATGTCTACTATGTTTCATTTGAAGAGATTCCAACATATGTCACACAAGCAATAATTTCAATAGAAGATAAAAAATTTTACAAGCATAATGGTGTCGATTATAAGGCAATTGCTCGTGCACTGATTGCAATGATACGTAAGAAGGAAATCACACAGGGGGGTAGTACCATAACTCAGCAGTTAGCTAGAAATACCTTTTTAAGTAATGAGAAAACCTGGCAGCGTAAGGTGGAAGAAATATATATCGCATCTGAGCTGGAGAAGAAGTATTCTAAGGATCAAATTTTAGAATTCTATTTAAATAACGTATATTTTGCAAATGGATATTACGGAATAAAAGCAGCAGCAAAGGGATATTTTAGTAAAGAATTGGATGAATTATCCTTATCGCAAATTTGTTTCTTGTTGGCTATTCCTAATAGTCCAACGTATTATGATCCTGTAACTAGTCCAGCGAATACACTGGAACGAAGAAATTTGATATTAAAAGCCATGCTTGATGACGGTGTTATAGGGACAAAAACTTATAAAGATGCTGTTGCAGAGGAGATAACCCTGGCAAGAGCAAATGGAACAAAAAACAATTATGTTGAAACATACGTATATTACTGTGCTACAAGGGCATTGATGGAAAAAGATGGCTTTGAATTTAAAACAGATTTTTCAACAGATCAGATGCGTAGAAGCTACGAGAAAAGTTATGAAGAAGCCTATAACCATTGGAATGAAAGTCTATTTACATCAGGTTATAGAATTTATACAACTATTGATTTGGATATGCAGCAGCAGTTACAGGAGACTATAGATACAGGATTGGAGAAATTCACGGATGTAAATGAAGACGGTATATATGCTCTTCAGGGAGCTGCCGTAACGATAGATAATAAAACCGGTAAGGTAACAGCTATAGTAGGTGGAAGGAGCCAGGAGGTTTCAGGATACACCTTAAATAGAGCGTTCCAAAGCTATAGACAGCCAGGTAGTTCCATAAAGCCGTTGATAGTCTACACTCCAGCAATAGAGCGAGGATATACTCCAGATACAATTGTAGTAGATGAGAAGCATGAAGATGGCCCTGAAAATGCAGGTGGCGTATATAGTGGAGAAATCACTTTGAGAGAAGCTGTTGCAAAGTCAAAGAATACAATTGCTTGGCAACTGTATGATGAACTGACGCCAAAGACTGGAATGGAATACCTAAAGAAATTAGGTTTTTCCCACATTGAAAAGGATGACTATGGTATGGCGGCCTGCCTTGGTGGATTCACAATTGGTGTAAGCCCACTGGAGATGGCAAAGGGGTATGAGACACTCTATAACGATGGATATATGCGTAATCCAACTTGTATCAGCAAGATAACTGATTCCAAGGGGGAAATCATATACGAACAAGAAGAGGAAGAAATTGAAGTTTATCAAGAAAATGCTGCACGAACGATGACAGATATGCTACAATCTGTATTGGCTGAGGGTACAGCTAAAGGTGCCAGTCTCGGTGAAATGCCTGCTTGCGGAAAGACAGGTACAACAAATAGTAATCGTGACGGATGGTTTGTCGGATACACAAGCTACTATACCACAAGTGTATGGGTTGGGTATGACATACCAAAGCAAGTTCCTGGACTTACAGGTTCGTCATATCCCGCTAAAATTTGGCAGGAATATATGATGAAAATACATGAAGGGCTCACACCAATTGCTTTTAAAATGCCAGTGGAATTTATTGGCACCGAAGAACAGCAAGAAGAGCCTGAAATTCTGGAAGAAGACGGGGAAGACGAAATTGATGAAGAAGATTTAGGCGTCTTTGATGAGGAAAACCCAGGGGATGAAGAAACTCAGGAACAGCCTGAAGATGATCAACCAGCCTATAGAGTTATTACACAAACCTTCGATGGAAATTATGTTCCAGATGGTGCAATACCTGACAATGCTACAGATATTCAAATAATAACTACGACAGAATAAGAATGTGAAAGGGAGAGTTTTAGAATGGCAAAGTATGGATTTGGCCTTGATTTAGGCGGAACTACATGCAAATGTGGATTGTTTACTACAGATGGTGAACTTCTTGATAAGTGGGAGATTCCTACTGATACATCTAATGGAGGTGTCAATATTCTTAAGAATTTAGCAACTGCTGTTAGAGACAAGATGACAGAGAAGAACATCAGTGATGAAGATATTTGGGGAGTGGGAATTGGTATTCCAGGCCCTGTTTCAGAGGATGGCGTTGTCAATCGTTGTGTAAATCTTGGATGGGGCGTTTTCAACGTTGAAAAGGAATTATCAGAGTGCCTCGGTGGTCTTAAGGTTAAGGCTGGTAACGATGCAAATGTAGCAGCTCTTGGCGAGGCTTGGATGGGTGCAGCAAAGGAATATTCAAGCTCAGTTATGGTTACTCTCGGTACAGGTGTTGGTGGTGGTGTTATCATCAACGATGATATTATCAGCGGTGCAGCAGGTGCAGCAGGAGAAATTGGTCACATTAGAGTGAATTATACAGAGGAAATTTCCTGTGGATGTGGTAATAAAGGTTGTCTTGAACAGTATTGTTCAGCGACAGGTATTGCTCGTCTCGCAAAGATTCGCCTTGCACAGAACGATGACGCAAGCTCTCTTAGAAGCATTGATACAGTTGATGCAAAGGCTGTATTTGATGAGGCTAAGAAGGGTGATGTTGTTGCAAAGGAAGTTGTAAAGAGAGCTTGTGAGTATCTTGCACAGGGATTACAGGTTATTTCAAGTGTTGTAAACCCAGAGGCATTCGTTATTGGTGGCGGTGTTTCAAAGGCTGGACAGTATCTTATTGATGAAGTTGAGTACAGATTCAACCAGATTGCTTTCCATGGTTGCAGAAATACAAAGATTACACTTGCAACATTAGGAAATGATGCAGGTATTTATGGAGCTATGAAGCTTATACTTTAAGGATATAATTAATTTACTCTTAAGGAGAGTCTTTGAGAGTGAGTACATTTTTGCAAAAGAAAAGACAAGCATCCTGCTTGCCTTTTCGATTGCATATCGGGGTGTGGCTCAGTTGGTAGAGCACCGCGTTCGGGACGCGGGAGTCGCGTGTTCGAATCACGTCACTCCGATTAGACAATTTAGTTTTCTAGGGCCTGGATTATTTTCCAGAGCCCTTTTTTGATGAATTAAGAATTCCAGAATATCCATTTTCTACGATCTTAGATGCCTGCTCTGTAAGAACATCAAATGGAATCTGTTTTCCGCCCTTTAACCAATCTCTGTAGATGAATGTGATAGAGATGGTATAAGAACGAACAATAGAAGGATAATCTGTGCGTTCAAAGAATCTTGCAAATGATGCACTACGAAGGACACCTTCTGTAACTGACTCATAAAAGAATGAATAGTGCTCATCACAAAGAAGCTTCTGCTGAACTTCGTTACATGACTCAAGGTAAAGGTAGAAGTTTGTAATACATCCAGCTAAATCAAATTCTTCAGCTTTTTTACCGATATGTTCAAGAATATCAGATACAATCTCTTCCTCGATTTCAGAAACAAAATCATCTAAAGATGAGAAGTGCAGATAGAAAGTTTTTCTGTTAATACCTGCACGTTCGGTAAGTTCAGTAATAGAAATTTCGTTATAGTTCTTTTCTAGAACGAGTTCAAAGAATGCTCTTCTGATAGAATTTATTGTTCTTCTAACTCTTAAATCCTTACTTCTTTCTCTCATAAAACGTGCTCCTTTTTAAATTATTAATTATTTATTCCCCAATAAATATATGCGAACCATACATTTGTGTTCTATCTAGTTCATTGTCTACTATACCACGGAAAAAAGGCCTAGTGGAATTTTTAATAGAAAATTTACATTTTTTTTGTTGCTTGGACACAATTTAGGGAGTATAATCCAAATTAGTCCGAAAGCGAACTATTCGGAATCGAACAATCCGAAAACGAACTATTCGGTAAAAAAGAAAAGTACTAAAGAAAGGAGCGATATGAAAACAGAAGAATTTGATAAGAGCGTACATCTTGGATTTATGTTCGACTGTGCTTCTCGAGAAATCAGAAACGCTGTTAGCCGTGGTGTCATAGATACAACGCAGGGGCAGTGCAACATGAAATATGGTTGGCTTTTAGGATATTTGAAGCGCCAAGAGGACCCAATCTTTCAAAAAGATTTAGAAAAAAAATTCCATTTGCCTAAATCTACATTGGCAGATATGATCCAATATCTTGAAAAAAGTGGGTATATTGAGAAAGTTGCTGTAGATACTGATGCCAGGAAGAAGCAAATTGTGGTTACCGAAGCCGGAAGGAAATTTACCGAGCTGGCAGAATCCCAGATTATGGAAGTAGATAATTATATTACTCAGGGTATCCCACAAGAACAGGTTGAGCTCCTGGTTGAAGTGCTTGAGAAACTTAGGAAAAACGCAGCAGAATATAAATCGTATATTAAGCTGCAGAAGGAGGAATAAATATTGGTCAAAAGAATATTACAGGAAATCAAAGAATATAAGCTTGCTGCGCTACTTACTCCTGTATTTATGATTCTCGAGGTTGCAATGGAAATGATTATTCCGCTTTTTATTGCCGACCTTGTGGATAAGGGTGTAGAAGTTGGTAATATGGAGGAAATATACCGAATCGGTGGACAGATGCTTGTTTGTGCATTGATTGGCCTTCTTGGAGGTATTCTTGGTGCTGTGTACGGTAGCAAGGCCTCAGCAGGTTTAGCAAAGAATTTGAGAAAAAAGATGTTTGAAAACATTCAGACATTCTCATTTGAGAACATTGATAAATTCTCAACAGCGGGTCTTGTTACAAGACTTACAACAGATGTTACTAATGTGCAGAATGCATTTATTATGGTTCTAAGAATGGGCTTTAGAGCTCCAGTTACAGTACTTGTGGCTATGATTCTTTCATTCAAAATCAACGCAAGACTTGCGTGTATTTTCCTTGTAGGTATGTTCATAATCCTTGGATTTATGACATTTGCACTTACAAAGACTCGTCCACTTTTCGAGTTGTTGATGAAGAAGTATGATGATTTGAATGCATCGGTACAGGAAAATGTCACAGGAATCAGAGTTGTGAAGGCATATGTTAGAGAAGCCTTTGAAAAGACGAAATTTAAAAATGGTAGTGAGGGAATCTATAAAGCTGCTACATCAGCCGAGAAGATGATTGCCTTCGCAATGCCAGTTAATACATTTGTTATTTATGCCAGCATCATTCTTATCAGCTGGTTTGGTGCAAAGTTTATCGTAATAGACGGTACACTTACAACAGGTGAGCTTGTATCATTCTTCTCATATTGCATGAACATCCTTATGTCACTTATGTTCTTTGCAATGATTTTTATCATGGTTACAATGTCAGTTGCCAGTGCTCACCGAATATACGAGGTACTTGAGGAAAAAACAATTATCACAAATGGCCCAAATCCAGTATATGAAGTTGCAGATGGTTCTATCCAGTTCAAAGATGTAGTGTTTGGATATAACAAGACCGCAGAGCGTCCTGTTTTGGATCATATCAATATTGATATCAAATCTGGTGAGACAATTGGCGTCCTCGGAGGAACTGGTTCTGCAAAAACAACCCTTGTATCTATGATTTCCCGTTTGTATGACGTAGATGAAGGCGAGGTAGTTGTAGGAGGAGTCAACGTAAAGGATTATGACGTTGAAACCATTAGAAATCAGGTGTCGGTAGTGCTTCAGAACAACGTTCTTTTTTCTGGTACTATTGCGGAAAATCTTCGCTGGGGTGATAAAAATGCCACAGATGAAGAGGTTAAACGAGCAGCAAAGCTTGCATGTGCAGATGAATTCATTGAGAGATTCCCTGACGGCTATAATACATACATTGAGCAGGGCGGTACAAATGTTTCAGGTGGACAGCGTCAGCGTCTATGTATAGCACGAGCACTATTGAAGAAGCCAAAGATTCTTATCTTGGATGATTCAACATCAGCAGTAGATACAGCAACTGATGCAAATATTCGTCGAGCTTTTAGGGAGGAAATACCTAATACAACAAAGCTTATCATTGCACAGCGTATTTCTTCAGTTATGGATTCTGACAGAATAATTGTTATGGATGATGGTCGAGTTGATGATTTTGGTACTCATGAAGAGCTTATGGCACGTAATAAAATCTATCAGGAAATTTTTGAGCAGCAGACCGGAGCCGGTAGCGGCGACTTTGATAAAACTACGGAAGGAGGCGAGGACTAATGGCTAGAGGACCACAACCCGGCCAGGTGCCTAAGCTTACAGCTGAGCAGAAAGCAAAGAGACGAGATGTCCTTGGCCGTCTTATCAGATATGTAGGAAAAAGATATTGGTTACAGCTTATTGTCGTATTGGTATGTATCTTTCTGGCAGTTATTTGTAATGCCAGGGGTACAGCTTTTATGCAAGAGCTTATTGATTCATACATTATTCCGATGGTGGAAAGTGGAAGTAAAGATTTTGGCCCGTTAGCAGGGGCTATTAAGCAGTTAATTGTATTCTATGCCGTAGGTATTGGATGTACCTTCGCATACAATTGGATTATGATTTTCGTTGCGCAGGGGTCACTTAGAGATTTGAGAAATGAGATGTTTGAGCAGATGGAGGATCTGCCAATCCGCTACTTCGATAGTCATGCACATGGAGACATCATGTCTGTGTATACTAACGATATAGACACACTTAGACAGATGATTTCACAGAGCTTTCCACAGATGTTTAATAGTGCTATCACAATCGTTACAGTATTCACATATATGTGTATGCTTTCGGCTCCACTTACATGTGTTACTCTTGCTATGATTGCTGTCATTGTACTTGCTACAAAGTATGTTGCTGGTACTTCTGGTAGATACTTCAGAAAACAGCAACAGTCTCTTGGTGCAGTAAATGGTAACATCGAGGAGATTATGAAAGGACAGAAGGTTGTTAAGGTATTCTGTCATGAGGACGAGGTAATCGAGAAGTTCAACGAGCTTAATGAAGGTCTTTACGAGAATGCATACAGAGCTAACCGATTGGCAAACTGTCTTGGTCCAATCAATGCACAGCTTGGCAATGTAAACTATGTTATTTGTGCAGTTGTTGGTGGAACACTTGCTATCAACGGTTGGACAGGCCTTACTCTTGGTGCACTTGTGTCGTTCCTACAGTTTACTCGCTCATTTATTATGCCTATCATGCAGGTTTCTCAGCAGTTCCAGTCTATTGTACTTGCTATGGCGGGTGCCGAGCGTGTATTTGATTTAATTGATGAAAAGCCAGAGCTGGACGATGGCTATGTAATGTTGGTAAATGCTAAGGATGAGAATGGTCAGCCTGTAGAGTGTGAGGAGCACACAGGAAAATGGGCTTGGAAACATTATCACAAGGCTGAGGGGACTACAACCTATCAGTGGCTTACAGGTGATATTGTATTTGATGGTGTTGATTTTGCATATAATCCTGACAAGACAGTTCTTCATAATATCAAGCTCTTTGCCGAGCCAGGTCAGAAGATAGCTTTTGTAGGTGCTACAGGTGCAGGTAAGACTACTATCACAAATCTTATTAATAGATTTTACGATATTGCAGATGGAAAGATTCGTTATGATGGAATCAACATCAACAAGATTAAGAAAGCAGATTTACGACGTTCCCTTGGAATTGTATTGCAGGATACTCACCTGTTTACAGGAACTATTGCTGATAATATTCGTTACGGAAAACTTGATGCTACAGAGGAAGAGGTTATTGCAGCAGCTAAGCTTGCAAATGCCGATAGCTTTATCCGTCGTCTTCCAAAGGGTTATGACACAGTTATCAGTGGTGATGGCGGTAATCTATCACAGGGGCAGCGACAGCTTCTTGCGATTGCAAGGGCAGCAATCGCAGACCCACCAGTACTTATCCTTGATGAGGCAACATCTTCTATTGATACTAGAACAGAGAAGATTGTTCAGGATGGTATGGACAAGTTGATGCATGGTCGTACAACATTTGTCATAGCCCATCGTCTATCTACAATTAGGAATTCTGATTGTATAATGGTACTTGATCAGGGGCATATCATTGAGCGTGGAAGTCATGAAGAGCTTATCAAAGAAGGTGGAAAGTACTATCAGCTGTACACAGGAAAGATACAGAACGCCTAACTTCTTGTGGGCTACTAAAGAAAAAAGCTCATAAGAACTTGGTTTTGACAAGCAATATTTACTTGAAGAAAACATTGTTCAGTGTAAGGATTCTGATTTTCTGAAGAAAATCAAAATTCTATGGCTTATTTGGGAAACCCTTCGTGGTGATTTGGCACTGCGGAGGGTTTTCTTTTCTTGTTTTTGTTATAAGCACGAAAAAAATGTGGTTGACATGTTGTATTTGAGGGGTTATATTATTGCTGGCTTTTATAATGAGTTTATATTATATATCTAATATATCTATGGATTCATACCTCGAATCCGAAAATCCCATAAAATATTTAATTTGATTGAATAATTTTGTTTGACTTCTTGCTGACTAAACAATGAAATTGTCAGCAAGAATCCTGCTATGCAGGACATGAAAATAGATAAATCTATTTTCAAGGTATTTACGATTCCTGTTTTTCTGAAGAAAAACAAGAATCTATAGGTTTTTGATTTTCTTCAGAGAATCAAGAACCAGACATAGACCAAAATTTTTGAAAGAAAAAATTGCCTGGCAAAGCCAGGTTCAAGTGGGCTTTTTTCTTAAGTAGCCCACTTGAAGTCATGGCATCTTTTTCGTCCGTATTTGAGCACTGTGGGGAATCTATTTATCGTCTTGGATTGTAAGATTGATGGCATGAGGATAGAAGGGAAGAATAGCGCTTCGTGCTATGTGGAAAGCCAAAATACACGAGGATAGAAGGGAGAAAGAGTGCTTCGTGCTAAGAGGAAAGCCAACGGGCACGAGGATAGAAGGGAAGAATAGCGCTTCGTGCTAAGAGGAAAGCCAACGGGCACGAGGAAAATGGGGTAAGAGAAATCTGCGTGTTTGTGAAGATCAATGGAGGCACGAATATAGAGTGCAAAATGGACTTTGCGTGTCGAGCAGGAAGCAGGAAGGCATGTGGATAATGGATGAACAGGATATTACGTGTCACATAGAGAGATAAACGACATGTAGGAAATGAATAAAAATAAATTTACGTGTCTAATAGGAATTTGGAAGGCATGTGGAAAAATAGTAAGAGAGAATTTACGTGTCGGGAAAGGGACTGGAGACACGAATAATGTAAGAATGACGTGTTAAAAAGGAGCATGAGGATATGAAAAAATTACATCAAGAGCTAGTGGAATTAAAAGGCTTGGCAGAAAAAATAGATAAATTGGAAAATAAGACATTGCCTATTGATGATAAGAGTATTAGTTATTCTAAGAGGAAAAACGGATACCAATATTATATTTATCACTCTGATGGTAGGAGAACATACGTAAAGAAAAAAGATTTAAATATTATAAAGGAGATGGCTCAGCAGGAATATTACCAGGACCTAAAAACAGCCGTAGCAAAGCAAATTAAATTGCTGGAAAAGTTTTTGAATAATTATAATTTAAAGGCATTAGATGGAGTGTACCTTAACAGAAGTCATGCTAAGAAGGTACTGATTGAGCCGCTATTTCAGACGGATGACTTATATATTCAACAGTGGCTATACCAAAATCCGGGAAGTCAAAATGCTTTTCCAGAAAAAGGGAAATATATAACAGAAAGAGGCGAGTATGTAAGGTCCAAGTCAGAGAAGATATTGGCGGACATGTTTTACAAGAACAATGTTCCATACCAGTACGAGCCGGCTCTGAAGCTTAAGTCAGGGAGAACTGTATACCCAGATTTTGTGCTTCTGAATATAAGAGAAAGAAAAACATATTATTGGGAGCACCTGGGATTAGTCTCGGATGTGGATTATGCAACCAGGAATCTGGAGAAGATAAACACATATGATAAAAATGGGATAATAGTGGGAGAGAATTTGTTGATTTCAATAGAGACAGAATTATCAGCGCTGGATATAAAACAAATTGGACAGAAAATAAATAGATATCTTCTGTAGCCATCAAAAAACGAAGTATTATGTCAAATTCATATTTAAATCCATAAAGAAATAATCCTTGATACGCCAGAAAAAAACAAAATCTACATGAATCCACAGCGTCAGCGGTTGATTCATTTAATGCAAGTTTATGGTGAGGCGATGACCCCGAAGCAGCTGTCAAATGAGTTGGGGATATCCGCATCGGCGGTCACAGCCCATATTAAAAAGCTGGAAAGTCTAGGATTAATTAAACTTGATTACACTAAAAAGATAAATGGAATTACTGCAAAGTATTATGCTTTGGAGGATGTAAGTATTTCCTTGAAATTTAATAAGCAGAAGGATGCTAGCATGGTTAATGAGCAGGAAGTTTTTCTGAACTATATGATGAACCAAAACTGGCAAGGCTTCTTAGAATATAAAAAAGAATTGTCTGAAGAAGAAAACCAGAAGTCTATAGGAAAAGTAGCTGAATTATCTGAAGAAGAAAGACGAAAGTCTATAGAAAAAGTAGCTGAATTGTTTGAAGAAGAAAGACAAAAGTCTATAGAAAAAGTAGCTGAATTATCTGAAGAAGAAAGACAAGAGTCTATAGAAAAAGTAATTGAATGGTCTGGAGAAGAAAGACAAGAGTCTATAGGAAAAGTAGCTGAATGGTCTGAAGAAGAAAGACAAGAGTCTATAGAAAAAGTAACTGAATGGTCTGAAGAAGAAAAACAGGAGCCGGTAGAAAAAGTAACTGGAGATGTGATAAATGGTGTGGCTTTCCTAACAGATGAAGACGCAGCGACATTAAAAAAATACATTGTTGATTTTCTGGCAGCTCATTCAAAAAAACAACCAGACACTAAACCGTGGAGTACTACACTATTGGCTTATCCGGCTAGAAATAAGAGTCAAAAAAAGGCTAGCTTGGAATAAAAATTTAATAAAAAAGTACCATATACAGCACAAACAGCAGAGGTAGAGGCATGAAAATTTTAACACAGTATAAGGGATTGACGAGGGCAAATTATGCATTAGCAATAGGTAGAATGTTCACTAACATGGGTGCTATGATAATGCCAATGCTTACCCTGATTTTGAATCAGAAGTTTGGTTTTTTGGCAATCAAAACAGCATTATGGATAATGTTTACAGGACTGTTTACTTTACCTGCTAATCTTATCGGCGGACTTCTTGCAGATAAAATCAGCAAAAAATCTATAATAATAGTATGTGATTTGATGTCTATAACAATCTATTTGATTTGCGGAATAAAAGATTTCAATTTTATTTCCTTTCTAATGATAGTGGCTGCAAGTATCTTTCAGACTATTGAAGGGCCGGCCTATAGTGCATTGGTGGCGCTAGTGACACCGACCGGTAAGGAAGATAAAGCATTTTCGATTCAGTATTTGGGTGGAAATGTGGGATTTATAATGGCTCCAATTATTGGAGGTAAAAAAGCAAACTTCAAGCCAGGAAACAATTGAAGATCAGCGAAACCATGAGAGTAATCACGAGAACAATCTAAAAAAATCTGCCACAACCAATTCAAGCCAATCAGGATTCATCAGATTGGTTCTCAAAAACAATAAGCCTGCAATCCTATTTATGCTGGCATTTGCCCTATACGAAGGAGGGTACAGTCAGTTTACATATTTGATGCCAATTGACTTTGCCAAGTATCATGGAGATATGGGGGCCACAATTTATGGCACGGTAATGAGTGTCAGTTGTCTGCTTGTAGTCATACTTACACCAATAATTACTCAAGTAGTTGAAGAAAGAAACAACCAATGGAAGCTAATAGCAGGTGTGACCGCGCAAATCATTAGTTTTGTGGTGTTTTTAGTTAGCTTAGGGCACATCCCGGCGTACTATCTGGCCATAGGAATATTTATAGTAGGTGAGATACTAACAATGCTCTGCTTTTCTCCATATATTACCTGCGCATTTGAGCCAGAGTATCGAGGTCGTGCTTTTGGATGGCTGAATTTTATGGGAGCACTGTCTACAGGCTTTGTTATGTGGTGCTCAGGTAAATATGTGGATGCAAACAGTGACAGAAATGCCTGGATTTTTACAATAGTTATATGCATTGTGTCATTGATTATGGCAATCGTACATGCGATTGTTCAGGAAGATGGCAATACAAGAGCTACTAATACCAACAGAGCTACCATAAGTTACAAAGCATAACAAAATAACTAAATTCTGTGATATAATAAAAATATGAATTATATGACTTCTTGTGGGCTACATAAGGAAAAGGCCCACAAGAACCTGGCTTTGCCAGGCAGTATTTTCTGAGCAAAAACAAGACTCTAAAGTAATTTGTGATTTGAATAAATAACAGGTGAAAAATATGGTGATTAGGCCGATAAATAAGGAGAGACAGATGTCTACAGACGAGAAAATAGCTAGTATCAAAGCTTCGTTTGCGATGGAGGATATGATTCTTACCCCAGAGGAGATTGAGCGCGGGAGAATGATAATAGAAAAAGAAGTAGATGTTGAGGATGTAGTCCGAGAGATTACAGCCAGATATGTATCGGTAGGATAAGCCTATGATGGATGAGTATTATCGATATGAGTACGAGGATAACGGCCAATACTGTTATCCACACACTCACATCCTGAAAAACAAATTAAACATTATGGATAAGGAGGAGCTGTTCAAGGCTGAGCAGGAGCTTTCATCTGCCAGATATTTTGAAATTAGTCAGCGTCCGATTCCAGGGGATTTTTCTTTAGACCATCTTTGCGCAATTCACAGGTATTTATTCCAGGATATTTATGAATGGGCAGGCAAAATTCGCACAGTAGACATTTCCAAAGGCACTATTTTCTGCCTTACTCAATTCATTGAAATAGAATTTAAAAAGGTACAGGATTGGATTGTAGCCAACAACTACCTTAAGGATGTTTCCGACAGGGAAGAAATGGCTAAAAAGTTGGCTTACCTCATTGGAGAAATCAATATGATACATCCTTTTAGAGAAGGGAACGGTAGAGCTCAGCGAGTATTCATAGAATATATTTGCAAGAATAGCAATCATTTCGATATCGATTTTTCTAAGACAACTAAAAATGACATGATATTAGCAAGCAAGGAGAGTTCAGTGCTCAATTATGAGCCATTCGAGCAGCTGCTATATAAATGTTTAGTATCAATATAAGGATTATGCACCAACAGGCGGGCATAATCCTTATTCTTTTCACAATAAGTTCATAGTTAATTCCATGTAGCGTTATAAAATTGGTAATAATTAAAGCCGATAAAGAAAGTGTAGTACTATAACTGCGTCTAGTTTTGTACGCTTTTTTGCAGTGAAAAAAATACAAGTTCATAGAAAGATACTTAAAAAGGGGTTTATCTGTAAAGGGGAATTGGCCTATGAAAGAGAATATTAAGGCGATTAAAAGATTAGTGGCGTTTTTCCTATGTGTATTCATGGTTGGAAGTATGATCGGAAACGATATTTTCGCTGTGGCTACCGAGGAAAATGACTGTGCCGAGTATGTTGACGAGCAGACATATGCTGCCAATGTGCTGCAACCAGTTGGAGATGGTGATGGATACTGTGATAACTGCGGACATGCTGAGCAGACTCATGTGGAGACACCTACAGAGACAGTAGAGCCTGCAGCTGAAACATTACCAGAGGAATCACCAGCTTTGGATGAAAACGGAAATCCAATAGAAGGTGCACAAAAAAATTCACCAAAAGAATCAGAAGACACTCCAAATGAAGAAGTGTCTATTGATGATGGCCAAAATCAAAATCCTGAAAACACAGATAATCCTGAAGAAAATATAGAAGAAACCCCTGAATTAGATGAAAATGGAAATCCTATAGTAAAAGAGGATGAAAATAAGAACAATGGTGAAAGTAAAGAAGAGTGTGAGCATGATTGGAGCTATACATCAAACAATGATGGAACTCACCTGAAGAAATGCTCAAAGTGTGGAGAGGAATCTGTAGATAATTGTCAATTGAGTGAAGAGGGCAAGTGCGAGCTTTGTGGATACCAGAAGACTGAGGAGTCTACAGAGGAAGTTATTTGCGAACATGAATGGGAATATATATCAAATGAAGATGGAACCCACACAAAAAGATGTACGAAGTGTGGTGAAGAAATAGTTGAAGAGTGCCAGCTGAATGAAGAAGGCAAATGCCAGTTGTGCGGATATGAGGAGCCAGAAGAGTGTGAGCATGATTGGCTTTATACAGACAACAAGGATGGTACTCATACAAAGAAGTGTCAGCTATGCGGTGAAGAAGTTGTAGAATCTCATGAATTTGGAGATAATGGCCTCTGTATTTACTGTGAAGCGGTAGATATGACACTTGAAGAACAGAGCTATTCTGAGACATTTGGAGATACAACTGTAACAGTATCCGGCATGATGCCAAGAAACTCAAAAGTTACAATTTACAAGGCTGGAACAAAAATAGTGGAGCATCTTGTAAATGATAAACTTGATGAAGGTGTATTTACCGCATACGAAGCATACAATATCAACATCTATGATGCTGGTGGAAACAAATATCAACCAGATGATAATAATGACTCCGTTAAGGTAAGCTTCAGCGGTGTAAGCGATATAGAGGAAACACCTGATGAGGAAGTTACAGTATTCAGAATTGAAGATGATTATGAAATCACTGAGATTGAGACAGAAGTAAAAGGTGATGAGGTAGAGTTTGAGGCTGAGCATTTTTCAGTATATACAACAGGTTCTGTGACTACAGGTGGTAAATATATTGATTTCAGTACTACTCTTAATGACTCATTTGGATATTCAAATATAAATGACATTAATTCAACATATCCATATGCAAAGGTAACCAGGGTACAGTTTAGGTTATATGCAGATATTGTAGGTAAATATACTTTTAATGCTACATCATACAAGGATATATCATCTCTGTCGAAATTGGATGATGGAACGGCAGTTTCATTAGGTTCAGTTGAAGTCAATGCAACCACAAAGGGATGGCAGGACATTGTGATTCCTTTGACAGAAATATCAGGTCAGGATAGTTATATTACATATGGAAGGCTGTATTCTGTAGTAGTTGTACCGGGACAGACACCTAGTGGTAGTGTAAAAATTGGATATGATGTAGGACAGCGTGGAATTTATTTAAAGTCTGATACTTGGGATGAGCTTGAACAGGATGGTGTATTTTTCGAGAAAACTAATTTTGATTCACCTTCAAGCTATAATATTGAACTTTCTGCTAATGCAGGCGATACATATACGATTTCTGAAATCAAAGGTCCTGACCCATCAAGTGCTGTAGCAGTAGCAACACAGCTAAATCCATATTCGTCTAAGAATTTCCTTTATAGTAAAGGGGACAAGGGAACATTTACAGCTGTACTGTCTAATGCAAATGCAGAGCGTCAGATTACATGGAAGTCAAGTAACAGAAGCGTATTAGATTTCGATAATGCTAACTCTAGTACAGGAGAATCTAATACTGGAGCTTTCACAGCAAAAGCGGCAGGTGAAGCAGTCGTTACAGCAACATATGTTAATTCGTCTGGTTCTACATCAGCTACTATTAATGTCAAGGTAATTCAGTTTACTATAGGTGGAACAGACCCTGATGGTGGAACTATGCCTAGTGTTCCATATGCGGGTGGTCCAGTTACTCCTGAGGTTAAAGGATATTCTAATGCAACAAATACTTCTTCAATTACAGTAAATACTTCATTTTCAAATAACGAAAACGTAACAGAAGAAGCGCTTGCTGCAATTTCGTATACCATTAGCGGAAAGAATTTCGTATTCCAAAGGAATTTTGCAATAACAAAGCTTGCGCTTAATTTGGATGCATTTACAAATGCGAAAATAGAAGTAAGCAATGGTATTGTTACAGCAATAACAAATATTGATCCAAATAATACTGTATACACTGCAAAAACAAAGCCTGTATTTGACAGAGATTTTACAGCTTCAATAACATCTCAAACCATTAATCAAAACGGTAAGACATACGTTGTTGATTTAACTGGTCAGGGTAATTATACAGGAAGTCTTACATGGACAAGTGTAAGTACAGCTAATCTTGGAATTACAGTTGAACTGGCGGAGAATTCAAAGTTAAACGCATGTACATATAAGGGTAGCCCTGTAACTCTTTCAGAGGATTGGGAAGAAGTTGTATTTAAAGATACTGAGGGAAATAGAGTTGATTTTATTAACCCTAATTCTGCTACCTACATGATTACTGATAAAGGTGGAACAACTGCTAGCCCTACTAATGCCGGCCAAAAGACATTGGTATTTACCATTAAAGATAGCTATGTAGATGGATCAGGAACTACAATAAGTCCAGCATTGGCGGGGACACAGTTCTCGGTAGACTTCTGGATTTCAAAGGCTGATATTGGAAAGACAGTAGTAGAATGGGTTAATGGTAATGAATTTAAACATGATGGAACTGAGCATAAACCACAGCCAGGTGTAGACAAAGACTTTAATGTGACCTTTAACGGAAATCCAGTGGATGAATCAGAGTATTCAGTTGTATATACTGGAAATTATAAGGATATTACACAACCTTTAAGTGAGCCTGCAATCGTATTAAGTGGAACAGGAAAGAATTTTGATTCTTCTACTAATTATAAAAAGATAGAGAAATATAGTATCATCGCAAACTTTGAGAATGATTTGATTATCAGAATTCAGATTGGCGATGCTAGTTATGATGGAATAAAATCTAAGGATTATGCAATTCCTTATGCAAAGACTTATAACGGCTCAAAAACAGCTCCAAATATTATCGTAATGATTCCTGGCAAGGAATATACAAAGGATACGGATTATACTTTATCTGTTGTGGATGAGGGTAAGAATACCTATTCAGGAGATGTAGGAACAAAACAGATTATTGTAACTCCTATATCTGGTGGAGCTCTTGATGGGCTTGGTACAGTAACAGCAACCTATACTATTGTACCTACATCATTGACAGTAGGTATGGTTGATATCAGTAAACTAAAGAAAAAGACCTATACTGGAAGTGAAATAAATCTAGTTGTAGCAGGTCCTAAGTCTGATACTCAACCGAATATTGCGGTACCTAGTGATTATGATATCAAGCTGGCATTCAATGGTAATATTTTAGAGAATGAGAAAGACTTTAGAATCAATTATCTGAATCGTATTAACGCCGGAACTGCAACTTTCTCAATTGAAGGATTAGGTAATTTTAAGGACACACTTGTAAGCAGCAACTACAAGTTTACTATTGAACCTGCAGAATTAAGTTCTACTGATGGTTCAAAAGCATTGGCATCTATTGGTGTAACAAGTGAAGTTTATACAGGTGAAGAGTTTAAACCGGATGTAACAATAAAATTAAATGGAAGTGAAATTTCACAGCCAGATAAAATCTCTGTAGTTTATCAGGACAATCGTACAGTAGGACAGGCTACAGTAACAGTAACTGGTTCAACCAACTTCACAGGAACAGCTATACTTCATTTTGACATTACAAGTAACAAGGACCGCTATAGCAAAATTACTATTAGAAATGATTCTACAGAATATACGGCTGAAGCTATTTCGGGGGCAGCAGGAGAATCTACTGCGCTAGATGGAACAGTTACACGATATTATACCTGCAATGTACCTGTGACCTATACAGGAACAGCCTTTAATGGTGATATTGGAGTGTATGTATCTGGTAATCAAAAACTGAAATTCCGCGATGATTACAGATATGCGTATATTAATGCATTAGATGCAAATATAACAAAAGAAAGTGATTCACCTAGATTGGTGATTTATGGTCAGGGAAGCTACAAGAATAATAATGCAGTAGTTTACTTTAATATTAGTCCTATCGATATTTCAGCTACAGGAATTAATTTCCAAGTGACAGAGAATGGTCAGCCAGAACCATTCCAGAAGGCTTGGACTGGAAGTGCTGTAACATTAACAAATGTAGCTATTTCAGTAAATGGAAATGCTTTAGTTGAAGAATATGTCAACCCAGATACCTCCGAAACAGAGGGTGATTATACACTTTCTTATCCTGATGATATTACATCAGCAGGTGAAAAGATCGTAACAGTTACAGGCCGTGGCAACTATACTGGAACAAGAAAGTTTACCTATACTGTAGGTAACGATATTTCTGGTGCCTATGTAACCATAGAGGGTGCTCATGCAAACGGAACATACCAGGATATTTTCCTTGATAAAGAATTGTTGAAGACATTAAAGGAAAATAATGGAGAGGAATCACCTCTTACAAATAAAGTTCGTTGGCGTGGAAGTACTGCAAGTGATGCACCAAAGATTACACTATACCCAAGTAATGCAGCAGGTGCTGTAGCACTTTCAGTAGGTACAGATTATACAATTTCAGATGTTCCTGAGTTTGGTACTGGCAATTATTATTCAAGAAAAGTAGGAGAAGAGACAGGAACAAACTACAATACTGTTCATGTAACAATCAATGCAGTTGAGGGAGCAAATGGTTATTACGGAACTGCAGAGTTCTATTATGACATATGTCCTGCACTTATTGATGACAGTACTAGAATTACATCTAGAGGAACACAGAATCACTACTATGAGGGTGATACTGATGAAACCTCGATAACTGTAACACCGGTTCTTTATTTTAATAATGGAACAGCTATAGAAGCCTATAAATTAAATAGTGATAATAATAAAGATTATGAGCCGGCAACTTATAGAATAGGACCTAATGCAAGTACTACACCATACCAAACAAAACTCACTGGTATGGGAAACTTCACAGGCGAGAAAATTCTTCAGAATTCAGTACTAAAAGGCTATGTGAAGCTTTATAGAAGCGTGGACAAAGACGGTTCGGACAAGCCAAAACTAATTGCTGATACAAGTAATACATCATCTATGTCAACATTTACTTACAATCTTTCTGATGACACAAAGGAGTACTATACTGCCTATAAATTTGATGGAACAATCCAGTATCCATTAATTTCAGTATTTGCAACAGATGGAAAAACAAAGCTTGTACCAGACACAGATTATAGTATCAAAATTACTGATGAAGGAAGTGATACGCTTACAGCTAAAGCTGGAAAAAAGGTAATCACTGTATCTATTTCCGAAGCACATGCAAATATCCAAAAGCAGACAATCACGATGTATTACATGGTTAACACAAATTCGATTGAAACAGGATATACAGCAAAGCTTGGTGATTTGGATTATGAAGCAGTTGTGAAGGATGCTGCAACTATCAAGGATAAAGTTGACAGTAAAAAACTTAGCTTAAGTCTAAGTGTAGGCAATACTGAGCTTGAATATGGTAAAGATTATGAAATTATAACAGAAGATGATCCAAGTGGTACTCACTTAGCAGGTATTAAAGCCCAAACAACAACAGCATCAGAAACACGTATACAAGGCACAAATGATAAGCCGGGAGCTGGAGGTGTAAACTATATTTACCTCCATGGTTTGAATGCCTATAGTGGCTACATGAAGGTTCCATTCAATCATGTATTGAACATTAATAGCGTCTATGCAAAGGTTTATATTGAAAATGAAAAATATGAGCTTGGAGCAACGGGCGAGCCAACAACTCCAGTCACTCCAATAATTCTTTATAGAGTGGTTGGTGATGCGTCTAATACATATAATGGAGATTTAAAGGATATTACACCTTATCTCGATAATGTGACAGTAACCAGAGCTAGAGACAAAAAGCCAGGACCTGATCCTAATATCACTGTTACAGCAAAAGCAAACAGTGCATGCAAGGGCACAGTAACTCAGTGTACAAATGAAACCACAACAGCTGGTGGTACAGTGCAGGTAAAGACAGTTTGCTTCCTTGCAGACCTTGGAACATATACTGGAATTACCATGAACAGCGGCACTACATACGAGTATACAGGTAAGCCAGTAACTGTATCCTTTACAGGCTTAGAAGGTGCAGTTAAAGCTGAGACGGAAGCAATGCAGGGTGACTATGCTGTAGTATACACACAAGAAGCTGGAGCAGATGATACAAGTACAGATGCTATCAATGTTGGTACATGGTATGCAGTGCTTGTTCCGACACTAGAAAGTAAATACTTTATTCATAGAAAAACATCAGCTAACAGATTTGCATTTAACATTAAGTATAATTTAGGCTCATCATATACAAAGATACAGTATTATGATGGAGGCACAGTGATTGACAAACTTCCTTATACAGGAAGTGAGATTATCGTGCCAGCAATTATTACAGCGGCATATGGTCAAAAGAAGGATGATGGAACATCTGCAGAAATAACTATTTATGACTACAAGAAGGTTTCAAAGGATCCTACAACGCAAGCTATAGTTGATACCAATACATTAGTTACTATAGATCCAAACACAGCACTTAAGATGGGTCCATATCCTATTCTTGCAGAAGCGAAGGATTCATCTAAAGTATATGGTACGTTGAATAGCACCTTTATAGTAGATGGTGTTGGAATTGGAAATGCCGATGTTACATTGGAATATGATTCACATGCATATACTGGAAAACCGCTTGAACCTGTAGTTACAGAGGTTAAGGTTAATGGATTAACATTAAAGAAAAATTCAGATTATACAGTATCATATTCTTCTAATGTTGATGTAGGTACAGCAGATGTTACACTTAAGGGTGTGAATGGATATTCAGGTGGAAAGACTGTACATTTTGAAATCACGCCAGTAACTATCACTCCGTTAATGGTAACAGTGGAAGATGCTTATTATGCTGGAAGGAATCAGCCGGTTAAACCTGCAATTACAGTAAAGAATGGAGACCATACACTAGCAGAAGGCGTTGATTACAAGATTGTAAAATATGGTAATAATACATCTGTAAGAAACGATGCATTTGTTCAGATAACAGCAGGAACAGGCTCAAATTATGTTGTCCCTTCGGGTGATGTAATAAAAGAGTTCCCTATCCAAAGGCTGGATTTGAGAAGCACAAATGTTACCGTAGAACCAAGTGAAATTGAGTGGACAGGTGCGAATATTAATCCATATGACAAGATTACAGTTAAGGTAGGAAATGTTGAGCTTATATCTGATAAGACAGATCCAGCATCATATGATTACAAGATTGTAGTACTTAAAGGAGGAGTAGAGACACCTCTTAAGGATCAGGGTGACTACAAGATTAGAATAGACGGAACACAGAGCATTTCATGTGCAGAGTCTATTGAGAAAGATTTTAAAGTAACTGAGCGTTCACTACCAAACAACTATCATCACTATTACAGTGGTGCTGAAAACAAGTTTGTGGGAAGCACCTGGACCTATGATCCTACAAACAAACGATATGTAAGTATTCCAGACGGAGATCAGCCAAAAGATACATTAACAGTATATGTATATGATGTTCCAAAACTTGGAGAAAAGACTAATAATCTTCCAACTATAGCTATTGTAGATAGTGGAGCAGCAAAGAGTGTTGATGACGATGGAAATATTACATATGGTTATGAGCTGAAAGAAGGAACTGATTTTGAAATAACAGCCTTTGGTAATAATACAGAAGCAGGCTCAGCTGATTGGTCAAAGACATTAAAGGTTGATGATACCCATGCTAAACCAACAGCTAAATCACCAACAGTAACTCTTACAGGAAAAGGCAACTACAAAGGCGATATTACATTGCCATACAATATTGGTGAAAACATCAATACATTGACACTTGATATCCAATATAAAGTAGGAACAACAAGCTATCCTTATGATGCTAATTATGACAATCCTACAGTAAATAATGACAGATGGTCATATGAGTACAATGGTGTTCCTCAAAAGCCAGATAGTATAACAGTAAAGAAAGCTGGTACATTGTTACGAGAGAACAGGGATTACATTGTAACTTATACAAATGCTATAGGTGATGAAGACCCTTCAACTACAGCGGGATACAAGAATGTTGTAATTACAGGTATAGGTGATTATTGTGGAACAAAATCACAAATGTATCTGATAACCAGAAAACAGGTTACCGATACTGCACCAATGTTTACAAAGGAAAGCACAATGACTACAGCAAATGGAGATCTTACATTTACTGTTACAGGAAATGCAGTATCTAAGCTGTCAGGTGGCGATAGTGGAACAGCAAAGAAGTATCTTGTGGATACAGGCTTGATGGATCAAACAGCTGCAGATAATTTTGTAGGTTATTACTTCGCTGTATTTAACGGTTCTGATATAAAACCTACAGTATCTGTAAAGGATAACAAGCTTGGAAAATATGGAACAACACCTATGATCATTGATGAAGAAGCTGATTTGGATATTAAATATGATCATGAGAACGAGGTTACAACATTCAGCAAGGACACTAGTGGAAATGTAACCATGACCAGGTTTAGTACTATCAACATACAGTTTAAAGGCAATAGTAGTAATAGTATAGGTAACTACTACACTACATCTGCTGGCTCTGTATCTTATAAGATTGCATACATTATTGTTCAGCATGATATCGAAAAGGACTTTAATGTAAACTTTAAGAACGAAGTAGATGGAAACAAATACGAGTATGATGATGGTAAGGAAATTACTCCTGAGGTAGAGGTTACAAATGGTCCATTAACCCTTAAGAAGTATGAAGATTACACATTAGAGTATCATAATAACTTTAAACCTGGTGTGGCAACTGTTAAGGTTAAGGGAACAGGAAACTACAGAGGTTCTAAAACACTTGAATTCTACATTTGGGGTAATCTGAAAAATGACGTTGTAATTTGCTACAAGGATGAGGCTGGTAATTATGTGCGTGATGATCACCCAGAACAGGATTATACAGGTACAAGTATTACATATGGTAGTCCAAGAATATATTTGATATTACCGGCACAGAATGCCTTAACCGAAGATTATATACTTGAACCAGATGTAGATTATAAGCATACATCATATGGATCAGAGGATGATTACATCACAGATGGAACAGTTGTATACTCAGGCCAGGCATCAGCTAAATGGGAAGATGATTTAACAGTTAATTATTCTATAAAATTCAACCCAGACAAAGTTGAAGCAACAAATTATGAACCTGAATACATGTATACTGGATATCCAATCGTGCCTGAATTTAAGCTGAATTACCCAACAGCAGTAATAAAATCTATTGCATATTATAGAAATGGTGATATGACTAGAGAAACAGATGACTTTACTAGTCTCACTGGAACAAACGGCAAAATTACTGCAGTAATTACCTATGACGTAGGTAAGGAAAAGGGTAAGACTACAAGTGCTGATTATCAGATTGTACCAAGACCTCTTTCAGAGTGTGAGGTATTCATTGAGTCTGAAACAACCAGATACACTGGCGAAGCCGTTAAGCCAACCTTTAAGGTAGATATTATCTCATATGACAATAATGGAGATAAGCAGACACATACACTTACCCCATACAAAGATGGTGAAGGTGATTACAGTGTTGATTATGGTAATTACACATATGGCAACGCCCAGGTAGTATTGGATGCTGAAGGCAAGTCTCCTGAGATTACCGGAACAAGGACAGAGCCATACACAATCAAGTTACAAGCTGTAGGTAATCTTAGAGTTACAGAAAACACAGGTGATAGCCTGACCGTTAAGTGGGTACGAGATCTATATTCTGACGGCACCAGATTATTCCTGCAGAAGCTTGATGGTGACGGTAATGTAATAAGCTACAGAACTGTATCAGGATTGACAGGAAATACCTATACATTTGACAGCTTAAGTAACAGTACAACCTACAAGATTATAGCTGTAGCTTATGCTGGAGCAAATGAAGGCATCAAGTCCGACGAGAAGTGGATACTTGCTACAACTGATATTGGATCAACTGCATTTGATGTAGTCAGCAAAAAGGCTGGCAAGGCTACAATAACAATGGCAGAAAGTGAGACAGTAGATATGTACTACATTTACTTCTCAGAGGATGAAAGCAGTAGTGGTAAGGTGCTTGCTATTATTCCAGCATCAACTGGTAAGTACACCAAGTCAGGACTTACTTCAGGAAAGACCTATTATGTTCATATTGAAGGATATGTTCTAGATGATGATAATGAACCTAAGCAGGTAAATTCTTCAGATGTAAGGCCAGTTACTATTAAGTAGAATATTTGATTTATAGTAAGGAGGCTAGAGAAAAACTCTAGTCTCCTTTTGTTGCATTTAGAAATAAATGAAAAATCTGCGAAATCATTGAGTTTATAGTGACAAATTTGACCTATGAGTGATAGACTCAATATAACAATAACTGTATGACATTTGGGGGACGCATGTCAGAAAAAAAGAGGTTTATCATAGGTGGGTTTGAATTCGATACTCACTATGAGTACAGGGCAGCACAGGAGGATGTAAAGAAAATAGAGTGCATCAATGAGGAGCTTGATATTCAAGACCCTGAGGTTGCTTTGCGCCTTTATAATGACATTCGCGATGGCATTATTGTGTTTAATAGCCCAATCGGTGAGCAGTATGCACGTCACGTAGCAGACATCGTAGCAAACAAGTCTGCAGGTATGCTTGATGATAGGGAAATAATAGAGGAAGCAGCAGGAAAGGCCAAGAGCTCTAGGAGACTGGGCCTTCTTTTTGTTTCTATTGCAGCAGTGCTTGTGGTGGTTTTTGCAGCTGTGGAGATAAAGGATATAGTGCAAACCCGCAGAATTGCTAAGCAAATAGCTAGTGTCCAAAATGATAAAGTCACTAATAATTCACAAAATAACGTTAATATTAATAATGAAATTGACGATATAGGTTCTGTAGAGGATTCAAATGGGGGTGAAAGTGTAAGTAATTCAGCCTCTGCAAACGTCATTGAGGAGGACTTGATAGAAAGTCCTTGGGATAAGCATTATAACGCAGACGAGAGAGAAATCCTCCCTGAACTCAGCGAACTATATGCGCAAAATAGCGATTTGGTAGGAGTTTTGACAATAGTAGATACTGATATCAACTATCCTGTAGTTCAGACTCCTAACGACCCTGAGTACTATCTGAGAAGGGATTTCAACGGAAATGACAGTACTGCTGGTACACTTTTCGTTGATTATCGTTGCGACATAGTAAATCCAACCACCAATACCATAATTTATGGACACAATATGCGTTCGGGAACTATGTTTGGTGGCCTAAAGAGATATCTTAATCACGATTATTATCAGTCACATAAGACTATTATTTTTAAAACTCTGTATGAGCAGCAACAGTACGAGGTTGTAGGTGTAGGTCTTTCCAAGGTGGGGTATGATGATGACGATACCTACAAATACTACAATTTTATTGATGCAGTAACCGGTGCCGAGCTTCAGGAGTTTTTAGATAATATACAGGCATTATCAGCATTTGATGAGACCATCGATATTTCTAGTACAGATAAAATATTGACTCTCAGCACGTGTAATACTTATATGGAAGACGGCAGAATGTTCATCGTAGCTAAGAGGGTCAAATAAGATATTTTATAGACACTTTTAATTCTCAACTAGTTTTTTGGGGTGGGATGCTATGGTGAAAAAAGGATTTTTAAAAAAGACAGGATGTATTCTAATAAGCGCATCTATTATTTTAGCAGGCTGGACCTTTGTGGGCAGTTCTGTTTCTGAGGCCGAATTAGATGGGACAACGAATAATGAGTTTGTTGAGGACCCTAACAATTCGGAAGATCCGAATATACCCGAAGAAGAAATAATTGAAGAGCCTACAGAGAAAATTGAAGAGCCTTCTGAAGAGCCAGGGGATGGGGTTGAAACTGAAACGCCAGAGAAACCGGCAACAGAAGAAGGTCAGGCTGTGACCACACCAGAGAAGACCCCTGAGGAAATAGCTGAAGAAGAGCGTCTTGCAGAAGAACAGCGACTGGCAGAGGAAGAGGCCCTTAGATTAAATAGCATGAAGACAATGCTTAGGTCTGCTCCTACTATGCTTCTTGGCGCTACAAACGATGAAGATGAAACACAACCAGAGTATGAAGGTACTACACTTAAGAAAGTGCCTAAGGGTGTAGAAAATCCATTTACTATTAGGGCCGGCACAACAGCTATTGCAGAAAACGCCTTTAGTGGAAGTAATATAACAATACTAACATTTGCAGATTCAAGTGCAATTCAGAGTATTGGAGATCAGGGTTCTTGGCCAAAAAAGTTTTTGAAGGTTTATTGCCCAAATACTGATTATTCAGATTCACCTGTAGTTGATGAATTCTTTAGACCTTTAGTTAAGGCAAAAAAAGCAATATTGGAGTGGAGGGGCGAATACGAACCTGAGGATACCTACGATGTTGCTATAACAGAAAAATGTGGTGAAACAATTCTTGGAACATATACTTATACAGAAAAGGAAGAAGGAGATGTAATTACTCCTAGACCTTATACTGGCTATACATGTACTGATTCCTACACTGTAACAGATGATGAAGATCAGTCCTATACTTTTGAATACGTTCAGGGTACAATCACCACCTGCACAGTTATTATCACAGAAAACTATGGACCAAATTCCGTAATTTTAACATATCCTAATGAGACTGAGGGAAATACAATCTCCCCAACATATCATCCTGGATATGTATGTAATGACGTTTATACAGTTACAGCGAGTCCATCACAAAGCCACACATTTACATATACCACCACACCTGCTGATGTGAAGTATACAGTAAAGATTACAGAGGTATATGGAACAAGTACAGATACAAGAACTTATGAGCTTAGAGAGGGCGAAGTAATTACTCCTACAGAACATAGCGGATATGTTTGCAATGGTTCTTATACAGTTACAACAGAAGCAAATCAGGCACATACCTTTGTATATGCATCTGATACACCATCTACAGGCCTTAAGGTGGTAATTACTGAGAATTATGGAACAACATCAGAGACAATAACTTATACAGGCAAAAATCAGGGTGAAATAATCTCACCTAGAGACCACGCTGGTTATACCTGCTCAGATAAATATACAGTAACTGCAGAAGAGACACAGAATCATACCTTCAACTATACAAAGAACACACCATCTCCTTCTCCAAGTGGTGGCGGAGGTGATTCTGATGGTGGCGGTTCATCCAGCGGATCTTCTGGTGGCGGTAGTGCAGCAGCTGCGCCAAAGCCTGGAACAGTACCACCTAGCTCAGGCTATGTTAGCACAGCGGCTCAAACAAATCACATTTATGTGATTACAGATGGTGCAAATCAACAGGTTAAGCAGAGTGAAGGTCCTGTAAAAATCGTATGTAATGGTTCTGTAGAGAAGTTGGCATACATTTTGCTTGATGGAAATCAAGTGTCTGCAAGCAATTATACAATACAGTCTGGTTCTACAATTCTTCATTTTACAAAAGAATTTGTAAACACCATGTCAGTTGGTGATCATGCTGTGCAGTTCCAGTATACAGACGGGTATGCCATGACAGGTCTCAAAGTTTTAAGTCCTGCAGCAAAGACGACAACCACAGTAACCTACAAAGTCGCAGCGGATGGTTCAATTTCTGCAGGTCATATAAAGGATACAACTCCAAAGACGGCGGATGGATTTGATCCAAGATATTTATTATGTATGGCTATCTTCTTACTAGGCGCTGGTGCTATAATGATGAGTAAGCAGAGAAAGCTTGAGGCTATTCTTGCAGATAGAAGAGTTGAATACTAGAGCATGACTGGAATAAGGTGGAGAAAATGGTTATTGAGACTTTAATTTATGTGGCACTTTTAATTGCATTATTTGCAGTAACAGATAATAGTTTATCAAGGCGGTTCTATGTCCCTGTGAAGGTGGTATGTTCCGCCTCTTTTTTGGTGATTCTTTGGATTAATCAAATGTTTTCAGAGAAGCTATGGTTGATGTTTTGGGCTCTTCTGGCCTGCTTTATTGGCGACATCTTCATGGCAATCTACAACACATCATTAAATAAGCAAGTTATAGCCTTGGGAATTATCGCATTTATGATTGGTCATGTAGGACTTCTAAACTACATGTGCAGGGTGACAGACCAGACTAATGTTTTGGTTTACATTGTTCCATGGTTGGCTTGCCTTTTAGTAGTAGCGATAAGAAAGCTGCTACATCTTCATATGGGAAGGTTGTTTGTACCATGCCTGATATACAGTTATTTTGTCAGTGCAATGGCTATAAAGGCTGTAGAATGCGGGCTTAACGGCATGCCATTGTGCGGCGTAGCAGGAGTGTTATTCCTTCTCAGTGATTTCACTATTATGATACGTACCTTTTATCATTTTACAGACAAAAAAAATAAGCGCGTAGCACATTACCTTGAGCTTGGAACATACTACGCAGCTATATTGCTTTTTATATTTAGTTTGTAATTACTGTAGGTAGCTTACAAATACATTACCAAATGATTCAAAATAGTCGGTGGCTTCGGTCATCGACATTTTTTTGTTTTCATTTGTTTCAGGATTAAAGCAAATTATGGATGTATTATCGTATCCTACGATAAGCAAGGCTGAGTCGTCTCCTGTATATGCATAAACAGGATTGCCCAAACTTACATAATAGAGAACCTCGCTTAATGTGGCGCCTGTCAAATCCAATATAGTGTAATCCTTTAGTGTTTTGGTGAGGATGGAGATAGGTGTTTCTCCTGCCTCTATCAGTGCGTGTACCTGAATACTCTCACCTTCGTGAACAAGCATCGCTGAAAGGGCTCTTGCTGCAGAAGATGCATCAGAATCAGAGGAACCAACAGTGATGTTTGTGATGGAGTTCTGATAAGCCTTTCTGTCACGTTTCCAAATATATTTAGGATCGTTGTCAAGGACAATACCCATGTTTGTGTCTGCTTCTGTAATAGCGGCCATAAGATTGTCTGTAGCAAGTGTGACTTTGTTTCCAACATAAACAAAGTATTGAGTAGCACTGGTAGATGTGGAAACTGAAATATTTCTAGCCTTGTCTGCAAGCACAAGCTTTGCTGTGTCGTATTTGACCTTGCCAAGCTTTTCATCCTCTTCAAGCGGAGTCATATTCAATACAACGACCTGTTGTTTGATTTCGTCTGTTTCAGTGGTGATAGGAACAGCTTTATTTTGCTCACCGGCACTGTTTTTGATTGTATCTTCCTCAGCTGGAAGGATATTTCCATCAGCATCAATCTGAATACGATCAAGATAAATGGTGTATGATTCCTGGTGAACATCAGTGATGTAGTAACCACTTTTTGAATAGGTCTTTAGCTGATGCTCTGAGCCTGAAGATATCTGAGAGATAGTCAGTGAATTCATAGGGTACACTTTGCCTCCAGCACCATCAGTAGTGATATCCTTCTGATAAAGTGAGCCATAGATTAAATCATCATCAATGAAGCTCATAGGCTTTAGGAGCTGGCCGTCTGGAGCGGTAATATCAAATGAATTGCCTGTTTCTAAATCCATAATATGAATTGCATCTGAAACTGTGGCATTTTCCATCCAGGCAATATATCGACGAGAACCTGATGAGGCATATTGGTCATCATCAAGTCCTGTAAGCAGCTCTTGCGTGGTCAAATCGTTTAGATTCATATATAGAAGAGTGCCGTTTACCATGATGTAGAATTCATTGTCTGCAGTCTCATACAAAAGGTCTGAGAAGTTGGCATTCAATATCTGGAAAGAGCTTGTGGAGGTAATAAATACCTGCTCTGTGGAAATATCACTGATTGCATCATAGTGATAAAGGTTGATACCACACTCTCCTTCGTGGGAGCCGGAATTCATATAGCCATAAACTACAAAATCCATAGTTCCAGATTCATCAATATTGAGAATCAGAACCTGATGTTGATTGTATGTGGAACGACTATCAGTTGGATCGTCTACAAAGCTGAAAATCTGCTTAACCTGGCGATCTGTCTGGTTGTATTCAAAAAGACTGCCGTTGTGTACAAATGAAACAATAGTACCGGTTTCGTTAGAGAGATACTGAACATCCTCGTTTGTAATACCGATATTAACAGTGTTAGAGTTAATTGAAATGGAGTTTTCATCCAGGAGTTGCTCCATTGTACGGTCGTAGGCTAGTAGATAGATTCTATCAGCTGTATAGCGGATTCTGAAATCCTCTGAACAGGTGTAAAATTCTGATTTGCCATCATTATCAAGGCTAAGTAGATAATCCAGGGTTAGACTGATATAGTTTGTGCTGATATCTGTGAGAGTAATGTTAGTGTCGCCGACCTGCTTGCCATTAAAATTACCATAGGAAACCTGTGAAAGGTTTGAATTAATATTAACGTGGGTAAGGTCATTATTGTCCATAGAGGCATTTGGCTCTATATAGGTGGCCAAATCAGCAGCATCCTCAGAGAGGGCTGTATTATGGAAGTATAATGCAAAATCCAGAATTTCCTCTTCGTTACAGCCATCAGGCTGAAGGATTCTGGTGTAGTAGTTGATATCTTTGCCCTGGCAGGTCAGTTTGATTACAAGAAGATATTCTTCGTTTTTTTCAATAAGGTTCTCTGCCTGAAAATTTGCTGTAATGACACCGTCAGAGTTTTTAAAATCCAGAGGATTCTTGGAAATATTACGCTGTGTGTCCAGGGAACGTATTTCATATGAAAGATCTGATATTTTGTTGCCATCAGTATCTATAGATAAGGAAATATTTCGATTTGAATCCAAAGGAATGATTGCATCACGCATGTAAGCAGGGTCCATTTCATTCACATAACCGTGAAGTTCTGTAGCACCATTATTAAGATAATTCATGGTTACTACTGGAAGGCTTGGTGATGATAGGTTAGATATCTCAACTTTCTCAGAAATATTTGTGACAATTTCAAAAAAGATAACTGATACTATAAAAGCAGTCAGTAAAATGATTGCGCGCTTGATGATTTCAGTGGGAATTCCCTTTTTATAAAATTGTAATTTCATTAAAGACTCGCTTTCTTGCTTAATAAAAAATAAAGTGTTATAATCCGTGGGATTATTGTATCACTATTTTTTCATACTGTCTAAGATAGATGGAGTTATAGCATATCGGAGGTAAAATGAAAAAAGTATTTAGCAAAATCAAATCAGGTCTTTCATGGCTTGGTACAAATATAAAGAAGCCTTTTGTAAAGCTTGGCAATTCAAAGGTGGTTCAAGGTTATCTAAATAGTAAATTTCGTAAGAAGTGGCTTGAACTTTGGGATAAAAATGCATTTTGGATGCAAATTCCCCTGGCCCTTCTTATTATATTTGTGATGGAGTGGCTTTCGCGACACTCATTTACAGCGGCATGCGGCTTTGTTGTTCATCATACAGGTCCATATCTGTTCAATTCGTATTGTGTATTTGTAGCACTTTCAATTGTATTTTTGAGCAGAAGACGTGGCTGGTGGCGTACATTCATCACAATGTTCTTTATAATCCTTGGAATTATCAATAGTGTCATTTTGTTGAATCGTGTCTCACCATTTGGATACACCGATTTATACATGATAAGCGACCTGCTTACAATGCAGGATTCAAACTACTTCTCGGCAGAGCAGGCTATGATTTCGGTAGCTGCACTTATTGTTTATATCATCATTATGGTGTTATACGCAAAGAATGGACCAAAGAAGCAGGATCCAAAGCCAATCTGGATGAGAATAGTTCTTGTTGTAGGCCTTTTTGCTTCACTATATCCATCCACCATTCTTCTTAGAAATTCCGGAATAATGACTTCATATTTCGGAAATCTTGCACAGGGATATTTGGATTACGGCTATTTGTATGGTTTTTCAACCTCTGTATTAGATAGGGGTATGAATCGACCATTTGGCTATTCAGAGGCCAAGATAGACACAATCCTTGAAAATGATGCTGCACATGTTCAGACATTGCAGACAGCAGATGGAAAGCGTCCTAATATAGTCGTTATACTTTTGGAATCATTTTTTGATGTTTCTGAGTGTGAATTTTTGGAAACAAGTGAAGACCCAATTCCATTTGTACATTATTTGGAGGATAATTTCTCCACAGGACATTGCATTGTTCCTGTTGTAGGTGCCGGAACATGTAACTCAGAGTTTGAGGTTCTTACAGGTCTTAGCTGCAACTTCTTTGGACCAGGTGAGTACCCACAGAAGACAATCTTAAAGACTGTTGACGTAGAAAGTTACGCTGATGTTTTGAATCAGCTGGATTATACATCTCATGTTGTTCACAACAACGGAGGAAACTTCTATTCTAGAAAAAATGCATTCTCACAGATGGGATTCGATACGTTCACATCAAAAGAAATGCTTGATATCACCGAATACACACCTCTTGGCAATTGGCCAACAGATGATATTCTTCTTGGTGCTACAATGGATGCAATGGATTCTACAGAAGGTAGTGATTTTATTTACACCATCACTGTTGAAGGCCATGGCTCATATCCAGAGTACAAGGTAGAGGAAGACCCAGAAATTAAGGTCAAGGCAAATGGCAAGACAGAAGGTCAGAATTACGCTTGGGAATACTATGTAAACAGAATTCACAACGTAGACGACTTTATTAAGCAGTATATTCAAGCTTTTGATGAGCGTGGCGAAGATACACTTGTCATTATGTTTGGTGACCATCTTCCAACAATGGGACTTACAAATGATGAGGTGGCTACCGGAGATTTATACAAGACAAAGTATTTTACTTGGAACAACTTTGATATGCCAAAGGAAGATCAGGACTTGGCTACATATCAGTTGGTATCAGAATATTTGAACCGTCTTGGTATTCATAATGGAAATATCAATGGATATCATCAGACAGCCATGGCAGAAGGCAAGGAGCGCGGCACAGCTGATTATATGAACGATTTACGTATGCTTCAGTACGATATCATGTACGGAAATCGATATACATATAAGGATGGAACAGCCTACAAACCAAACGAAGTCGAGATGGGTGTCAAAGACGTTACAATTGACAAGGCATATTTCTTTAATGGAAAATTACATATATATGGTGATCAATTCTCTAAATGGTCAAAGGTATATGTTGGAGATGAGCAGATTTCCACAAAATACGAGTCAGGCCAGGTGCTTACAGTAAAGGCCTCAGATGTAAAGAATGGAGATAAAATCAAGGTATGTCAGGTCGGTAGTTCAAATACTATATTCCGAGAATCAAACGAATACATAGTTTACGATCCAAACTATGTTGAAGAGGAAGAAGAAAATCAAATAGAAGATGCTGACGCTAGCGAAGATGCAGATTAGTGAATCGTTAGCATCTACAGTTTCAAACTTTACATAGAAATTGAGCATTAATAAAGGCCTCTGGTTTGACCAGAGGCCCTTGTTTTAATATTCGCCGTTTTTGTAACGAGTGATAAGCTTTTCGATACGACCATAAGGATTGAGAAGCTCTGAGATTGAGCACTCGTGATTAAGTGTATCGATGATATATGCGATGTACTTTGACATGTCACACTTGATTAAGTATGGCTTGTTAAGAACTTCGTCTGTAAGGTATGTAAGGTTTGTAGTAACAACTCTGTAGATGATGCCTTCTTCTACGGCTTTGTCGAATTTTTCCATACCGTTTGTGAAAAGACCGAATGTAGCAACTACAAAGATACGTGAAGCATTACGCTTTTTAAGCTCTGTAGCAACATCAATCATAGATTCACCAGAAGAAATCATATCATCAACGATGATAACGTCTTTGCCAGCAACATCATTACCCAAGAATTCATGAGCAACGATAGGATTACGTCCGTCTACGATACGGCTGTAGTCACGACGTTTGTAGAACATACCAACGTTTACGCCAAGTACGGATGCCATATATACGGCACGCTTTGTACCACCTTCATCAGGTGAGATGATCATAAGATGATCGTTATCAAGCTTTAAGTCCTTGCAGTTCTTAAGAATGTTCTTAAGGAACTGGTATGTAGGTGATACTGTCTCAAAGCTGTGAAGAGGAATCGCATTCTGAACACGAGGGTCGTGAGCATCGAATGTGATGATGTTATCAACACCCATGTGTACGAGCTCCTGAAGTGCCATAGCACAATCAAGTGATTCACGAGCGCTTCTGCGGTGCTGACGTCCTTCATAAAGGAATGGGATGATAACAGTGATACGCTTAGCTTTTCCCATTGCAGCGGCAATGATACGCTTAAGGTCACAGAAGATATCATCTGGACTCATGTGATTCTCATGACCACAAACTGTGTAGGTTAAGCTGTAGTTTGTAACATCTACCAGGATGTACAAATCAAGTCCACGAACTGACTGTTTGATAAGACCCTTGGCCTCTCCAGAACCGAAACGTGGGCATTCAGCATTAACAATGTAAGAATCACTGCGATAACCAGCTAAAGTGATGATAGACTGGTCGCTCTTACGTTCCTGCCTCCACTCAAGAAGATACTCATTAACTCTCTCCGCGATGGCTGAACAGCTCTTGTGTGGAATTAATCCAAGCTCAGCCATAGGTGGTGTGTTTTCCAACACGATTTCATTATTTGGCATTGTTTGCTCCTTGAAAAAAGATATTTATTTATTCATCATTACTTTCTTAATACGAATATCCTCTCCAATCAGCTTGATAGCATCATAGTAGGAAAATACTCGCGAAGTAATTCGTTCGCTATAGGTTTCTCTCATTTCTTCGAGAGATAAGTTTGTGGAAATAACCGTTGATTTGTTTCTAAGTAATCTTTCGTTTAAGCACTGGAATAGTTTGGTAATAGTGAAATTATTTGGAAATTCAGTGCCAAGGTCATCAATGATTAATAAGTCACAGTCGAATATAGAGTCATGAAGATCTGCTACATCGACATTTTTTTTGAAAGTTTGGTCTTCGAATACTTTGAAAAGCTCAGATGCTGTAAAGTAAATAACAGATACACCATCGTCTAAAAGAGCTTTTGCAATGCAATTGGAAAGAAAGGTCTTACCACAACCTGTCTGTCCAAGCAACAATAAATTACCACCTTTTTCCTTAAAATTCTGCACAAAGTTTTGAGCTCTTTCTAGGGCTATTTGTGCAGTAGCCCGAGCACTAACCTTAGAGGAGCCCTCATAATAGTCAGAACCATATACACTGAGGTCAAAATTATCAAAGTTTTCTTTTGAAAGAATATTGGTGAGATTTGATTGCTTGTAGACGATGTTGATAGCAGCCTGTTTGAAACAATGACAGCGCTTGCCATTGATATAGCCTGTATCCTTGCAATCAGGACAATCGTATGGAGGCTCCAGATAGTCTGCTGGAAAGCCGTGAGATTCCATGAGTTTAAGACGTCGGTCTTTAAGCTCATTTAATTTGCGGCGGGAAGCAGCTGTAGCTGCAGAAATATCCTCGCCGCTAAAAATAGACGCTATTGATGAGACTGAAACTTTAGAAACTTCTTCGTCTATACGTGAAAGATCAGGAATGGCAGAATACAGTTCATCAGTACGAAAAGCAACGATTTGATTGTTGCGGGCCTGTTTGTGATTGTATTGACGCATAAGGGCGTCGTATTGTTCGTTTGATAATGCCATGAATAATCCTCCCTTTGCCTAATTTCCGAGAATTTTCTTTTCTAATTCGTCAAAGTTGTAGTCTCTCTGAGAGAAGTTGTGGAATTTGCCGTTTGTTTTAGTGCGTGCTGTAGCGTTTGCGCTTGTAGTGTTGCTTCGGTTACGATTTGCTGATGAAATCTTTGCTACAGAAGCAGCTGTGTGTTTCTGATCCAGCTGTGCGATATCTTCCATTGTCTTGACTGATGATTTGTGCCAGCTTTCAACGATGGAATCTGTATATTTGAAGCTTGGTTTGTTGGTTTGCAGAATAGTACGTTTGCAAGCTTCACAAACAATATCTACAGGCATGCCGTAGGCAACTGTCCATTTCTCTATGTAGTCTAATTCTGATTGAACTAAATCTCTTCCACTGATACCAAAGGCTTTCATGATTGAGTATACTGTGTTATTTCTAGCACTTGAAGCGTTGACTGCTGCTTCAACAGAGTTGATACCTTCCTCTGCCCAATTGATAGCAACAGTGTTCATGTAGTGGAAGCTCTTATGACCATTGTCTATGCAAGAGCCAATGAGGTATTCGATAAGATCTACAGGCATGTGTAAATCGTTGTGCCAGAAGTAGATTTTATTTGCCTCTGTTCTTGTAAGGGCACGGCCAAGGTAGCTTTCTGTAGAGAACTTAAGATCAATAACATCGCTATCTGAGAAGAAGCTGGTGATTTGATCTGAAGTGTAGTCCAAGTCTGTGGTAGGTATAGTGTTTATTTTGTTGTTTACAGCAGGAGCACCAGCCATAGTGGCAACAGGTGCAGCAGCTGTAAAGTTTGCCGAGCTGTTGAGTGATGTGATGTTGGAAATGACAGGACTTTCAGTCTTGTCAGATCCATTACCATTCACATCTACTAAATAGATTCCAGAAAGTTCATTATCTGGGGAATACTCAAGGCGAAGCAAACCTACTTTCTCCCAATAAGTAAAAGCTCGCATTACGTCTTTTTCTGTGTGGTCTAAACAGTCCGCCAACTGTGAGATGGAAAATTCGAATCCATCCTTATTAAGACAACGCAACAGATAAAGGTAAACCTTAACATATTCTCCATTGGCATCTTTCATGAAATCGTCTATGAAAGTATTTGAAACACAAGTAAAGCCTGTGTTCGAGCTAGTATGCAACATGATGTCAGCCATATATTATTCATCTCCCTCTTAACTTGAGGCAAATTATAGCAAAGTCATAATGAAAAGAAAAGGGCTGAAGGGGCGAGAAACCTTGTAAATAAAGGGTTTGTGGAGTTTGTGGATAATGTGGAAAAGTAGTTCTATATATACAAAAAAGGGGTAAAAAAATCCACATTTTTTATCTGGAAAAGTACCAGTAAAAAATGTGGATAATGTGGATAACTAGTTGTTAAGTAAGTTCTCGCCTACTAAATACACATCTCCTGCACCCATAGTTATCAACAGGTCATTGTTTAAAAGATTTTTTTCTAAAAATTTTTCACAGGCTTCAAAAGTGCCTAAATTGTGGACTTCTGTTCCAAGTTTTTCGATACGATCTGCAATATCCTTTGAGCTTACCCCATAAATATCTGGTTCGCGGGCTGGATAGATATCTGCAAGCACAACAACATCAGCAGTACTAAGGGCTTCAGCAAATTCATCTAGGAAGGCAAGGGTTCTGGTGTAAGTGTGAGACTGGAAACAAACGACCACGCGATTGTGTGGGTAGTTTGCAGCAGCAGCAAGGCTTGCTTTGATCTCTGTTGGATGATGAGCATAGTCATCAATTACAGTTGCACCTTTGTAGGTGCCCTTGTACTCAAAACGGCGATGAGCGCCACCGAACTTTGCAAGACCAGTTTTAATACAGCTATAGTCAATACCCATCTCAAGGCAAAGAGCAATAGCGGCAAGAGAATTACTGATGTTGTGGTTTCCAGGAACATTTAATGATATACGCTCAAGAGCTTTTCCATTGAAAACTGGAGTGAAGCTTGCGAAGCCTTTTTCATTATATGAGATATCTGTAGGAACAATATCAGCCTCTCCATTAAGTGCATAGGTAATAACCTTGCATTTAACGTCTGAAGTAAAATATTTAACATCATCTATTTCATTGTTGATAATAAGAAGACCATCATCTGAAGTGTTTTCAGCAAACTTCTTAAAAGATGCACGAACATTTTCAAGATTCTTAAAGAAATCAAGGTGATCAGCTTCAACATTCAAGATAATATTGTACTTAGGGAAGAATGAATGATAGCTGTTTGTATATTCGCAGGCCTCTGTAATAAATACATCACTTGACCCTACATGCACATTGCTATGAATAGCATCAAGAATACCGCCTACAGATATAGTAGGTTCATCTGCTGTCTCCAAAAGTATCTGGCTAATCATTGAAGTGGTTGTAGTTTTGCCGTGTGTACCAGAAACAGTAATAGAACGAGCATAGTTTTCCATGATTTCACCAAGAAGCTCTGCTCTTGTAAGCATTGGTTTGCCACTGGCCTTTGAGGCTGCAAATTCAGGGTTATCCTCGTGAATAGCGGCTGTGTAGACAATAAGATCTATGTCTTCGGTAATGTTTTCGGCAGCCTGAGGATAGTTTATCTTGGCACCCATAGCTACCAGATGCTTTGTTAAATCTGATTCAGCTCTGTCTGAACCGGAAATGGTGAAACCTGCACCGAGAAGTATTTCAGCAAGACCAGACATGCTTATTCCACCGATTCCTATGAAATGGACATGAATTTTGTCCGAAAAGTTGAGTTTATACATAATGATGGTTTATATCCTTTCTAATACTCCAAATTGACTAGGTGCATGTGCAAAATAGTGCAAAGTTGGAGTTGCTATGGTCTAAGATATACCGAATCAGATTGATATTCAAGGGGCAAAGTGAAGTAGAATGAGAATGAATTTAGTAAATTACACCATAAATTGTCAAAAAATTAACGAGGTTATAGTAAAAATGAGAATAATATTGCGTGAAAATAAGTACTTTGTTATACTAAATGCATAAGATTGTCAATTTAATTATATTGGACAATTTTATTTAAGGGGAGTGTCTAGAGTTATTGGGGCACATTCCTTGACTGACACCACGAGAAAGGCAGATGATAGGGATGATTAGAAAAGAAATGATCGCAATGCTTCTGGCTGGTGGGCAAGGAAGCAGACTCGGCGTACTAACGTCTGATGTTGCAAAGCCAGCCGTCTCTTTCGGAGGAAAATATCGAATTATTGATTTTCCTCTTTCGAATTGTATCAATTCAGGAATTGATACCGTTGGCGTACTAACTCAGTATCAGCCACTTGTTTTAAATTCACATATAGGAATTGGTATTCCTTGGGATTTAGACAGAAATAATGGTGGCGTAACAGTTCTTCCACCATACGAGAAGAGCGATACATCAGAGTGGTATTCTGGTACCGCTAACGCAATTTTCCAGAACCTTAAGTACATGGAAAATTATAATCCTGAATATGTTCTTATCCTTTCAGGAGATCATATTTATAAAATGGATTATGAAGCCATGTTAGATTTTCATAAGGCAAAAGGAGCAGATGTTACTATTGCAGTAATACCTGTACCAATCGAAGAGGCATCGCGATTTGGCGTTGTAATTGCTGATGAGGAGAAGAGAATCAGCGAGTTTGAGGAGAAACCTCCAAAGCCACGAAGCAACTTAGCTTCAATGGGTATTTACATTTTTAGTTGGAAGGCTCTCAAAGAGTCATTGTTAGCACTGAAAGATCAGAGCAATTGTGATTTTGGTAAGCATGTATTACCTTATCTTCACGAAAAAGGTTCACCAATGTATGCTTACGAATTTAATAGCTATTGGAAGGACGTTGGAACACTTGGTTCATATTGGGAAGCCAATATGGAGCTTATAGATTTAATCCCAGAATTCAATCTATATGAAGAGTTCTGGAAGATTTACACTAATCAGAACATCATTGAGCCACAGTTTGTTGCAAGTACAGCAGTAGTTGAGAAAGCTATCGTAGGTGCTGGAGCACAAATCTACGGTGAAGTATATAATTCAGTTTTAGGCGCAGGCGTAGTGATTGAGGAAGGAGCGGTGATTCGTGATTCCATCATTATGGAAGGCGCAACAATCGGAAAGAATTGCATAATCGATAAATCGATCATTGCTGAGAATACAGTCGTTGGCGACAACGCCAAGATTGGACAGGGTGAGGAAGCAGAAAGCAAGCTAAATGCCAGCATCTACTCATATGGATTGGCAGTTATTGGTGAGAATTCTACTATCCCAGCAAATGTTACAATTGGAAAGAATACAGCTATCAAGGGCGAGACTAGCGATGCAGATTATCCTGACGGACAGCTGGCTAGTGGCGGCTACATTATCAAGGCAGGTGATCGAGTATGAAAGCATTAGGAATAATTCTAGCAGGTGGAAATAGCAGCAGAATGCAACAGCTCACTGACAAAAGAGCAATTGCTGCAATGCCAATTGGAGGCAGCTACAGATGTATTGATTTTGTTCTCTCAAACATGACAAATTCACACATCCAGACAGTTGCAGTACTTTCACAGTACAACGCACGTTCATTGAACGAGCATCTTAATTCATCAAAATGGTGGAACTTTGGTAGAAAACAGGGAGGTCTCTTCCTTTTCACACCAACAGTTACTACTAATAATAGCTGGTGGTACAGAGGTACTGCTGATGCTATTTGGCAGAACATTGATTTTTTAAAGAAAAGACACGAGCCATATGTTATCATTGCTAGTGGCGATGGAGTGTACAAGCTTGACTTTAACAAGGTCCTTGATTACCATATCGCTAAACAGGCTGATATCACAGTGGTTTGTGCTAAGCTTCCTGAGGGAGATGACATTAATAGATACGGTGTTGTATCTATGGATAGAGATGGACGTATCACCGAATTCGAAGAGAAGCCAATGGTAGCTACTTCAGATTTAGTTTCAGCTGGTGTTTACGTCATCAGAAGAAGAGCCCTTATTGATTTGCTTGAAGAGTGCAATCGCGAGGGCAGATACAATTTTGTTACAGACATTCTCATAAGATACAAGAGCATGAAGAGAATCTACGGATATAAGATGGAAGGCTACTGGTCAAACATCGCTGATGTAGACAGCTACTTCAAGGCAAACATGGATTTCTTACGCAAGGATGTTAGAGATAATTTCTTCCATACAGAGCCAGGTGTCTTCTCTAAGACACACGACCTTCCTCCTGCAAAGTTTAATGCAGGCTCAAAGGTTTCAAATTCACTCATCGCTGGAGGATGTATCATTAACAGTACTGTTGAGAATTCTGTATTGTTCAAGAAAGCGTTTGTTGGAAACAATTCCGTTGTTAAGAACTGCGTAATCTTGAATGGAGCTTATATAGGAGACAACGTGCATGTGGAGAATTGCATTGTTGAAAGCCATGAGACGTTGCTCAGCGGATCTACATATATTGGGGAAAATGGAATCCGCATAGTTACCGGAAACAAAAACAGATATGATATGCCAGTTGGGGAGGTATAACACAATGCAAATTACAGACATCAGAATTCGCAAGATCGAAAAAGAAGGTAAGATGAAAGCCGTTGTTTCAGTGACAATCGATGAGGAGTTTGTAATTCACGATATCAAGATTATTGAAGGAGATAAGGGACTATTTATCGCCATGCCTTCTAGAAGAGGCTCTGAAGGCGGTTACAAGGACATTGCTCATCCAATTCGCTCAACAACAAGAGAGCAGATGCAGACAATGATTCTCAACAAATATAAAGAAGAGTTCCCAGAGTAAGATTTATGTATTTGATTGTAGGTCTAGGTAATCCAGAGAGAAAGTATGATGGGACCAGACACAATGTAGGATTTGAGGCTATTGATGCCATCTCAAAGAAGTTTGGTATTGAAGTAAATCACAAGGAGCACAAAGGTGTCGTTGGAAAAGGGCTTATCAATGGGCACAAGGTGATTTTGGCAAAGCCGAAGACCTACATGAACCTCAGTGGAGAATGCATCCAGCCTTTGGCGGATTATTATCAGGTTGACCCAACTACAGAATTAGTGGTTATTTCTGACGACGTTTCTCTTTCCACTGGTAATATCCGAGTGAGAAAAAAGGGAAGTGCCGGTGGCCATAATGGGTTGAAAAATATAATCGCATTACTTGGCTCCAACGAGTTTCCTCGTATCAGAGTGGGCGTTGGAGAATGTCAAAATGGCGATATGGTCAGCCATGTTTTGGGTCGCTATGATGCTGAAGACAGAGAGCGTGTAGATGCATCCATGGAAAAGGTTATAGGAGCGGTTGAATTGTTCTTAGAGGGCGATTTAGATGCTGCAATGAACAAATACAATATTAAAGAGAAATAAAGTAAAACTTATGGGCACACTTGATGGTGTGCCTGTTTTTATAACGTAGTTATTTACAATAACGTCTAAAAAATTTATACTTAAAGACGTAACTAGTAGTTGGTTATAAAGAGAGAGTGACGAAAAAGGGACGTATAATGGTGAATCAAACAATTATTATCAAAGCAAGAATGTTGGGGACTGTAGAAATATCATATGAGGGAAAGCCTTTTACAATTGAAAGAAACAATACAACAAAAGTAAATCAGCTTTTCCAGATGCTTCTATATTATCCAAATGGTTTGGCTAGAGAGCAGGTTATGTATAATCTGTTCCACAACGAGGATATTGCTGACGAATCAAACAGCTTGAGAGCGCTTGTGTTTAGACTTCGTAAGGCATTACCAAAGGTTGGACTTCCAGACGAGGATTATGTACATGTAAAACGTGGAACTTACAAAATCAGCCCTAATGTGAATGTAGATTGCGATGCAATCGAATTTGAGAACCTGGCTAAGCAGGCTCTTGGTGCAGTGGATATCAAGGAGCAACAGAAGCTTTTAGAGCAGGCTTGTGAGATTTACGGAGGAGATTTCCTTCCAGGTTTAAGTGGAATTGAATGGGTTGTTTCAGTGCAGGTGAAGCTGAAAAAGCTTTATGACAGATGTGTAAAGCAGCTGTTAGAGCTTTATGTACTTCAGGAGAAATATGACAAGCTTTACAAAGTTAGTCATAAAGCTGACAACTTATATCCATATGATAATTGGCAGACATATGAAATGCAGGCTCTTATAGAGCTTGGAAAGGCTAAGGAAGCTTTGAAGCTTTACGAGGATACTGAAGCTCTTATGTTCCAGGAACTAGGTGTTTCTGTTTCTTCAAGCATGACAGAGCAGCTTGATAAGCTTGGCGAGCAGGTAAAGAACAACACTGATGTTATCAGTGAAGTAAAAAAGAATCTTGATACTACAAAAGAGGATATCGAGGGTGCTTTCTATTGTACCTATCCTATTTTCGTGGAAAGTTATAGATACATTAAAAGAGTAATCCGTCGTTCGGGTCAATCTGCTTGGCTTATGCTTTGCACAATCACAGATGGCAAAGGATTTGCATTAAATGATTCTGATAGATTAAATACTCTTTCTGATGAGCTTTCAGAGGCTATTAGAACATCAGCACGTGGCGGTGATATGTATGCAAGATACAGCAACAATCAGTTTGTTGTACTTCTTTTGGATATCACTCAGGAAGATTGCGTATTGGTTCAGGCTAGAATTAATGAAAATCTTAGCAAGGAATCAAGAAAACGCTATATTAAATATCACCTTGCACCTGTAAATCTTGCTAGTGCAGGAACTGATAATGACACAGATGAGCTTCAGGACATTGTAAGGGGTGATGATTAATGCCAGTATCAAGCAGAATGAAAAGAACTCCTAGCTGTGTTGGAGTTTGTATCGATGAGTCTAAAAAAGGATTCAAAGGTAGAGTTTATAACTGCTACAGCAAGAATCCAGAGCACTTTAATGATATTACTGAGCTGTTCAATATTGTTGATAATCTTATGGATACATTGAATTATCCTGCTTTAAAGACAAAGTACAGAGGTTTTAAAAGAACTGAAAGTGCCTTTGTTCCAGCCAGAATCGATGTAGAAAATAAGATTCGTGAAACAGAAGAGCTTATTCCTGATTTAGAGGATTATGGTTATATTATCATGGTTACAGGTAGGGATAATGCTACCTGGCAAGGTGCGATTTACAATAAATTCTTAGATGTTGAAACAAAATTCAATAGTGGGGTAGAGCTTATAAGATTGTTGAAATAATAAGAGCAAATGGAGGAAGCAAGTGGAGAGATGCAAATATTTGCTTTCACTGATTGTTCTGAGTATAAGCCTAATGGCATGTGGAACCTTAGAGGGCGCTACGTCCTCTTCTCCATCATCCAGCGATTCTTCGTCCTCATCTACCGGAGGTACACAGGCAAAGGGGTCTCAAGGGGCCAGAGATAGCACAATTAAAGTGTTAGAGCCTGTGGCTTCAGGAACGGTTGTTGACGGAAATTCCGATGCTACCATTGATTCAAGCAATGCTAGCGATGGTTACGTGATGGTGAAATACACAGGTTCTGCTGCCAAGGTTAGAATGCTAATAGAGACACCCGCAGGGAATACATACAATTATCTAATGGCGTTGGATGGAAATTATGATGTTTACCCATTGTCAGAAGGTAGCGGCACTTACAAAATCGGTGTCTATGAGAACTTACACGACGACCAGTATGCAGCAGCATTTACTCAGTCAGTGAATGTAACCCTGAAAGATGAATACAGCATGTTCCTATATCCTAACGCATATGTGGATTTTAACTCATCTTCAAATGCGGTAAAAAAAGGTCAGGAGCTGGCTGCCAATGCAAATTCCGACTTAGAGGTGGTACAAAACGTCTATCACTATATCACTAAGAACGTAGAATACGATTATGACAAGGCAGCAACAGTACAATCGGGATATATTCCTAAGGTGGACGATACTTTGGCCACAGGAACAGGAATATGCTTTGACTATGCGTCCCTTATGGGAGCTATGCTTAGGTCACAAGGAATCCCGACTCGCCTTGAGATAGGCTATGCGGGAACGGAATATCATGCATGGGTATCCGTCTATATACAGGACCAAGGCTGGGTTGATAAGATAATACAGTTCGACGGTAGCACATGGACACTGATGGATCCAACTCTTGGGTCTTATGCAAGTAATAGCACAGTTAAGAAATATCTAGAAGACGACAGTTACTATCAATTGAAGTATAAGTACTAAATAAGGTGGGGACTATGAGTGAGAAATCTAGAAAGAAATTAACTTCCGAGGAACTCTATGCATTCTCTGATGAAATGGGAATGATGATTTCCAGTGGTGTATCTGCAATTCAAGGCATTACTATGATGATTGATGAGTCTCAGGGAGGCGAAGAGAAAGAGCTTCTGACTGAGATGGAAAAGGTGGTTGGAGAAACAGGTTCTCTTTCAAAAGCCATTGATGAATCAAAGGTATTTCCAGACTATTTTGTGGAAATGGCCAAGATGGGTGAGCAGACTGGTAAGATGGATGCTGTTCTTAGAAATCTTGCAGCCCATTATTCAAGAGAAATGGCAATCAGCAACGCTATCAGAAGTGCGGTGACATATCCTCTTATGATGGTTGCAATGATGCTTGTTATTATAATTGTTTTAGTTACAGAAATTATGCCTGTCTTTGACAGGGTCTTTAAGCAGCTGGGCGGCACAATGGATGGTCTTTCAGCAGGCTTTCTTTCGTTGGGTAAATTCATGAAGGCAAATGGAGTGATTTTACTCATAATTCTTTTTGCATTAGTTATTTATCTCATTTTTTTAAACAAAAGTACATGGGGCAAGAACCACAGAAATGCGTTATTTTACAAGAGTCGTAGATTTAAGTCTATTCATTCAAAGATTGCTACAAGTAGATTTGCATCAGCAATGGCAATGACTTTATCAAGCGGTATGGATGTAATGCAGGCTCTTGATGTAAGTGGTCGTATTGTGGAGGCACCTGAATTTGAATCTAAAGTGGAAAAATGTAAGGATTCCTTTGCGGAGACTATGGATATAGGAAAGGCCTTTTCTATTTCTGGTATTTTTGGAGGTCTATATGGCAGAATGGCCATTTTAGGCGCAAAAACAGGAAATATGGAGAATGTGTTGGAGAAAGTAGCAACAACCTATCAGGAGGAAGCAGACGAGGAAATAAATGACCTTATCGCCGTTGTGGAGCCAACTTTGGTTATTATCCTTTCGGTAATTGTTGGTATTATTCTTCTTTCAGTTATGTTACCGCTGTTAAATATTATGTCGGGGATGATTTAGTATGTCGAAAACAAGATTTGGAAGCCTTGATGGCATTCATCAAATCAAAAAGAAGAATGTGGCTAGTACAACACTTATTTCGGCAGGTCTGTTTATCCTTATTTTTGTATTCTTTTTGTTTGCAGTTTCAAAAGCTACACAGGGTTCAGTAAACGAGCAAAGCAAGAATCTAAAGGATGCTATAGACAGAGCCATTATACAGTGCTATGTCACAGAGGGAAGATATCCGGAAAGCTTTGATTATCTCCAAAAGAACTATGGAATCATTTATGATGACGAGCTTTTTAGGGTTGATTATGTAATTTTTGGAACAAATATGAAGCCGGATGTGACAATCATTAGGCTTCAGTAATGTTTGAAATGGGCTTTTGCCATGCTATGCCTAATTAGGCCTAGGGGGATGAAAGATTGAGTATGATCAAGGGGAAGGTTAGAAAACATAATATCGATGTCATGTTTCTAATGATATTGTTCTTGATATTCACATTTTCAGCTGTGAGTGTTCTTTTGATGGCTGTAAATTCCTATAAGTCCGTAGTATACGCAAATGAAGAGAATGCAAATGCCAGAACAGCGATAGCATATATTCGAGAAAAGGTACGACAAAACGACAAGGCCGGAGCCATTCAGGTGTCTAGCTTTGATGGAATAGATGCTATTCAGATTGAGTCAGCAGAGGATGTAGTGATATATATATATTCTTATGATGGCTACCTAAGAGAGCTTGAAGCAAAAAAAGGTGCAGAAGTTACTGCTGATTTTGGCAATAAAATAATGGAAGTGCAGGACATGTCAATTAGTGGTAACGAAAACCAACTATTGAAAATAACTGTGACAGATACTTCAGGAATCACAAGTGATGTGAGTATTGCAGTGAAATCGGGAGGCGTCAGATGAAGAATAGAAATAATGGGTCCAGGATATTCATGACAGAGCTGATGTTTTCCATAATGTTTTTCATTATAGTTTCAGCCATATGTGTACAGTGTTTTGCTACAGCTTACGCAAAAAGCAAGGATGCAAAAGAACTGACACAGGCGGTGAATATAGCAACAAACGCAGCAGAGGAATACCTTGGAACAGACGGATTTAGCAATTTCACTGATTATTATGATGATGATTGGAATAAGGTGGAAAATGGCGGAAGCTACAAAGCCACAGCAGTAATTACTGAATCTGAAAAAGCAGGTGATTGCCAAAAAATGCATGTAGTGGTGGCAACCATTGAAGATGAGGAAATCTATAGTTTAACAGTGGAAAAAGCACTTAGATAGAAATACTCAGGTGGATAAAGGACACAGGAATGGAAGAAAGAAAAAGAGAAACCCGTTCAATAGTGAATATAGGTACTTCATTGATGGTGGTGATTCTGATTGGAATGGCCTTTGCGGTTATTGCTGCACTTGCCATATCTTCTAGTCACAATAACTATAGCCTTAGTGAAAAACTGGCTAGTCATACCTCAGAGTATTATGATGCTTCAAATAGGGCATATGAAACTATTGCTGAAAACAATTGGGCTAACCAGGAATTATCAGTAGATATAAATGATAATCAAGTACTGCAGGTGAAAGTAGAGGCTGGAAAAATTACCAGCTGGCAGGTTCAAAATGTCAGTGAATGGGAGGCGGATAGCACTCAGCCTGTAATCACACTTGATGATTGGTAAAAACTACCGGTTCTTGTGGGCTTTTTTCCTTAAGTAGTCCAAAAGAAGTCATATTGATTTGCTTGAAAAGGAGGAACTATGGCCGTAGATATCGTAAGCTATTTAACAGATGCTGTAAAAAAATACAGGGCATCAGATGTATTTATCATCACAGGACGTGAAGTTTCTTTTAGAGTTAATGATATGGTTATGACTAGATCGGAGCTGGAGGAGGCAAGTGCGGTTAAATCAGAACCTGATGATGGTCCTGTTATGCCGGCAACAGCTCAAGAGCTTGTAAAGCAGATATATGAGCTTGCCAAGAGAGATATGGAGCCATATATAAAGGGTGGCGATGATGATTTTTCTTTTGCTATTAAGGATGTTTCCCGTTTTAGAGTAAATGCTTTCAAGCAAAGAGGTACTTTTGCAGCAGTTGTCAGAGTTATAACATTCTCTTTGCCGGATTACAGGCAGTTGAAAATACCAGAGTCTGTAATTAATCTTGCAGGAGAATCTAAGGGACTTGTACTTGTAACTGGACCTGCTGGAAGTGGTAAATCTACAACGCTATCATGTATAGTTGACAAGATAAACAAAAATTATAATAAGCATATAATTACACTGGAGGACCCAGTAGAATACTTGCATAGACATAGCAAGTCTATTGTGTCACAAAGAGAGATTCATCTGGATACTGAAAACTATGTAACAGCTCTTAGGGCTTCACTCCGTCAGAGCCCTGACGTAATTCTTTTAGGAGAAATGCGTGATGCTGAGACTATTTCTGTAGCTATGACTGCTGCGGAAACAGGACATTTGATTCTTTCTACTTTACATACAATTGGTGCAGCAAATACAATTGATAGAATTATTGATGTGTTCCCTTCTGAACAACAGCATCAGATAGCATTGCAGCTTTCGATGGTTATAAAGGCGGTTGTGTCTCAACAGCTTGTTCCGGCTTTTGATGGCAGATTGGTTCCAGCGTTTGAAGTAATGACAGTCACTCCAGCGATTAGAAATATGATTCGAGAGAATAAAGTACCTCAAATCGAAGGTGTAATCTACTCTAGCGATACAGAAGAAATGATTTCTATGGATTCAAGTCTTTACAAGTTGGTAAAGGATGGTACAATCACTAAGGAGACTGCGTTAGAATTTGCCGTTAACGCAGAAATGCTAGGAAGAAGATTAGGAGTGTAATTAAAAAATGGAACATTTTAAACCTATGTTGTTCACTTGCATGAAAAAATATAGCAAGGAACAATTCGTAAAAGATGTAATCTCAGGAATTATTGTGGCAATCATAGCATTGCCACTTTCTATTGCCTTGGCTTTGGCTTCGGGCGTAGGACCAGAGCCAGGTTTGTATACTGCAATCGTAGCTGGCTTTTTAATTTCTTTCTTTGGAGGAAGTACAGTTCAGATTGCTGGTCCAACAGCAGCATTTGCAACAATTGTTGCAGGAATTATTGCTACTGATGGAATGGATGGCCTTATCATTGCCACAATAATGGCAGGTATCATCCTTATTTTACTTGGTATCTTTAAAGCGGGAGCGCTTATTAAGTTTATCCCATACACAATTACTACAGGATTCACGGCTGGAATCGCAGTAACAATTCTTATTGGTCAGTTCAAGGATTTCTTCGGAATGGATTTTCACGGTGAAAAGCCAATAGAGACAATGGACAAATTAAAGCTCTTCTTTGAGAATCTGGACACAATCAATTACCAGGCTGTTTTAGTAGGTGTTGTTTGTTTGGCAGTACTTATTATTTGGCCAAAGTTCTTCTCTAAGGTTCCTGCATCTATCGTAGCAGTATTTGTTGCAATCGGAATGGTGCAGCTTCTTCACTTAGATGTGAACACAATCGGTAAATTATATCCAGATTTAAAATCAGGATTGCCATCAGTATCTATACCACATTTCTCTCTTGCGACAATCAAGAATGAAATGCCAAATGCATTCACAATTGCTATCTTAGCTGCTATTGAGTCATTGCTTTCAGCTGTAGTTGCAGATGGTATGGTAAACAGCAAGCATAGAAGTAATCAGGAGCTTATCGGTCAGGGTATAGGAAATATCGGATCAGTTCTTTTTGGTGGTATTCCTGCAACAGGAGCTATCGCTCGTACAGCTGCCAATATCAAGAATGGCGGTCGTACACCAATAGCAGGTATGGTTCATTCAGTGACATTACTTGTAATTCTTGTGGTACTTATGCCTTATGCTAAGTTCATTCCAATGCCATGTATCGCAGCAATTCTTTTCCAGGTTGCTTACAACATGTGTCAGTGGAGACCATTCGTAAGACTTGTAAAATACGCACCAAAGTCTGATATAATTGTTCTTGTGCTTACATTTGTACTTACAGTTGTGTTTGACCTTGTTGTTGCTATTGAATGGGGTATGATTGTTGCATGTATCCTCTTCATCAAGAGAATGAGTGATGAGACACAGGTAAGTGGTTGGACATATAAAAGCGATGAAGAAGAGTTCGTTGATGATCTTCGTCCAGTAAAGAAGGAAATCAGAGTATTTGAAATCACTGGACCTCTTTTCTTCGGTGTTTCAGATATGCTTGCAGAGAGCATCAATGTAAAGGATTTTACAAAAGTTCTTATTATCAGAATGAGATCTGTTCCTGCAATCGATGTTACAGCACTACGTGCTCTTAAGGATTTAGTTGAGCGTGCGGATAAAAAAGGTGTTACAGTAGTTTTCTCACATGTAAATGAACAGCCAAGAAAAATGATGGAAAAGGCTGATTTCATCAAGTTAGCAGGTGAAGAAAACTTCAGACCAAACATTGATGCCGCAATTGAAAGAGCAGAAGAATTATTGTATTTGAAGTAATTACTATAATAATTAAAAGTAGGTTCAATTATTATGAAATCATTTTTGGAGCCATTTAAATCCCTTACTGCAGTAGAGTCCCTGAGAGAGGCTCTACTTAAGCATGGGAAGATATACGATATTACAGGGTGCGCTGATAAGGCGCACCTTATTTATGGAATAGGACATGATATAAAATATAAGATTATCATCACCAGTGATGAGCTAAAAGCTCGTGAGCTATATGAGGAGTATAGGTTTTTTGATAATGACGTCGTGTATTTTCCTGCTAAGGATTTCCTGTTTTATCAGTCCGATATAAGAGGAAATGCCCTTACAAGGGAGCGTATGAAGGCTATTGAGGCTGTTATAAGCAACAATGCATGTACTGTCATTACCACAATCGATGCCTTAATGAACAAGCTCCCACACGTTTCTTATTTTGAAGAGGGTATTGTGGCTATTTCAGACACTGATACGGTGGAGCTAGAAGCTCTCAGAAGCAAGCTTGTTGCTATGGGATATGAGAATGTAGGTACCTGCGAGCATCCTGGAGAATTTGCGGTACGTGGAGGAATTATAGATGTATATCCTCTTACCTCTGATTTGCCGGTTAGAATTGAATTGTGGGGAGATGAAGTGGATAGTATTCGTTCATATGACCCTTCAAATCAGAAATCTATTGAAAATGTAAATTCAGCTTTAATTTTCCCTGCGGTGGAGCTGATACTCTCTGCCGAGGAAGTAGAAGCTGGTTTGGCAAAAATAGAAAAAGAGCGTGATACTCGTTATGAAGCATATCGTAAAGAGATGAAAACAGAAGAAGCCTTCCACTTGAAAACCTATGCAGACAGAGTGGTTGAGGAAACAAGAGAGTGGGGATTAAGTCAGGAACTTGAAACCAATCTTACATACTTCTGTGATAAGCTTGGCTCGCTTATTGATTTTATGCCTAAGGGAACCTATGTCTTTATTGACGAGGTGCAGAAGGTTATAAATAAAGCTGAAGTGACAGCAACAGAGTTTGCTGATGCAATGACCAGACGTGTTGAAGCTGGATATATGCTGAAGGGGCAGATGGATATGCTTTATAGCGTGGAAGAGATATTTGCCAGAGTGGAGAAATATCCCACAACATTAATGTCTGTGCTTGATGCAAAGAATAAATTACTTAAATCATCAGATCATTTCAGTATAGCTGTACAGGGGGTAAATGCCTACAATGGAAGTTTTGATCTTCTAACAAAGGAGCTTCTTCAGTACAAAAAGAGAAAATACAAAGTATTGCTTGTTACAAGCTCATCTACAAAAGGTCAGCGACTGGCACAGGATCTTTTAGATGAGGGATTGAACGCATATTTCACCACAGATTTGGATCATGAGATTAATCCTGGTGAGACAATGATTTGTACAGGCAATATTAAAAGAGGATTTGATTATCCTGACTCGGCCTTTGTAATGCTATCAGATGGCGATATATTTGGTCATGTCAGAAAGAAGAAAAAACGTGTCAAAAAATATGAAGGTGAGACAATATCTTCATTTTCAGACCTGCATGTTGGCGATTATGTGGTTCATGAAAACTACGGTTTGGGTGTATATAAAGGCACCGAGCAGATGGAACTAGATCGTGTAATAAGAGATTACATTAAAATCGAGTATGCAAAGGGTAGTAATCTTTATGTGCTCACGAGTCAACTAGATCAAATTCAGAAGTATTCAGGACCTGACGGAAAGAAACCAAAACTTAATTCTTTAGGTGCGGGCACACAGGAATGGAATAGAACAAAGCAAAAAGTTCAATCAGCTGTTGGCATAGTTGCAAAGGAGCTGGTGGATTTGTATGCGCTTCGCCAGAATACAGATGGCTTTGTATATGGACCAGATACTGTTTGGCAGAAGGAATTCGAGGAAAGCTTCCCATATGAGGAAACAGATAGCCAGCTTAGTGCCATCGAGGCAGTAAAGTCCGATATGGAATCTAAAAAGATTATGGATCGTCTAATCTGTGGAGATGTAGGGTTTGGAAAGACAGAAGTAGCTATGCGTGCCGCGTTTAAGGCTGTCCAAGAGGGAAAACAGGTGGCTTATCTGGTACCAACCACTATTCTTGCTCAACAGCACTACAACAATTTTGTTCAGAGAATGGGTGGATATCCTGTTAATATAGGCTTGTTGTGCAGATTTAGAACTCCTGCTGAGCAGAAGAAGACTATCGAAGGTCTGAAAAATGGTATGGTGGATATTGTCATCGGTACACACAGACTCATTTCTAAGGACGTCGAATTTAAGGATTTAGGGCTTCTTATTATTGATGAAGAGCAACGTTTTGGTGTAAACCACAAAGAAAAAATCAAGCAAATGAAAAAGACTGTGGATGTGCTCTCGCTGTCAGCTACACCTATTCCTCGTACTTTACATATGTCTTTGGTTGGAATTCGAGATATGAGTGTGTTGGATGAGGCTCCAATGGAAAGAACCCCTATTCAAACATTTGTATTTGAATACAACGAGGAGATGGTTAGAGAGGCAATTGTGCGCGAAATGGCACGAGATGGTCAGGTTTATTACGTGTTCAATAGAGTGCGTGGTATTCAGGACATGGCGGCCGAAATTGAAAGGTTGGTGCCTGAATCAACTGTCGGATATATTCACGGTCAGATGACAGAGGCGAAAGTTGAAGATGTAATGATGCAGTTTATCAATCATGAAATCGATGTACTGGTGGCTACGACAATCATTGAAATTGGCCTTGATATTTCAAATGTAAATACCATTATTATCCACGATTCAGATAATATGGGATTGTCCCAACTATATCAGCTTAGAGGCCGCGTTGGTAGAAGTAACAGAACAGCCTATGCCTTTCTTATGTACAAGAGAGATAAGATGCTAAAGGAAGTGGCTGAGAAACGATTGGCTGCCATAAAAGAATTCACAGATCTTGGCTCAGGATTCAAGATAGCTATGAGGGATTTGGAAATCCGTGGTGCTGGAAATCTGCTTGGCGTGGAACAACATGGAAACATGACTGCAGTCGGCTATGATTTGTATTGCAAGATGCTTAATGAGGCGGTTAAGAAGGAAAAAGGTGAGATTTCCGAGGACAGCTTCAATACATCGGTGGATATTAATATCGAGGCATATCTTCCAGATACGTACGTTTCTAATGAGGAGCAACGTATCGACATCTATAAGCGTATCGCTGCAATTGATAGTGAGGAGGCTAGAGATGAAATGCTGGATGAGCTTGTAGACCGTTTTGGAGAGCCAAAACGCTGTGTACAAAACTTGTTGTGGGTAGCAATGCTTCGTGTGAAGGCTCATGATGCCTACGTTTCATCTATAGAGCAAAAGGGTGATTTCATTCGAATTGTGATGTATGAAAAGGCAAAAATAGATATTAGTCAGATTCCGGCATTGCTTGAAAGGAATAACCCTCATATTACTTTTGCTGCGGATCCAAAGAATCCAGCGTTTGTGTTTAATACAAAAGCAAACACCAGAATAAAACCAAACGAGGTGTATGATTATCTTCAGGACTTCTTATTAGACCTAAAGACTTTGAAGGATGATTGAATTAAGCTTTGTAATTAATTATAATTAAAAGGCTTGAGAAAATAATTGGGGAGGCGGTTACTTTAGCCCCAAGGAGGAAGTAATAATGAATAATACTAGATTAAAGTCGGCTGGGATGGTGGCGCTTTCAGCTGCTATGCTTTTCACAGGTTGTGGAAAACTGGATTCAGATGCCACACTTGTAACAATCAAAAACGGAAGTGATACTGATACAATCAGTCTTGGATATGCAAATTTTGCAGCAAGATATCAACAGTCAATGTATGATCAGTTCCTTTTGGGCTATTATGGCGAGGGCATGTGGAGTCAGGATATGTCTGGCAAAGGCAAGACTCTTGAGGAAGAGACAAAAGATGGCGTTCTTGATGAGCTTGAGGAGCAGTATTTAGCAAAGGCCCATGCAAAAGATTACAAAGTGGAGCTTACAGATAAGCAGACAAAATCCATTGCGAAGGCTGCAAAGAAGTTTATTAAGGATAACGATAAAGAGACTATCGAAGAGATGGGTGCTACAGAGGAATATGTTAAGCAGTATCTTGAGGGTAGAACTTATTATTCTCTTGTAAGTGATGCAGCAAAAGAAGAGCTTTCAGCTGATATCAAAGAAGATGATTGCTGGATGCGTACTTTCTCATACGTCCTGTTTGATACAAATGGTAAAAAGGATGATGAAGGAAATGTTACTGAATATACAGAGGACGAGCTTAAGAACCTGAAAAAGCAGGCAGATGAGTTGGCTTCTGCAGAGGATTTTGCAGGACAGGCAGAAAAGCTTGGTGTTACAACATCTTCATACTCATATCTGAAGGGTGAAAAAGAAGATACATCAATGGACATGAGCATCATTACTGCAGCTGAGGCATTGAAGGAAGGCCAGGTGTCTGCAGTTATCGAAGTTGAAGGTGTTGGATATTATGTGCTTAAGCTGGATAAGGATCATGATGAGGATGCATCTGCAAGCAAGAAAGATAGTCTTGCAACAGAGGCATTTACAAAGCTTATGGATGGCTGGAAAGAAGACATCACATGGAAGGTTGATAAAGACCTTTGGAAGCAGGTTAAGTTTGATTCATTGTTTAAGGCTGTAGAGCAGGAAACTGAAGACGAGGTAGCTCCAGATTCTTCAGCAACAGAAGAGACAACAAATGATGCTACTACAGAAGATACAACAGATACTGAGACAGAAGATAAGTCAGAAGAAAAAACTGAGGAGAGCACTGAGGATGCTGAGCAGTCAGAGGCTGCAAGTGAGGAATCAGCTGAAGACTCAGATGCAAATTAAATAAATGAATTTTATTGTTTCGTACGTAAAGAAATATAAATTCAGGGCAATATTGGCCCCACTCTTCAAAATGTTAGAGGCTATATTTGAGCTGCTGGTGCCACTTGTTATGGCATCAATCATCAACAAGGGAATCAGCAACTCAGATACCCACTACATCATTATGATGAGTGGGGTTTTGTTGTTCCTGGCTGTGGTTGGGCTGTGCTTTTCTATAACAGCTCAATATTTTAGTGCATACGTGGCTGTTCACTCGGCTGCTGTAATCAGACGGGATTTGTTTGAAAAGATATTAGGGCTGTCCCAGGGTACAAAAGAAAAGATTGGTGAAGAAGTGCTCACCACACGAATCACAAACGATATCAACCAGATACAGAACGCCATAAATATGGTATTAAGATTGTTTTTGCGATCACCATTTATTGTGTTTGGTGCCACAGTTATGGCGTTTATTGTTGATGTAAAATCTGCATTAATTTTTATAGTGGTAGTGGCGCTGTTATCATTGATTGTATTTTTTATAATGAAATATACTCTTCCTAGGTATAAGACTATAGCTGCAAAGTTGGAGAAAGTTCTTCACTCCACATCGGAAAATCTCTCAGGCGCAAGAGTATTGAGAGCCTTTTGTCAAACCGATGATGAATTGGAAGCTTTCAAGGAAAAAACAGGAACTCTCGCTTTTATGCAAATAAGCACAGGCAAAATATCAGCTCTACTTAATCCTGTTACCTATGTCGTAGTGAATCTTGGTATAGTCGGATTGATTTATATATCCATGTTGCGGGTGGATTCTGGTGTTTTACTTCAAGGTGATGTGGTTGCTCTTGTGAATTATATGGGGCAAATCCTTGTGGAGTTGATTAAGCTGGCAAATCTTATTGTTCTATTGATGAAAGCTTTTCCATCTGCTGATAGAGTACAGGAGATTATGGAAATTAAATCGGACGAGCGCCATCATGAAAACATAAATGATAGTGAGGTAATTACAGATAGTTCAAAGAAACTTGGAAGGTTGTCTCTTAAGCATGTCTCATTCAGCTACAATGGTGGTGCTGAAATGGATCTTGAGGATATCAATTTGGAAATTCCTGCCGGTTCTACTCTTGGAATTATAGGTGGAACTGGTTCGGGGAAGAGTACTTTGCTTAAGCTTTTAAATCATACTTACGATGCTACTGAAGGTAAAGTTGAACTAGATGGTCTGGATGTGCAAAAGCTTGAAGATAGTTACCTGGCTGAAATGTTTGGAATTGTGCCTCAGAAGGCAGTTTTGCTTTCCGGGACAGTCAGAAGTAACCTGTCAATGAAGAAAACAGAAGCATCGGATGATGAAATTATATCAGCACTTAATATATCACAATCGTTGGATTTTGTTACAACTAAAGAGGGAGGTATAGATACTACTGTAGTTGCAAAAGGAACCAACTTCTCAGGTGGTCAGCGTCAACGACTTACTATTGCAAGGGCTCTGGTAGGAGAACCAAAAGTATTGATTCTTGACGATTCTGCTAGTGCTTTGGACCTTATGACAGAGTCCAAATTGAGAAAAGAATTGACTCAGTTGAGCTGGAAGCCAACTTTAATTATAGTCTCACAGCGAGCATCTTCTGTGAAGGGGCTAGATCAGATTTTAGTATTGGATGATGGTAAATGTGTAGGGCTTGGCACCCATGATGAGCTCCTAAATACCTGCAAAACCTACAGGGAGATATATTATTGCCAGTATCCAAGAGAGGAGGCTAGTTGTGAATAATCAACGAAAGACAGGTATATTAAAACGAGATTTAATTGAGTTAAATGTATATACAATTAGCATCCTCCTATCAGTTATATGTGCTGCAGCTACCGTATATTTTACATTGAGGATACCAATTCTTACCGGTAGAGCTGTTGATTGTATAGTCGGGGCAGGCCAGATAGATTACGATAGACTGTTTCTTGTTTTGAAGGAAATGAGTATTGCTATTTTTATTACAAGTCTTGCTCAATGGTTAATGAATAGAATTAACAACAAAATTACATATGATATTACAAAAAACTTACGAGATAGAGCTTTTGCCAAGCTTCAAAAGATGAGATTGTCCGAGATAGATGGACATCCACATGGGGATTATGTTAGCAGGATTGTTTCTGATGCAGACACATTCTCTGATGGATTGTTAATGGGATTTACTCAGCTTTTTACAGGGGTATTGACAATACTTGGAACTATCTATTTTATGGTAATGATTTCATGGAAGATCGCTTTAATAGTAATTGTGGCAACTCCATTGTCATTATTACTGGCAAAGTTTATATCAAGCAGAACTTACAGTTTTTTTGGTAAGCAGGCGAAGCTTCGTGGAACAGAAACTTCCTATATAGAAGAGATTATTCTTAATAAAAATATTGTTCGAAATATGGATTATGAAGACACCGCCCTTGAACGTTTTGAAATCATGAATAATGCCCTCAAGGATGCTGCTATGAAGGCTACATTTTACTCATCCATTGTTAATCCTAGTACACGTCTTATCAACAACTTGATTTATGCAGCTGTCGGTGTTGTAGGTGGTTTGATGGCTATTGGAGGAAGTATTACTGTAGGTGGTTTGACAAGTTTCTTATCATATGCAAGTACCTATGGAAAACCTTTCAACGAAATTTCTGGCGTAATAACAGAGTTTCAGAATGCTCTTGCTTGTGCAGCTCGCTTGTTTGAACTGATAGATTCTGACGTAGAAACAAATGAAGGTATTGAAAAAATCGATGATGCTAAGGGCACAATAGAATTCAAAGATGTATGCTTTTCCTATGACAAAAGCAAAAAGTTAATTGAGCACCTAAACTTAAAGGTAGAGTCTGGACAGAGAGTAGCAATCGTTGGTCCAACAGGTGCAGGAAAAAGTACAATAATAAATCTTCTTATGAGATTCTATGAAATTGATGGTGGTCAGATTCTTATAGACGGGAAAGATATAAGAGATATTGACATTGATAATCTAAGAAGTAATTTTGGTATGGTGCTTCAGGAAACATGGTTGAAAAATGCAACTGTAAAGGAAAATCTGAAGATGGCTTGTCCTGACGCAAGTGACGAAGAAATAATTGCTGCCGCAAAGGCAACACATGCTCATAGCTTTATAAAACGAATGCCATATGGTTACGATACCATTATCTCCGGAGAGAATGGTTCATTATCTCAGGGACAGATGCAGCTTCTTTGTATCACTAGAGTTATGTTAAATATTCCACCTATGCTTATATTAGATGAAGCAACATCATCAATCGATACAAGAACAGAACAGAAAATTCAATCAGCATTCAACAAGATGATGACAGGAAGAACAACTTTTGTTGTTGCACATAGACTTTCCACAATACGCGAGGCAGACGTGATTTTATTCGTCAAAGAGGGACAGATTGTGGAGCAAGGTAATCACTCAGAATTGTTGCATAAAGATGGATATTATGCTAAATTATATCGGAGTCAAATCGAATAGGGATAACTATGCCCTTTTTTAGATTTATTTAAATGAGAATTGTAGGAGACACTATGGAGCAGTATGTGATTAAAGGCGGCACTGCACTTTCTGGAGAGGTAGAAATCAGTGGTGCCAAGAATGCAGCTCTCGGAATTCTGGCCGGTGCTATTATGGCCAACGAGACTGTAACAATTGAAAATCTGCCAAATGTAAAAGATATAAACGTACTTATCGGTGCGATTGAGGACATTGGAGCCAAAGTAAATCGTGTTGATGAGCATACAGTGGAGATTAATGGATCTAGCATTTCAAGACTTTCAGTAGACTATGAATATATCAAGAAGATTCGTGCTTCTTATTATTTAATGGGAGCACTTCTTGGCAAGTACAAGAGTGCTGAGGTTGCACTTCCTGGCGGATGTCTGATTGGTTCTCGTCCAATCGATTTACATGTAAAGGGATTGAAGGCGCTTGGTGCAAATGTTGATGTTAGCTATGGTCTTTGGTCTGCCAGAGCAGACAGGCTTGCTGGTAACCACATATACTTGGACAAGGTATCTGTAGGTGCCACAATTAACATTATGCTTGCAGCCGTTCTTGCTGAAGGTAAGACAACAATCGAAAATGCAGCCAAGGAGCCACACGTTGTAGATGTAGCTTCATTCCTTAACAGTATGGGAGCAAACATTCGTGGAGCAGGTACAGATGTTATTCGTATCGTCGGTGTTCCAGAACTTCACGGCACAACATACGCTGTTATTCCAGATCAGATTGAGGCAGGTACATATATGTGTGCAGCTGCAGCAACTCATGGAGATGTACTTGTAAAGAATGTTATTCCAAAGCATTTGGAGGCTACATCAGCAAAGCTTATCGAGGCTGGTTGTATCATAGAAGAATATGATGATGCTGTTAGAGTAATTGCAAAGGGACGTAAGCTCACAAAGACTCATGTTACAACATTACCATACCCAGGATTCCCAACTGATATGCAGCCTGAAATTACTGCTGTTCTTGGAATCGCTGATGGTACAAGTACAGTTACAGAGTCAATTTTTGAAAATCGTTTCAAGTATGTTGATGAGCTTGCTCGAATGGGAGCAAATATCAAGGTGGAAGGCACTGTTGCTATAGTAACAGGTGTTGAAAGATATACAGGTGCACAGGTTTGTGCTCCAGATCTTAGAGCAGGTGCTGCGCTTATTATCGCAGGTCTTGCTGCAGATGGCTTTACTGTTATCGATGACATCAAGTACATCCAGCGTGGATATGAAGACATCATCGGAAAGTTTTCAAAGCTTGGTGCAGATATTGCTGAGGTTGATTCTGAGCACGAGTTACAGAAGTTCAAATTAAAGGTTTCTTAGTCTTGGGATGATATCCCAATAGCTATTAGAAAAGGTGAGACAGATGGATATTACAGAAAGCATTGATTTACATGACTGCCCTATTTGTGGTGGTGCTGGTATTATGGAAGCTGAGGATCATGGATATTATGTAGCATGCCTGGATTGTGGCAGCTACACTGGTACAGTAGGCTTCAAGACAGAAGAAGGTAGACTTGAGGCAGCTGAGAGATCAGCAATGCTTTGGAATACTGGAAAGGTTATTAATTCAGCTCCTGGAGAGTAAATATACCAGATACAAATAGAATTGAATAATAAAATATAGAAAGCTTTCCTCTGGAAGGGTGATGAATTGAAATCATCTGCCACGATGTGGTAAATCCATTTAAAAGAGGAGAGCTTTTTTATATTAGGAATTTAAACTGTAAGTCCAATACGGGAAAAAAACAAAGTTATGCGTGAAAGATTTGTGAAATGATGGCAATTTAACAGATAATTCACACTCTAGTTGGTATACTCAAGATAGTAAAAATGGGTAAGAGCCGAATAGAATCGGAAGCTGATTTAGGAGGGTTCAGGTATGCCAGAGAGAGAAGAACAGATGGATATTAAAACCAGGCAAATGCTTGAGAAAAATAGGCTGGCAAGATATTGCGGAACAATCACATGTATTGCAATGATGTTCTGTACTATCAGATCAATTGCTTTAGATGGATTTGGAGTATTAGAAGTTGTTAGGTTGATTATTGCTGCTTTAGATTTAATAATCTTTCAGGTGGCATACAAGCAATTTGGAGAGCAATATAGGTATAAATATGTCGTAACATTATCAATGGTGGTATTGTTTGTGTTGAATATCTATGTACCAGCAGATAAGAATATGTACGTTTTTATGTATGTAATTATTCTTATTGTAATGATATATGGTGAGGCCAACACTGTTAGGCTTGGTTGCTTTATTGCAAATTTCTGTTTGATTACATCGGGGGCAATAGAGTTAAAGAAAGGGAATATAACAGGTCGAGAGCTTGTTACAGAGATAGTTTTTTCTATTATTGGATGTACCATAGCTGTTATTGTATGTAAGCAGCAGCGCCGTCAAACAACAGAAACACTTGATACTATCAAGGATCATGCAGCTGATTTGAAGGAAACCTCAGATACAATTGTTAATTTAGCTGAGCAGTTAAATAGAAAATTTGAAGAAGCTAATGAAGTATCTACAAAGCTTAACAATTCTATGGAGGATGCAGATAATTCCGTAGGAGAAATCGTAGTGGGTGTAAAAAATACTGCGGAAGCTATTGAGAATCAGACAAACAAGACAGCTATTATTCAGGATAGTATACAGACTGTTGGAGAAGAGGCTGGAAATATTGATGATGTTTCAATTCGCGTAGAGGAATCAGTAAACGAGGGTGTGGATCTTATTAATCAGCTGAAGAGCCAGGCAGAGAAGGTTGCAAATATAAATATTGAGACCAGTTCTACAACACAGGCTTTAAATGATAGTATTCAGGATATTCAGGGAATCACAGAAACAATTCTTGGAATTTCGAGCCAGACCAATTTGCTTGCCCTTAATGCATCAATTGAAGCAGCAAGAGCTGGTGAAGCAGGCAGGGGTTTTGCTGTAGTTGCAGATGAAATCAGAGCTCTTTCTGAAAGTACAAGAGAGGCAACTGAGGAAATTTCAAAGATTATTGAAAGATTAACAAGTGATGCACGTTCAGCAGCTTCGGCCATGTCCAAATCAGCTGAGTACGCTACAAAGCAAAATGAGTTGATTGAAGAGACAGGAACAAAGCTTGATGCAATCAAAACTGGTACAGACGAGCTTAGAGATGGAGTTGTTCAGGTAAAAGGTTCTGTTGATGAGGTTATCACAGCAAACCAAGAGATTATGGACAATATTACTAATATATCAGCCACATCTGAAGAAGTTGCAGCTGCAGCCGATACAGTCGGAGAGGTAAGCAACAGAGCGATGGATGCGCTTGCTGATATGAATGAAACATTAGAAGTAATTAACAAGATTGCTCGTGAGATGGAGGAGATGGCTCTGAAGTAAAAATATGTTAGGAGGAGTAGTGCAGGTCACTGCTCCTCCTTTTTTTTGCACAAAATTAGCTAATAGAGTAGAATAACGTTAACTGAGGGAGAAAAACAGGAAGTCCTGACTTCTTAAGTAAAAAACGTAAATTCAAATTGGGGAGGATTTACTATGGCAGATAGACCATTATCAAGGAAAAAGAATGTGACTGGTTCTGGTTCTGTTAATAAGCAAGGACCAGGTCTAGGGGGAGGTCCAGTAGGTAGTGGAAGAGGCGGTCATGTGCCAGGCGCAGGTGGTGGACATGGTGGAAACCGAGATGGCGGATATGGAGGCGGCTTCGGAGGCGATGCATTCAAAAAAATAGGCATACTTGCTTTGATACTGGTGCTTGGTGGAGGCGGTGGTCTTGGAGCACTATTTGGTGGCGGAAGTGATTCATCAAATACCGGAACAAGTCAAAGTACTGCTAATACCATAAGTACTGTAGGCTCGTTGGCGTCTCTTTTGATGGGTAGTGGAAGCACAAGTATGGCTGCAGGCGGTAACGCCAGCTGGAGTAGTAAGGCAAATACTGGTGTGCTGGATGATTCTGTAGCAGATTCGGCCCGTGAAAAATACACAGTAATTAAGGGTGATGGCAAGGATACAGTCACGTTGATGATATACATGTGTGGAACAGACCTGGAGTCTAGAGGCGCGATGGCCTCAAAGGATCTTCAAGAGATGCTTAACGCAAAGGTTGGAGATAAGGTAAATATCCTGGTATATACGGGAGGCTGTACAAATTGGCAAAATACTATAATCAGTAAAAGAACAAATCAGATATATCAGATTAAAAATGGCAAAATGAATTTGATAAAGGATAATTTAGGCGATCTACCAATGACAGATCCTGACACTTTATCCAGCTTTATCAAGTTCTGCGGTCAGAATTATGAAGCTGATAGATATGATTTAATTTTCTGGGACCATGGTGGCGGTTCTGTTACAGGCTATGGTTATGATGAAAAACATAGGGATTCAGGCTCTATGGATTTAGCGGAAATTAATAAAGCACTTACTGATGGTGGTTTAAAGTATGATTTCATTGGATTTGACGCATGTCTTATGGCTACAGCGGAAAATGGTTTGATGCTTAATACCCATGGGGATTACATGATTGCGTCAGAGGAAACCGAACCTGGTATTGGTTGGTATTATACCGATTGGCTCACAAAATTAAATGCAAACACATCAATGCCAACAATTGAAATTGGTAAAAATATAGTGGATGATTTTGTATCCCAGTGTGATATGAATTGTCGAGGACAGAAGACAACACTTTCAGTGGTTGATTTAGCAGAGCTTTCTGCAACAGTACCAGAGGATCTGAAGAGTTTTGCAGATGTTACTGCAAATCAAATAGACAAGAAGGAATACAAGGTTGTTTCTAACGCTAGAGCGGCAACAAGAGAGTTTGCAACATCTTCAAAAATCGACCAGATTGATCTTATTGATTTTGCAATTAAGATGGAAAATGAAAGTGGAAAAGAGCTTTCTAATTCTTTGAAAGGGGCGGTTAAATACAATAAAACATCCAGCAATATGACAAATGCCTATGGTCTTTCGATTTATTTTCCATATCGTCAGACAAGCAAGGTGGATAACATGGTAGACACCTACGACGAGATAGGCATGGATGAAAGCTATAGCACATGTATTCAAAAGTTTGCATCAATGGCGTATTATGGACAGGCAGCTGGAAGCAGTACATCAAATGCAAGCCCTGCAAGCATTCTTCTAGGAACCGGAGGAAGTGGCGGTTCAAGCGCTAGCATGGATAGCGCACAGGCAATCATGCAGATTCTGAATGCAGTGATGACTCAAAAGTCTACTACAGATAATTTCCTCAACAAGGGTCCTTCCATAGAAGAAGCGGCAGAGTATATTGCGGAAAATAATATTGATCCGTCAGATTTGAAGTGGAAGGTGAACAGTGCAGGAGAAAACGTAATTGCACTGTCAGACACACAATGGCAAAACATCCAGGATATCGAGTATTCCACATTTGTTGATGATGGTGAGGGATATATTAATCTGGGACTTGATAATGTGTTTGAATGGGATGATGAAAATAATCTCAAGGCAAACACAGATAGAAGCTGGCTTGGGCTAGATGGAAAAATTGTATCCTATTATCATATTGATACAACGGGCGATGAAAGCAATTACACAATAACAGGTCGTGTACCAGTGAATCTGAATGGTGAAAGAGCAGATCTTATTATTGTATTTGATTCTGCAAATGAGGACGGCTATGTGGCAGGGGCTACCTTTGATTATAAAGAGGGAGAGACTGAGGTAATTGCAAAAAATCTTACTGAGCTTCAGGCAGGGGATACAATTGATTTCCTTTGTGATTACTATGGCTATAATGGTGAATTTTACGACAAACATAGTCTTGGACAGGTGGTATTACAAAAGAATATGTCAGAGATTCAGGTTTCTAATATCGTAATTGAGGATAAGCCTATATTGATTTCTTATGTGTTTACCGATATATATGGTAACAACTATTACACCGAGGGATTAAACCAATAATCTCTTGTTTGGATACCCTGTGACTATTCAAACCCAAAGTGATCCCTGAGGGGAAGCAAATGGGAGTTGAATAGTTGAGGGTATCGTGTTAAAATTCATTTGCTGTTAAAAATTTAACGCTTGTACATTGTTTAGTAAAAGGAGGAGACCCGCCTAAGGGCTTCTACCAAAAGGAGGAACAAATGCAAAGCAACAATTCTAAGACCTATGAGCTTGTGCTCACAGCGTTATTCGTAGCCATTATTGTAGTTATGGCTTCCACACCACTCGGATTTATTCCACTTGTAGTTATTAATGCAACCACACTTCATATTCCAGTTATCATTGGTTCTTTATTCTTAGGACCAAAGAAGGGCGGATTCCTTGGAGGAGTATTTGGACTTACAAGCTTTATCAAGAGCTCACTTACACCAACTCCATCAGCATTCGCTTTTTCTCCAGTGGCAGCACTTACAATGCTTCCACATGATACTGTAGGACAGGCAATTGGACTTGTTTTCAAGAGTACATTCATTGCTATCGTTCCTAGAATTCTTATTGGAGTGGTACCTTACTTTGTTTATATCGGAATCAAGAAGGCAATTAGTTCAGAGAAGAAGCTTGTTGTAGGCTCTGTCATCAATGTCGTAGTTTCATTTATTTTAGGCTTTGGTGTATTCGCGTTCTTCAACAAGATGATTTCAGAAGGCAAGGTTGGAATGGGTGTTACTGCTGCGCAGATTATCGGTGTAGTAGTTGGCATCGCAGCATTTGCAGCTATTGAGTATTTATTTATGAATAAAGATGCAAAAGCACTTGGATTTATCACAGCAGGTATTTCAGGTGCTATGACAAATACACTTCTTGTTATGGGTAGTATTTATCTCTTCTACAGAATTCCATATTCAGAAGTGCTTCAGATTGAACCAAGTGCTCTTATGGGAGTAATTGGAGGAATCATCAGCTTCAACGGTGTTATTGAGGCTATCGTTGGTGCAGTTATCGTATATCTTGTTGGTATCGTTCTTGACAAAATCAAGCCAGCAGGAGTTTATTCTGGAAAGAACACAAAGATTAAAGCCGTAGACAATAAAGTTCAGTCATCTAAGATGGCTCAGTAAATTAAAGGCAATTTCCAAAGTAATTTATGGAAAAAATGGCAAGTGTAATAACAAACAGCAATAAAAGTTTTAACCGTTAATCGGAGGTAATAGTTGATGTTAAAAGGAAAATGTGTAGTGCTAGGGGTGACCGGCTCTATAGCTGCATACAAAATTGCAAATTTGGCTTCGGCACTTGTGAAGCTAGGGGCGGACGTGAACGTCATTATGACAAAAAATGCTACAAATTTCATTAATCCTATCACCTTCGAGACACTTACATCCAACAAGTGTTTAGTTGATACTTTTGATAGAAACTTTCAATTTAATGTTGAACATGTGGCATTGGCAAAGAGGGCTGATATATTTATGGTGGCACCTGCCAGTGCAAATGTAATTGGCAAGATGGCCCACGGTATAGCAGATGATATGCTCACTACCACTATTCTTGCAGCAAAGTGTAAGAAGCTTGTTAGCCCAGCTATGAACACCAACATGTTCACAAATCAGATTGTTCAGGATAATATCGAGACTCTTAAAAAATATGGATTTGAGATAATTGAGCCGGCTAGCGGATATTTAGCATGTGGGGATACTGGCGCTGGAAAGATGCCAGAGCCAGAAGTTCTTTTGGAGTACATCCTTAGGGAGCTTGCTCACGACCATGATCTTGCTGGTAAAAAGGTTCTTATAACTGCAGGTCCTACAGAGGAGGCGATTGACCCAGTTCGCTATATTACAAATCACAGTACAGGCAAGATGGGGTATGCCCTTGCAAAGGCAGCTATGGAGCGCGGCGCTTCAGTTACTCTCGTCAGCGGTCCAGTTGCTCTGAAGCCACCTATGTTTATTGATGTAGTAAACATTAGAAGCGCAGCAGAAATGGCCGAGGCTGTGAAATCAAGAGCTGATGAGTGCGACATTATTATCAAAAGTGCAGCAGTGGCTGATTATAGACCAACTACTGTTGCTACAGAAAAGATAAAGAAAAAGGATGGCGAACATAGCAGCATCGAGTTGGAGCGAACAGAGGATATCCTGTCATATTTAGGAGAACACAAACGCGACAATCAGTTTATCTGTGGATTTTCAATGGAAACGGAAAATATGCTTGAAAATTCAAAGGCGAAACTGAAAAAGAAAAATGTAGATATGATTGTTGCTAACAATCTTCGCACTGCTGGTGCAGGATTTGGCACTGACACTAATGTGGTGACACTAATCACTGCAGATGATGCCAAGGAGCTTCCAATCATGTCTAAGGATGAAGTGGCACATGCCATTTTTGATGAGATAGGTAAAAAGCTATCTGTCTAGATAATTGAAGTATAGCAAGCCAGGTTCTTGCGGGAGACTTAAGAAAAAGCCCGTAAGAATCTGGCTTTTTGTTTTGCCAGGTAATTGTGATATTTCCGTGTAATCGCGGTAAAATGTTGAATAAAACACAGGTAATTTTTATAATATTCATATAATAACATTTGGGGATTATCGCTTTTGCCGTGTGAAATTGGGGAGTTAAGATGAGAAAGCATGGTTTTAAACAGGTGGAAAACTACATAGCTTTGTTTAATAAACTTAGCGAGGGGATTTTTCAAGAGCTGGACAGGAAAGAGCGGAATATAGGCAAGGCTTGCGAATATTTAGAGATGGCACAGCAGAAAGCCATAGATTTGGGTAATTTTATAGAGGAAAACGAAGGTGAGGGACATAAGACGGTTTCTCATCTTGAGGAATACTGTGAAGTTCTCTTTCAGATTCATGAAGAAATTCAGACTGAGAGGGGACTTTCTGCGTTATCGGCAAAAGCACGACTGGATACATCAGTAAGCAGAATCGATGAAAGTGCACATAAGGATATCGAAATTACGAAACTGGTAGTGTTCTTGCCATACAAGGCCAGCATGTGGGACTCCCTGGAGACCGTTTGGAAAAGAAGAAGCCAGGAGCCTGGGACAGAAGCCTTGGTAATTCCTATACCATATTTTGATAAAAACGAAGATGGTTCCGTGAAGGAAATGCACTTCGAGGGCAATGATTATCCAGAGGATGTGCCGGTAGTGGATTTTCAGAAGTTCCAATTTGAGGCGGAGCATCCTGACGAGGTATACATACATAATCCTTATGATGATTTGAATATAGTAACTTCCGTGCATCCTTACTTTTATAGTGAGAATATAAAAAAATGGACGGACAAGTTGATTTATATTCCTTATTTTGTGCTGGCAGACCCAGACCCTTCGGATGAGGATGCTTTGAAACACATTGCTGGGTATGCATTATCAAAGGGTGTTGTTAATGCGGATGAGGTTATCGTCCAGTCAGAAAATATGAAGAAGGCCTACGTGGAGGTGCTGACTCGCAGATTTGGAGAGGACAGTCGACAGACCTGGGAGAACAAAATCAAGGGAACAGGCTCTCCGAAAATCGAAAAGCTTCTGGCTATGAAGGAGCAGGATATTCCTTTGCCAGAGGATTGGCAGCGAGTGATTATGAAGCCTGATGGTACAAAGAAAAAGATCATCCTTTACAACACAAGCTTAGTGGCATTCCTTAATGCCGAAGGAAAGATGGTAACAAAGATAAAGGATGCATTACAGGTTTTCAAGGAAAACAAGGATGATGTTGCTCTACTGTGGAGACCACATCCTCTTACAATGGCGACCTTGGAAAGTATGATGCCAGATTTGTGCGAGGCCTACAAGGCTATTGTGGAGCAGTATAAAAAAGAAGGCTGGGGAATCTACGATGATTCGCCTGACATGGATAGGGCAATCATTGTAAGTGATGCCTATTATGGAGACGGAAGTAGCTTGGTGCAGTTATACGAGCTGTTGGAAAAACCAATAATGATTCAGAATGCAGAGGTACTTTGCTGCGAGGAGGGCTAAATGGGGGAGCTAATGGAATATGAGCTTAACGCATCTATGATGTGTGCCAACTACGGACATTTGGCAAGAGAGGTGACAGAGTTGGAGGAGGCAGGAATCGATTCCTTCCATATTGATATTATGGATGGTCGATACGTGCCAAACTATGCTATGTCTCTAAATGACATGAGTTATATTGCCAGTACCACCTTTAAGCCGCTGGATGTACATTTGATGATTGAGCATCCTAGCACCAATATCGATCTTTTTATTAGGAATCTTCGCAAGGGGGATACCATTTATATTCATCCGGAGGCAGAATATCATCCTTCCACAACCCTCCAGAAGATTATCGATGCTGGAATGACACCGGGAATTGCCATTAATCCTGGTACCAGCGTGGAAACTGTTATGGAAATGCTGAGGATTGTGGATAAGGTTTTGGTAATGTCGGTTAATCCTGGAAATGCAGGCCAGATGTATCTGCCTTATGTTGGCAAGAAGGTGGAATACCTGATTGAGCTGAAGGAGAAGATGGGCTTCAGGCTTTATTGGGATGGAGCTTGCTCTGCAAACAAGATTCAGACCTACGGACCAATGGGGGTAGATGGTTTCGTGCTTGGAACTACTTTGCTTTTTGGTAGAGGAAGAGAATATAAGGACATATTAAAGGATATTAGAGAAATGAGGTTTTAATGTGAATGTCGCTATTGTTCTTGCAGGTGGAAAAGGGGCCAGACTGGGGGCTAACGTGCCGAAGGCTTATGTGGAAGTGGTAGGTAAGCCTTTGATTGTGTATTGCCTTGAAACACTTGAAAACAACGACTTGATTGCGGGCATACAGATTGTGGCGGAGGATACTTGGATTCCAGAGATTGAAGAGTGGCTTCGTAAATACGGATTAAGAAAAAAGCTGATGGGCTTTTCGAAGCCAGGGGAAAACAGACAGCTTTCTATTTATAATGCCCTTGTGGACCTGAAGGACAAGATTAGTGATGAGGATTATGTTTTTATCCATGATAGCGCAAGACCTCTTTTGTCGGATATGATGATAAAAAAATCTTTTGATGCAATGGAAGGCTTCGACGGGGTAATACCAGTTCTTCCAATGAAGGACACGGTATATGTCAGCAGTGATGGTAAGCAGATTGACTCCCTTTTGAAGCGTCAGGAAATATATGCTGGCCAGGCACCTGAGACCTTTGTGTTTGGAAAATACATGAAGGCCAATGAGCAGATGATGGAGTCCGGAGAGATTGATATGATAAACGGATCCACGGAACCAGCGGTAAAAGCAGGCATGAAGATGCATTTGATTCCTGGGGATGAGAGGAATTTTAAGATTACGACCCAGGAGGATTTGGATAGATTTGTGGAGATGGTGAAGGGATAGTTTTTTGGCATAGAATGGATTTTTTGCTGGAAATTTTGGCTATGTGATTTGGTGAAATAGGTTTAAGGATAAGAGAGACAGAGTTATGAAGGGATTGGTGTTAAGAGCTCCAGAGAAAATCGAAATAGGGGACGTGGGCTGTCCACAGGCTGGCGCTGGTGAAGTGCTGGTTAAGGTGGAGGCTTGTGGAATATGCGGCTCGGATATTCCAAGAGCCTATAGGGATGGAGCTCATAACATGCCTCTTATAATCGGTCACGAGTTTGCAGGTGAGGTGGATTCCTGCGGTGAAGGTGTGGATAAGGATTGGCAAGGAAAGCATGTTGGTGTATTTCCTCTTATCCCTTGCATGAAATGTGATTGCTGTAAAATTCGTAAATACGAAATGTGTTCCAACTATTCTTATTTGGGAAGTAGGAGGGATGGAGGCTTTGCAGAATATGTGAGTGTACCGGAGTGGAATTTGATAGAGCTCCCTGACTGTGTTGGTTTTGACTCGGCAGCTATGATGGAACCAATGGCGGTGGCAGTTCACGCTATCAGACAAGCTTTCAGAACAAAGGGCTATGATATAGAGGATGTTACTGAACTGATAGATAAAAAAGTGGTTGTCGTTGGGCTTGGCACTATTGGCCTCTTGGTAGTGATGTTCCTAAAGGATCTTGGTTTTAAAAACGTATATACGATAGGAAATAAAGAACTGCAGAAGAAAATGGTTGCAGACCTTGGAGTGGACGAGGAAGATTTTTGTGACATAAATGTCTGGGATGAAATCGATTGGATTAGGGGAAACACTAATGCAAAGGGCGCAGACTATTTGTTTGAATGTGTAGGAAATAGCCGTTCGTTGGATGCCTGCATTTACGGAGCAGCACCTGAAGCAGTTATCTGTACCGTGGGAAATCCTGGTGGGGATATGGACTTACATCGCCATGCCTATTGGCAAATCCTCCGAAACCAGCTAACACTGGTTGGCACCTGGAACTCATCCTTCACACATGAAGATAGTGACGACTGGCATTATGTTCTTGAAAGGGTGCAGCAGGGAAATATTCATCCAGAGAAACTCATAACTCACATATTTCCGCTGGAGGATATAGTGGAAGGGTTTGAGATTATGAGGGATAAAAAGGAAGCTTATGTGAAGGTGATGGCGGAGATGATGAAGATGTAGGAGGATATCGAAGTACATCCTGGGTGGTAATTATATAGTGGTGATAATTTGAGCTGCTGGCTGAGGCCGGTGGCTCTTTTTTGATTAACAAAAATTGGATTATATTTGACGTGCGTAAAATAAAATTATAATATATCCATAGGAGGATACAATGATGGATACAAGAATAATTCGTGAAAAACAGGAAATGAGGTATTTGCAGTGGTCACACACAAGAAATTCTAGTGGTACAGCAGGTACTTTTTTGAAATCCCAAGAAATAATTGACGGACGTAAAATCTATTATAAGCTATCTAGATTTGATAGAGAAAAAGGCATAGTTGGACACGAATGTATTAATGAAGTCATTGTAGATAGAATTCTTACTTTACTAGGAGTTGAACATCTGCATTATGAATTAATACATGCAGATGTGGATATAGATGGCATGCTTTATGAAACATGGCTATGTGCTTCTGAAGATTTTAAAGAACGAGGGGAAACAAAAGCTACGTTAGAAAATTATCTTCAAGTAGATGCTTTACCAGGAAAAAGCCCCTATGAGTATTGTAGAGAGAAAGGATGGCAACGTTATATTGATACCATGTTGGCAGTAGATTATCTGATTTTAAACAGAGATAGACATGGAGCAAATATAGAGGTTCTAAGGAACAGTAGAAAAAAAACGTTGAGAATAGCACCATTATTTGATCATGGACTATCTTTTTTATGTTCCTGTGTTTCACCAGAAGAAATACAGGCTTTTGATATAGATAGTGACAGACCTTGCCAAAATTATATAGGAAGTAGATCTACACTAGAAAATTTGAGCTTGATTAAGGATAAGGGAAGTATATTTTCTGGAAAAATAATACAGAATAGTAAAGATTATATTTTTGAAGATTTACATGACATATTAACAGAAGAACATATAGAAAAAATATGGAATATGCTGTATAAAAGGTGGAATTATTATGAAAGTCTTTGCAATACATGATAAGTTTAAAGATAAAAAAGAAATAGGGTATATTTTATATTATGAAAGATCGGACTATTATGTAGTTGAATTAGATGAAACATTAGATGAATGGACGGCACCTTTATTATTTTCATCATTAGTAAAGAGAGGTATATATACGATTTCGAGAAATGTTGCCAGGTTATGGATAGAAGAGAGAGTTATACCTAGTGGTAGACAAAACATAGGCATCATCTTAAGAAATGCAAAAATGACAACCTATAACGAAGCTAAACTATTAGTATTAAGCAAGGGTGAGTCTGCTCAAGATGATTGTTATATTAGAGAAGTGACTTTAGATACAATACCTGATTGGGTAAAACAGCGCCAGTATAACAATATTTTTGAATGTTTTCCAATAGCTGATAATAGAATTATATGTCTGTTAAATGATGATACGGTTCTTGAAGTGGACCTAAGAAAATGTGTAGAAGCGGTTCCTAAAATTGAAACAATTCTATCTAATGAAAGATTGCTTTCAACTTTAAAGGTTGATGCTGGTGGATATAGCGTCTCTATAAATCAAGATATTATTCTGGAAAAGAGAATTCTCTTAGAACATGGTGTTGTAATACCTATTTATGCACAAGTGTTTAGAGAGTTTGCAAAGCACAGTATTATTAATACAACAGAAGCATGTTCTATGTTGGAGTGCACAAGGCAAAATATGAGACACCTAATCAAGACAGATGTATTGCATCCACTAAAGAATGGCTGGAGAGAGAATGTATTCTTAAGGGGAGAGATAACGAGTATAGATTGAAATACAGGCGGCTTTGCGGCTGGATTTTAGTATGGTATTAAGTGTATACTAAAAATAGGGTCAGGTTGTATTTATGCAGCCCTGAAATATCGTATAAGACTAAAGTTATGTTTAGTAGGTATGACAAGGTGGGAATATAATAAGATTTAACATTTGCTTTAAAATAGGGAATACTACAAATCATTGGTACAGTATGATAAAATGCAAAATATGTAGAAAGGTAAGTGTTTGTTATGGATACACAGATGTATAACGAGCTGGTGATGGGTATACTTAATGTAGTGGGAATTAAGACTGTTAGTATTATTTTATATGGTTCAACTGCTAGAGGAACAGCTAGCGAGGAATCAGATATAGATATTGCGGTAATAGTTAATGGTGCTCTTGATTTTCAAACAGAGGATGCATTATCAGATGTAATTGTTGATATGAATCTAAAATATGACAAAGTTTTTTCCGTGATTGATATTGAGGATGAGACCATAAAAAAATGGGAACATGTAGTTCCTTTTTATCAGAATGTTAGAAAAGAGGGGATTGTGTTATGGAAGGCAGCATGATTGATCTTTCAAAATATAGATTTGACACATCAGTTGATGAATTAGATACATCAAAAGAACTCCTTAAAACTCAGAAATATAAAGCATCTGTTAATCGTTCTTATTATGCTATTTTTCATGCTTTGAGGGCAGTAACAGCGTTAGATGATTTTGATTCAAGTAAACATTCCGGAATAATTGTATTCTTTAACAAGACTTATGTTAAGGAAGGAATATTTGATAAGGAGATTTCAAAGTTAATAGATACAGCGTATCGACTTAGAGAAAAAGCAGATTATCAAGACTTTTATGTTGTATCCAAAGAACAAGCCGAGGAACAGATCATTAAAGCAGAAAAAGTAATTAATACCATAAAACCTTATATTGAAGGAAGATGGGTGAAACCATAGGGAAATAAAGCTCCACACTAGTAATGGTGTGGGGCTTTTATCATTATGCCTGAATTTGAAGTATTAAATCCAGCTGTATTGGTGCCTAGATTCAAGTATTGCAATACAGTCAAGGAGTTTTGATTTTGTAATGTCGTACAATGTAGTTTTGTGAAAATTCGCAACATTCTGTGAAATTGGGAGTATTTTCCGACAGAATGATGTAAAATATAAAAACAAGATAATAGAAGTACTATCTACTGGCGGAGGGCGTTTGGCGCTGGGAGATAGAGAAGTAAATGGTTTCATCGCAGCTTGATAAATGAATATAGATAGGGCGCCAAAAAAACTCCTTGAAAAGTTTCCTGGCAAAAAAGAACAAATATTTTGAGCAAAATAACAAAACAACCACAGCTTTTTTGTGAACTGTTACAAAAGATACAATAAGATGAAATTGTTAACAGTTTTTTAACAACTAGGGTTTATTATAAACACACTCGCACCGATACAATATGTATAGGAGGTGAGTCGCGCGAAACAAAAACTGAAAAACGATATAAAACTGAATATTGTAAAACTGAATATCGTGGTAATGGAGAATTGTACAGAAAGATTTGGAGGGCTAAGTCGTGTCAGATAATACAAACAGCAAAGGTGGTAACGGTTTAAAAATTGCAATAGCAGTTGGCGTGGTTGTTATAATCGCTTTGCTGGGGGTGATTATCTTCCTGTTGGTAGGAAAGGGCAATGCAGATGAGCCTGAAAAACGTAATGTAGTGGTCTCTCAAGACAATGTAGAAGAAGTTGTAGAAGAGATGGCAGCAGAGCCAGCAGTTCAGCAAGGATATTACGAAGCATCAATGAATACCACTTGGACGTTTGCTACGGGATCTGACGTTTCAGAAGATGCATATGTTGCAAATGTAGAAGGAAACACCAATGATGTATATTTTGATGTAGTCTTGGCAGAGGATGAGGATCAGGTGATTTATAAGTCTCCGGTAATCCCAAGAGGAAGCGAACTTAAAGAAATTGCACTGGATACTCCATTAGATGCGGGAACTTATGATTGTGTTTGCATTTATCATTTAGTAGATGATGAACAAAAAACAGTAAGTACTCTGCGCGTAGGTATCACTATTATAGTGAACAAATAAGATTGACAATTTAATAATGGGGAACTTATTAACAAATACACCCAGCCATGGATGGCAGGGGAAGGTTGTATTTTCAAGGAGGAAACTTTATGAAGTTAAAAAGAATTCTTGCAGTTGCTATGGCAACAACTATGGTGCTTGGAATGTCGATGACAGCATTAGCTGAAGAAACTAGCGGATCATCAACGGGTGCGGGCGCTTCTGAAGGTCACGTAGAGAAGAAAGCTACAAGAGTTATCCTTCCAACAGTAGCTACAGATGGAGAGGAAACAGTAAGTCCATATAGATATACGATGGATCCTGAGCGCTTAATCGCAGTTACGGCAGCAGAAAAGTATACAAATGTGAAATATCCACAAGCAAGTGATGATAAAGGTGTATATTTCAACAATGGAGCTATTACAGGTGGATCAGATGATGGAAAGATACAGTATACTAACACAAGTAATAGACAGACAGTTGTTAATAAAAGTAGTCATGCGATTAACCTGACTGTTACTGCTGAAGCAGTTGCTACAGAAGGTGGAACTGATATTCCTTTAGTTAAACAATCTGATTTGGCATCTGCTACTGATGCATCTTTGTACTTAGGTTTAATAGTAGGAGAAGATGATGAAGCTATTTCTGCAGAAATTGCAGCTGACAAGGCAGCAACTACTACAGTTAGTTTGGCAGGCACACCAGATAATTTCAAGATTGCTGCAACTAGTGATAAAACAGCGTATGAATACCGTGTATTAACATTAGCTGAGTATCAGGCTCTCGATGGAAATTCTTCAAAGACACAAGATGATTTTGACGAAACTTGGAAGAGTACTACATTTGCTATTGAAGGTGAAGCAACATCAGGAAAAGCAATTACTAGTACAACTACAGCTCCAAAGCTTAAGGTTACATGGTCATGGGTAGATCCAGAAGCTTCTACACCAGCTACAATCGAATTATTGACAGGTGGAGATGGTACAACTTACGTTGCAGCAGCACCATCAGGTGGTTTTACAGATACAATAGAAGCTAGTAAGATTACAAGTGTAAAAGCTAATAATGTAGATGTGACCGCAAAGGCATCTGTAGGTAGAAATATGATTATCGTTTCATGGCCAGATATTAAGACCGCGTTAGATATAAGTTCATTTGGCGATATAGAGAGTGGCAAGTTAGATATGGTATATGTATATGATGGAACTACATATAAGGGCACATATACACCATAATATAAAAAGATAAGTGTGGCCCCTAATTGGCGTAAGCCGATTAGGGGCTTTTTTGTGGAGGAAGCATTGTGGCTAACTATCTAATTGATTATTTGTTTGATTCTAATGAAAAGAATGAAACTATAGCAATTGAAACAGAGAGTAGAATTATTAGGTATGAAGAATTAATTAATTCGGCAAAAATTATTGCGAAGTCTTTATCTGATTTAGACATATATAAGCGCCCAATCGTTCTCATGATGGATGCAATAGAGAATTATCTATTGGCTATTATGTCAGTTATCATAAGTGGAAATTATTTTGTGTTAATAGAAAAGAATACACCTACAAATAGAGTTATGAGTATTATAGGAAGTTTAGATGATGCCGCTGTATTAGTAGATACTAGTTGTAAAGATATTACGGAAGATTTGGGAGTTGAGTATGTAGTATTTGAAGAATTGATGAGTGATAAAACGAATGAGGATTATGATGAAAAAGAAACAGTAGGAGAAGATATTTTTACTGTTATGTATACATCGGGAACAACAGGACAGCCTAAAGGTGTTGTCATAAGTAATTATGCATTGGTAAGTAGAATTGCTTCTATGATAGATAGTTACAATTTTGAAAAGAAAATTATGATTGTATCTGCGTTCTCTACTATTCTTTCGATAATGTCTATTTTTTGTATATATAAAAGTCATGGAACTATTTGTGTAATGAATAAAAAGGGTTCGGGACCAGCATATATACGGGAATTTTTGAGAGATAAACATCCAAACATGTTAATTGCAACACCAAGCTGGATATATATTTTCTTACAGTACGGATTTGCTAAGAGTCATGAAATTGAATCGTTGGACAGAATATGTATAGCAGGTTCAGAATTGAAATTAGATTTAGTAACTAGATTAAAAAAGTGTATCCCTGATATCGAAGTTATAAATTGGTATGGTACAACAGAAACTGTTGGTGTAATAGTTGGAATAAATATTGATGAGACATGTGTAAATTCTGGAAGTATTCCAATTGGTAAGCCATGTAAAAATGTGAAAATACATATAAGGAATGATGAGGCATACGAGGTTGAGAAAGGAGAAATGGGTGAATTATATGTAGAGACAGATGGTTTATATAGCAATTATTTGCCAAAAGGCGAAGACAGAAACAAAGTTGCTATTAAGAGTTGTGACTGTTTTCACAGTGAATATAGAACAGGGGATTTAGTAAAAATAGTAGGAGATGTAATTCACTATATAGGAAGAATAGATAATCAAATTAAGCATAAAGGATACAGAATAGAGTTAGAGGAAATTGACAAAATAGTCGAACAGGTAGAATGTGTTTATGAGGCTGCTACAGTATATTTTGAATCAAGAATAATTGTTTTTTATGCGGGTGAGGTTAATGAATGTGTTCTTGCTAATATTGTAGATGAGAAACTTCCGGCGTATATGAGACCTTACGAGTATATAAGAATTGAAAAAATTATTCATAATAATAATGGTAAAGTGGATAGGAATCAATTGATTGAGCGTTATTTAAAGTAAAAAGAAAGAGCGTAGTTATGAATTATTATACATGTGGTGCAAAAGGATATTGGGGTGACAAAAAGGTGTATGCACTTGCAAACTATAACTGTATTAAAGTTTTAAATAATGATGAAGAAACAATCTATATTGAGCAAGATATGGTAGATTTGAACTATGCATACTATAACATTATTTGTTACCTAGATAAGATTTTTTTTATACCATATAGAGAAGAAAATATACTTATTTTAGATTGTGATAAAAATGATATTAGAAAAATTCACATGTCATCTGACATACAACGCACGTCAAAAAAATGGTTTGTTACATCTTTTTTGTATGGAAATAAAATATACATGTTTGGAGATTCCTTTCCAGGTATATTAATTTTAAATACTGATACGGAAGAATGTCAAATAAAAAAAATAGAAGGTGTTGAATGTAGCGGTGGAAATCGCCGTTTTTTTTCTTTTGGGTATCACATATGTGAAAATAAAGCATTGGTACCAATGGGTTATATCGGGGCGTTTATAGAATTGTCATTAGAAAATGATAGTTTTGCAATAAAAAAACTTCCAATAGAATTGGATGGAATAGAGTCATTTAGTTGTATTGATGATTATTATTATATCTTAGGTGAAGGTAATGATAAGAATAAAATAGTGAGAATGCATAAAGATACAGCCATTTGTGACAAGCTATGTTTTTCGAAAATAGATAATACGATTGAAGATGTGTTTTACCCTCCAATTAAGTTTGGTGATGATATATATGTTTTTCCTAATAATGGAGAAAAGGCGTATATAATAAATTTTCCCAGAAATGTAGCTGAGGAGTATAGCATTTTTAATAGAAAGGTGCTTCGCGACGAACTGGGGGTGGATTGTGTTGAATTAGATACAAACATATTGAGAATTCAAACAAGAACAACATGTAGATGGATTGAATATGACATGCTGAAAAATGAAATAATTGTAGAATCAAAGTGTGATATGCCGGAGATAAACGTAGCTAGATTAAAAAAATATTTTTCTGAGTCATATATAGCATTTGAGGAAAAAGGTAGTTGTTTGAATGAGTTAGTATCGTTATTTAAGGATATAAGTTAAATGGGGGATTAGATGTGGAAGAACGTTTAATGGAATTATTAAATCAGGTAAAGGGAAAGAATTTTGATAAACAAGATAACCTTATGACAGATGGGTATATTGATTCATTGGATTTAGTAGAATATGTAAAATTGATAGAAGAAGAGTATAAGATAAAAGTACCGATTGAGAAAATAGATATGTATCATTTCAACAGCTTGCAATCAATTAAACGTGTAGTTATGGAGTGTGTACAAAATGATTAGAGTGACAAATGACTGTAAGTCTTTTATAGAAAATGAGTCGGGGAATATATATATATATGGAGCTGGAAATGCAGGATATTGGGTTGGTTATTACCTAAGTAAGTGTAATATTTCATATGTAGGTTATATTGATAAAAGGCGTGAGGAAAGAGACGTTCTTTACAATAATCATCCGGTATATGAGGTAGGGGAACTTAATAATATTAAACATGAATCTATAAGAATGATTATTACTCCATATGTATATAAAGAAATACTTGGTGAGTTATTATGGTATGATCATTTGTTTGATATGGACATTATTTGTCTTATACCACGTTATAAGAGTATTAGTAGTAAAGATGACGTATACAATATCAATAAAATGCTTGGATACTTTCGGAGAAAGCTTTTTAAAGGAGAGGTACCAACTATAATATCTAATACTTGTGTGGGAGGCCATATTTATGACGCATTAGGATTGCCGTTAGCGTCTCCAACAATAAATGTAAATATAGAAGGAGAAGACTACATAAAGTTAGTAAATGATATAAGTTACTATTTTACCCAAGAATTAAAGTGTTACGGATGGATTAGAGAATGTAGGTCAGATGGTATTGATACGCCACATATCATAGGAAAAGTAGGAGATATTACAATTAAAATTGGTCACACAGATACATTTGAGCAAGCTGAAAAAAGATGGAATTTAATGATTGAAAGGGTTAATTGGAATAGAATTGTATACATTATGGAGGAACAAAAATATAGGCCACCTGTTAGTTTAAATGTATGTAAAAAATTTATGCAATTAGACGGGAAAAAGCTTCTTATTCTAACGAAAAAATCGTTAAGTATAGGTGGCGAAGACATTATTTATGTTCCTGATGAGTATTTTATGGTTCGGGACGAGCCTGTACTTGAAAATTATTTTGATATATTAGAGTGGATTAACATATAGGATGAATATACGAGGGAACATATGAGAAAAAGTAATAACTTTGAGCGGTATGAGAGTGGATATATTCAAAGAAAAGATTGGGTGTTTCCATATGATGATATAGAACCTGGTGCTAAAATAATTCTGTATGGAGCTGGTGATGTTGGACAAGCTTACTATGCACAAATATTAAAGACAAAGTATTGTGAAGTAGTAGCGTGGATAGATAGAGATTATAAAAAATATTCTGAATGGGGATTAAATGTAAAATATATAAATGATTTTTTAGAAGAAGAATATGACTTGATATTATTAGCTGTTGCTGATATGGCGGTAGCGAGAGATATTAATAGTTTTTTATTAGGATATGGAGTTAATCCGGAGAAGATAGTTTGGGGTATTGGCTCAACACTCAAAATAACTGATGGTAAAGATACATTTTTTCTGACCAATCCAATAAAAGAAGAAATTAAACATGTATTACGTTACAAAGATATATCAAGCGAATGCTTGGAAGGAATGAAGTATGTGGTTGATATATTGGAGATAATGAATAATTCTGCAATAGTGTTGCCGAGGGTAGTTATAGAAGTAACAACACATTGCACGCTGAAATGTAAATACTGTAATAATCTTATGCCATATTATCAAAAGAAAAGGCATCTTGATTTAGATTTTATTGAGAAAGATATTGAACAACTATTCTCTATAGTCCAGCATATTTTAGTTCTAGAATTAATAGGTGGCGAGCCATTCTGTTACCCTCAAATATACGATTTACTGTTGTTTTTAAAGAAAATAGAGCGGTATGACATTTTAGAAATAACAACAAACGGAACAATTATTCCAGATAATAATGTGTTAGAGGTATTAAGGGATGAAAGAATTATTGTACGTATTAGTGAATATAACGCCTCGGCAAAAATCGAAGGACTTATAAAAAAATTCAAGGAATATGGAATTAACTATGAAGTATTAAAAGATTTATTGTGGATTGACTCAGGAGAACCAGTTTATAAAGGAAAGTCGAAAGAATTGTGCCGGGAATCATATATAAAATGTAGTTCCGCGAGATTTTGCAAGACATTGATGGAGGGACGGCTATTTTGTTGCGCAAGAGCGGCATCATTATATGATTTGGGGATTTGTAGAGATGAATCGAATTACATAAATATTTATAAAGATAATGCGATTAGTGAATTAAGAGATTTCTATTTATCAGATTATGTTGAGGCTTGTAATTATTGTACAAACAGCGATGAGTGGAGGAAAGTTGAGGCGGGATTGCAGAGTTAAAGATAAAGGATCTGGTGAACACCCGGTCCTTTATTATTAATATTTTAAATTTTAAATATTGCAATTAAAATTTAAAATTATGAGCATAATATTTTAAATATTGAAACAGTAGAAATTAAGAGTTTAAAATGTTTGGGAAGTTGTAAAGTGTGATAATTTAGTGTTTAGCAACCCAATTGCATTGTAAATAATAGGCTGTTTTTATATAATTAGTACATAAATAAACGGCCGGTGGGGAGTAAAAAAGTAATAATGTTGGAGTGCGCTTCACATCGTAATGGTGTGGAGCGTTTTTTATTTGGAGGCGAGTGTTGTATTCGTTTGATATATTTGACACCTTAATCACTAGGAAAGTACGAGAACCTGAGGATATTTTTGCGATTATGCAAAAAAAATACAGGAGGAGATGAATATATCAAAATATGTATATCGTCTGTTCAACAAGGTATATTGTACTTAGTCAATCAGAAAAAAGAAGTGAGAAAAGGATTAACTTGAAATTATCCGGAGAAAACCGACGACGATACATAAAAAAAATTTCTGGAATTGGTTGTAGTAATAAGATAGCTGAGAATTGTGTTAATACTCTAGAGATATTTATTGATTATTTGGTTAACTTGTTTTGATAGAGTTTGGAGTAGTATGAATTGTTAGTTACAAAATAAGTAATAGGACGGACAATAAATATGATTTCTATTATAATGCCTACATACAATAGAGGGTATATTATCAAAAAATCTATAGAGAGTGTATTGAGTCAATCATATACAGATTTTGAACTAATAATAATTGATGATGGATCGACAGATAACACTGAGCATGTAGTTGGTGCATTTTGTGATGCTCGTATAGTTTATATTAGAAATAATAAAAACAATGGGGCTTGCTATGCAAGAAATATAGGTTTGAGCAAGTCAAAAGGGGAATTTATTGCGTTCTTAGATTCTGATAATATATGGGACAAGAACTATTTATTTAACAGAATAGCTAAAATGAAAAATGGTATTGGTTTTATATGGGGACCAATACTTTTGAATGATTTTGAAGGACAACACATTATTCCACATCTAAGTCAGATTGAAACCATTAAGAAGTCTAGTAGAAAAGAAATTATTAGGATGATGACTTATGGAAATATAATAGATACAAATACAGTTGTTGCAAAAAAGGAGTATTTATTAAAAGAAAATGGTTTTGATGAAAAATTAAAGAGACAACAAGATTGGGATTATTTTTTTAGAATCATCCAGAATGATGAATATGAGATTTTATTTGATGATGAAATTTTGGTAGAGAATTTTCTGCAGGAGGACAGTATTGGAACAGATAAGAATTTAGGAAACTATTGGGAGGCGGTTAGGAGCTTTATTTTAAAATACAAAAAACTAATTACGAAGGATAGTGATTTGTTGGATGTATATAAAAGTTTCTGTCTTTCACGGTCAGTTAGAAATGAAAAAGACTTGGCGTTTCTTAATGATTTAAATACTGAAGAAATTTGTGAGTTAGTGTACGCTCTAAGTAGGCAATATACAGAGATTATTGGTATATATAGTAAGAATTGTAAACTTGTAAATATTCTTAATACATGGCTTATAATGAATTTGAAGGAACTGAGTCCGGTTTCAAAGTATATGGCTAAAAGAAAAGCTAAAAATGTTGCTGTATACGGCGCGGGGAAGATTGGGACTACCCTCATAACGGAAATAAAACGAGAAAAAATTGATTTGGTAGCTATTATCGATAAAAATAGGTCGGGTGAAGTGATAGAAGGCTATTCAATTATATCTCCAGAAGAATATGATGATGCTGCTGATTTAGTTATTATATCAGTGATAGACATTGTAGATGATATTATTGAAAAGTACGATAAGAGGGGGACATTTGTTTCGTTGGAAGAGTTGATAAATTGCCTAGGGGACAATTTTAAGACGCTTCTAATTGAAAATAGTTGATTTCAAAGATATTGTTACTATGAGGGTAAACGGTAAATAAGAACGAGCGAATATTTCAAGTATTGAAAGAAAAAGGAATAACCCAAAAACCTGATGTGCAGGAAATCATTAGGATGCTTGAGGGTATGGATATGAAGGATAAGAAATACTTATTAACATATCTTAGAGGGCTGGTTGAATCACAAGTAGGAAAAGTTTGATTTTTTGTTAAAATAGGGTTGGAAAAGTTGCAACTTTCATATTGAATGAGGTTGGAAAAGTTCTGGGATTAAGATATAATCAAGGTAAAACTAGTTAATTAGGAGGATATACAAAATGTATAGAAAGGTTTTACCCCAAATAGAAGAGTGGATAAACAATGATGAAAAGCATGCTCTTTTAATTACAGGAGCTAGACAAATTGGGAAAACCTATCTTATTAGAGAAGCTCTTCAGAAACAAAAAAAAGATTATGTGGAATTGAATTTTGTTGAAAATAGCTTCCTGTATACTTTAAACACACCTAAGAATTGACTAAAGAAAATACC
>CAMJBT010000002.1 GCA_946403965.1 uncultured Pseudobutyrivibrio sp. | reverse complement strand
TCTATACCATTTTGATATAGAGATCTTATTCCGTCATCTTATCTTAATGACATTGCCATTAAATGGGAAGCGTTTTAATTAAAATAGGTTCATGTGTGCTTTTACTTAAGTAGCCCACAAAAATCCAAAATATTTATTTTTTGTTCTTGAAATACTCATCGATAGCTGCAGCAGCTGTCTTACCAGCACCCATAGCAAGAATAACTGTAGCTGCTCCTGTAACTGCATCACCACCAGCAAATACAGCGTCCTTTGTTGTAGCTCCCTGCTCTGTAGCAATAAGGCATCCTTTCTTGTTTGTTTCAAGACCAACAGTAGTGCTTGAAATAAGTGGATTTGGTGATGTACCAAGTGACATGATTACTGTATCACACTCGATTTCGTACTCACTGCCTGGGATTTCTACTGGACGACGACGACCAGAAGCATCAGGCTCACCAAGTTCCATCTTTATAACCTTACATCCACGAACAGATCCTTCTTCGTTAACAAGAATTTCAACAGGATTCTGTAGAAGATCAAAGATAACACCCTCTTCTTTTGCGTGATGTACTTCTTCTGCTCTAGCTGGAAGTTCCTGCTCACTTCTACGGTATACAACGTGAACCTCAGCACCAAGACGTAATGCTGTACGTGCTGCATCCATAGCAACGTTACCACCACCAACTACAACAACCTTTTTACCACGAGCAATTGGTGTATCATAACCTTCCTTGAATGCCTTCATAAGATTGTTTCTTGTAAGGTATTCGTTTGCTGAAAATACACCATTTGCCTGTTCACCAGGAATATGCATGAACATTGGAAGTCCAGCTCCTGAGCCAATGAATACAGCCTCAAAGCCTTCTTTTTCCATAAGCTCATCAATAGTGATTGAACGACCAATAATAACATTCTTTTCAAACTTAACACCGAGAGCCTTAACATTCTCAACCTCAGCCTTTACAACCTTGTCCTTTGGAAGACGGAATTCTGGGATACCATATACAAGTACACCACCCATCTCGTGAAGTGCCTCAAATACAGTTACATCATATCCTGCCTTAGCAAGGTCTCCAGCTGCAGTAAGGCCTGAAGGGCCTGAACCGATAACAGCAACCTTGTGTCCATTAGGTGTTGATGTATTCTTTGGTTTAATTCCATTCTCTCTAGCCCAATCAGCTACAAAACGCTCAAGCTTTCCAATTGCAACAGCTTCGCCCTTAATACCACGGATACACTTTCCTTCGCACTGTGACTCCTGTGGACAAACACGACCACAAACAGCAGGAAGCGCTGAAGATTCTGAAATAATTTCGTAAGCTCTCTCAAAATTACGATTTTTAACCTGCTCAATAAATGCAGGAATATTGATAGAAACAGGACATCCACCTACGCACATAGGCTTCTTACAGTTAAGGCAACGACCTGCCTCTTCTACAGCCTCTTCCTCTGTATATCCAAGACAAACCTCTTCAAAGTTTGTTGCACGAACCTTTGGATCCTGCTCTGAAATAGGTACTCTAACTAATACGTCTCCCATTACTTGTCACCTCCACAATTTCCACATCCACCGTGGTGAGTATCACCTTCCTGCTGTTTAAGAAGTGCTCTGCCCTCTTCAGTCTTGTACTGCTTTGCACGAGCCATTGCCTGATCAAAATCAACTAAATGTCCGTCGAACTCTGGTCCATCAACACAAGCAAACTTAACCTCATCACCAACTACAAGACGACAAGCTCCACACATACCTGTACCATCAACCATAATTGGGTTCATTGATACAACTGTAGGAATGCCAAGCTCCTTTGTAAGGAGACATACAAACTTCATCATAATCATAGGACCGATTGCTACGCAATGATCAAACTTCTTGCCTTCATCAACAAGAGCTTGAAGCTGCTGACAACCATTACCATGGAAACCATAACTTCCATCATCTGTTGCAAGATAAAGCTCATCTGCAACTGCACGCATCTCATCCTCATAGAAAAGGATATCCTTTGAACGTGCACCAATAATAACTGTAGTCTTAACACCATGTTCTTTAAGCCATTTTACCTGAGGATAAACAGGTGCAGTACCTACTCCACCAGCAATAAATACGATGTTTTTCTTTTTTGTCTCTTCTAAATCTTCCTCGAGGCAAAGTTCTGAAGGCTGGCCAAGTGGGCCTACAAAATCAGAAAATGCATCACCAGCCTCAAGTCCTGCCATACGCTCTGTAGAAGCTCCAACTGTCTGGAAAACAATTGTAACAGTTCCTTCTGCTCTATCGTAATCGCATATTGTAAGAGGAATGCGCTCCCCCTCCTCATCAATCTTTACGATGATAAACTGTCCAGGCAAACAACCTGCGGCAACACGTGGTGCCTTTACTACCATAAGGAAAATCTTATCTGAAAGCTTTTCCTTTTTTAAGATTGGATACATAAAATAGACTCCTTCCCTTTTTAAAACGTATTAACGTATTATATCTGTTCACTGTAGCATTGTAAAGTGTTAAAGTGAACAAAAATTTTATTTTATGACTTCTTGTGGGCTTTTTTCTTAAGTAGCCCACAAGAATCTATACAAAATAAGCCGCTAGTATATACCAAGGCTTAAAACCGTAACTAGCGGCAAAAATTTGACAGATTAACTAAAGTACACAAGCTCATCTTCAGGCTTTTCAGCTGGTTCAACAGACACTGGATAAAGAACCGGACCTCTACCCTTGTATTCCTTTGCAAACTCCAGCTTTATTGTGGCTGTAATATCAACCCAGCTTCTATGTCCAAGGCTTTCTGCTTTATTCCATTTGCACTTCATTCCAAGGAACTGAATATCTTCTACACAACAAGTCATTGCGAAACGTCCTGGAACAAATACATCCTTGCGAAGCTTTCCATCATTTGGATTATAAACAAGACCAAGGAAATGAACAGTTTTTCCATCATATTTCTTTGGTGTTTCCATACAATCCATAAACCATAATGCATAATCTGCATCAGATATTTCAATAACGTCAGCATTAATATCAAATGGAAGTTCCTCTGGGGAATCATCAATCGAACCATCTGCCCTCTCATATACAATCTGAGCTGGACGATTCATAGATTTAATCTGACCGCGGAACTTAGACTTTGGTGTAGCATCTGTACAACGATTGAAAATAACTACCTCAGCCTTAAAAAGCTGTTCCATCATCATGGTACGCATGTTGTTAAGATAGTTTTCAAATGTGGTAGCATCAACTGTTGCAAGACTTTGTGCTGGTACCCATCCCTCTGGAAGCGGTTCATCGTAGATTTTATCTACTCCCCAAGTTCCGTTGTATTCAAGGAAAATAACATCAGGGTCAAATTCCTTTGAAATACGTGTAAGATTTTCAAGATTGAATTCATCCTCTGATTCAATAGTGGCAACCCTAGCATTTATAGTCTTAAGCTTTTCAATATCATATTCAACATCTCCATCCTCGCAAGAAAGAATGAGAATTTTGTCCTCACCGCCCTGGGCGAAATCATTTTCAAATAGTGTCTCCTGAATCAAGGTAGTTTTTCCACTATCCATAAATCCAGTAAAGACATATACTGGTATATCTTTTGCCATAAAAAACCTCTAGAAATACTAAAACAATTAAATTCTACAATGGATAATTACAAGCCAAATAACTCTTCAATCTTGTGCTCATCAATATCAGCACCGATTACAACAAGACGTCCAGTATAATCAGGCTCGCCTGTTCTAAGCTCATATTCACCGTCTACGAAGTCGAAGTAAATCCAACCACCATTAACATCCTCTACCATACCCTTTGAACGGATAACAGTACCATAATCAGTAGTGTTGGCAAATGCCTTCATAGCCTTTTCAATTGTAGACTTTTCAAACTTATGAGGTGTTTCCTTTCCCCATGTAGTGAAAATTTCATCTGCATGATGATGGTGATGATCATGGTCGTGGCAACCACATGTGCAATTCTCATCATGCTCATGATGATGTTCGTGATCATGTTCATGCTCATGATCATGATCGTGGTCGTGATGATGCTCATGGTCATGGTCGTGGTCATGATGATGCTCATGCTCATGTTCATGCTCCTCATGAGCTTCCTCGGCCAAGTGCTTCATATCCGCAGCAAGATTATCCTGTCCTTCCATAACTGAAAGAAGTTTCTCTCCTGTAATCTCATCCCATGGTGTAGTAATAATAGCAGCCTTTGGATTAAGCTTCTGAATCTGCTTAACGCAAAACTCAAGCTGATCCTCTGTAGCTGTCTGTGAACGTGAAAGAACAATTGTTGTAGCAAACTCAATCTGGTTATTGAAAAACTCACCAAATGCCTTCATCTGCTTCGATGCCTTAAGAGCATTTACAACTGTAACGAGTCCACAAAGCTTAACATCTGCAGTCTCCTCAAGCTTGATAACAGATGTCATAACATCTGAAAGCTTACCAACACCTGATGGTTCAATGAGAATTCTATCTGGGCTGAACTTTTCAAGAACCTCATGAAGATTTTTGTCAAAATCACCAACAAGTGAACAGCAAATACAACCAGAATTCATCTCGGAAATTGTGATACCAGCATCCTTTAAGAAGCCACCATCAATTCCAACTTCACCAAATTCATTCTCAATAAGAACTACCTTTTCGCCTTTATAGGCTTCCTCGAGCATTTTCTTTATGTATGTAGTCTTACCTGCTCCTAAGAAACCTGAAATTATATCAATCTTTGTCATAATGCACCTTCCTTTTTGACAAATTAATTTATCTATACACAAATAAATATTTTATCACAAATAACGTAAAAAAGACAGCCTATTTGGTAATAGACTGTCTTAATATGTATATTGTTTGGGTTAATATACGTTAATAAGTGAACTGTTTTAGGGATTATAAATTATCAAAATTAACTTAATCCATTTCATCTAATGCAACCCTTTCGATATGCATGGCAAGGTATCCAATTTCAGCGTCATGAATTTCCTTATTTAAGCTTTTTGAAAGCTCTTTGCAAATCTTTGTTGCAGCCTGAAATGAATTTGCGGCAGAGGCGTTTATATAGTCGTTCATGTCAAGCTTCAAAACCTCGCCTTTAACTGTTCTTGCAATCATGTAACGAATATGATTGAGCAATCTGTTATAAGATAATGACTGGGTATCAATACGCTTTCCAGTCTCCTTCTCTACCATACTCACACACTGTCTAACAGCATCTGCCATCTGCATAGCCTGTGAAACAGCCTGATCCATGATAGAAGAATGAACATGAAGAGCAATATACCCAATCTCATCATCAGATATATTAATATTAAGGCGTTCTGCAAGAATAGTTCTTGCAACCTCAGCCACCTTAAACTCTGCATGAAACAATACTCTGATGTCATCTGTTAAGGGGTTTTTAAGTTGCTCATTACTCTTTATTCGTTTGACTGCGAATTCAATATGGTCTGCCAAAGGCAGCATGACATCTCTATCAATATCATGGAATGCTGCCTCGGCCCCATCTAATATTTCATTAGCGATTTCAAGATATACAGGGTCAATACTTGTAGCTAACTCCTTCCTATCACCACGTTCAGTGGATTCCTGAAGCGAGTAAACTTTATGCTCATCAGTGACCTCAATTGTCTCACTAATATGTTTTCCAAACCCTATCCCCTTACCCATAATCAAATATTCCTGAGTTGTGTTCTCTGGAATACCGATTAAGGCATTATGATTTAGAACCTTCTCGACTCTATACATCTAATCTCTCCTAAAGATTTACTCGTAAAAATCTACAGCAAGTAAATCCTCTCCTGCATTAATATTACCATCACCTAAACGACGAAGCTTCTGGTTGCTCTTAAGCTCTGTGCAAAGAACTGGAGTAGCAATTGATGGTGCATTCTTAGAAATGAAATCTAAATCTGCTTCCATAAGAATATCACCCTTCTTAACTTTCTGTCCGTTTGTTACGTGAACGTTGAAGCCTTCACCCTTAAGCTTAACTGTATCAATACCAAAATGAAGAAGCATAGCTACATCATCGTCTGTCTTGAAACCGATTGCGTGCTTTGTATCAAATACAAATACAACTGTACCATCTGCAGGAGCAACAACCTTTCCATCGTTAGGAGTTACAACTGCACCATCACCCATCATCTTCTGTGCAAATACATCATCTGGAGTCTCTGCTAAATCAGCAGCAACACCTGTGATTGGGCTACCAAGAATAACTGTTTTAACAACCTTGCCTGTTGGCTCGTTTGTTGCTTCTGTCTTTGTCTCTTCAACAGCAGCTTCACCTGCTCCATTATATTCTACATTTGGAGCTGTCTCAAGATAATCTTCAAGATTTGACTTGATTACTGTAACGTGTGGTCCATAAATAATCTGAACGCCGTTACCCTTATGAACTACACCTGAAGCACCTGTTGCCTTAAGCATAGCATCGTTTACGAGCTCAGACTTCTTTACTGTGATACGAAGTCTTGTAGCGCAGCAGTCTACATCTGAAATGTTTGCCTTACCACCAAGACCATTTGTAATCTTTTCAGAAGTCTCATCACCCATAGACTCCTTCTTTGCGTTGTAATCACTACGTCTGTAAAGCTTAACTTCCTCGTCAGCATCACGACCTGGAGTCTTAAGATCAAACTTCTTGATAAGGAAGCTGAAAAGGAAATAGTAAACTACGAAGTAACCAACACCAACTACTGGTACCCATAACCAGCTTGTCTTAGCGTTTCCAGGAAGAATACCAAAGAGGATTAAGTCGATGATACCACCTGAGAATGTCATACCAACACCTACGCCAAGCATATGCATGAACATGTAAGCTGCACCTGCGAATACACAGTGGATACCATAAAGAGCTGGAGCTACAAATAAGAATGTGAACTCGATTGGCTCAGTGATACCTGTAAGCATTGAAGTAAGAGCTGCTGAAAGAAGAAGACCTCCTACTTCCTTTCTCTTCTCTGGAAGAGCTGTCTTGTACATAGCAAGTGCTGCACCTGGAAGACCAAAGATCATGAGTGGGAACTTACCAGACATGAATCTTGTAGCTGATACTGCAAAGTGATCAATTGTGTTCTGTGCACCAAGCTGTGCAAAGAAGATGTTCTGTGCACCTTCGATAAGCTGACCATTAACCTCGAGTGTTCCACCGAGAGCTGTCTGCCAGAATGGAAGGTAGAATACATGGTGAAGACCAAATGGAATAAGAAGTCTTTCCATAAGACCATATACCCATGTTCCAGCATAACCAGAAGCAAGAACGACACCACCTACTGCGTAGATGCCCTGCTGTACGAATGGCCATACGAAGAACATTAAAATACCAACTGCTGTGTATACCAAACCTGAGATGATAGGAACGAATCTTGTACCACCGAAGAATGATAATACCTGTGGAAGCTGGATTTTGTAGAAACGATTGTGAAGTGAAGCAACACCAAGACCTACAATCATACCACCAAATACACCCATCTGTAATGAAGTGATACCGCAAACTGATGTTGTTGCACCATCAAGCATTGCCTCTGCTCCGCCATGGATTGTGATCATAGCACCGATTGAAGCATGCATGATTAAGAAAGCGATAGCTGCAGCAAGTGCTGCTACTTCTTTCTCTTTCTTTGCCATACCGATAGCAACACCGATAGCAAAGATAATTGGTAAGTTAGCAAATACAATGTTTCCGGCCTCGTTCATAACAGTAAGGATAGCATTTCCTGCTGTACCTGGGCCTAAAACTGATGTGAGATGGTATGTCTCAAGCATTGTTGTGTTTGTAAACGATCCACCAATTCCGAGAAGCAAACCTGCTACTGGAAGGATTGCGATTGGAAGCATGAATGAACGTCCAACTCGCTGCAATACTGCAAAAATTTTGTCTTTCATTTGATTTCTCCTATACATATACATTTTTTAGTTCTGTATTAATGCAGGAATCCTTTTTTCTGATGGGTGAAGAATTCCAAGAAGCCATATCAATGTCAAACAAGAATTCAAATAAAAAAAGGCACGAACCCACATAAATACAAATTGTTTATGCATAGTTCGTGCCTTGATTGGTTACAAGTTACACACTACGTTAATAACTTAACATGTACACCAATCATTGTCAATACTTTTTTATTAAATTGTAAAACGCTTAACCAAGCATATTTATCAAAAAATCGTCTCCTTCTTTAGTACACAGACGGCAGGTATGGGCAACAATCCTTGATAACTCCTCTTTTTCTTCAACCAATCCTTCAAAAACTGTACCATTGTAGGTCAAACCGACTGCCGAATGGACATTTTTATATTTGATTGTTCTCATTGATACTCGATCATAAGTTCCAAAAACCTGTATAGTTCTAAAAACACGTTCTAAACCTTTGTAATCCTTTGCTTCTACAAGCTCCGATACCCTAGTATACAAAAGGGATTCGTTTGCACCATCATCTTCAGAATATTTATCAACAAAATCTAAAAAGTTTTGTCCAAGATTAATAACAAATGCCGCTTCTTTATTTCCTCCGATCTGATGTTGTAACATACCAAGTTTTCTTCTTGTACGAACAGTAATCATTTTTTGCTCCTGTAAAACGTTATAAATAACACTTTCTTTTCAAAACCTCGGTAATGTTATAACTTTTTACATAGCCTGTCAACAATTAATATTGTATTTTTATAAAAGCAATTATAATGATACTCTTCAACTAAAAATCTTTAATATATTTACGCATTGTGTTCATGACACGTTTTTTATCCCCACTCCAAAGAGGTGCAATCAAAATCCTTTTTGGCCCATCTCCTGTCAAACGATGTATAACCGTTTGTTTAGGCAGATGTTGCAAGCATTTACACACAAGTTTGCAGTATTCTTCAAGCCCATAAATGTGAAAATGCTCTTCTTCATATATATCAGCCAATCTGGTTCCCTTCAATACATGTAGCAATTGAAGCTTCACCCCAAATAAAGTTGGATTAAGTGTTGCCAGATAGTCTATAGTCTCAAGAATATCCTTTTCATTTTCATAAGGAAGCCCCAGAATCACATGAACCACAACTTTTAAACCTGCATCAGTCAGCCGTCTGTACGTATCATCAAATACAGAAAGTTCATATCCACGATTTATAAATCTTGCAGTAGATTCATGAATTGTCTGTAACCCCAGTTCTACCCATACTTCTTTTTCTTTATTAATATTGGAAAGAAAAAGAATCATTTCATCAGAAATACAATCTGGTCTTGTTCCTATAGACAGACCTACAATCTCTGAATAATTAACCACCCTTGAAAATAGATTCATTAATTTTTCCTGATCACCATAGGTATTTGTAAAAGATTGAAAATATGCAATATACTTTCTCTCACTAGCTGGAACCTTTGAAGACATTTTTGATTCTATTAAACTCTTTGCACTTGAAATCTGTTCATCAAGGCTTTTTTCTGAAGCAGCAAAGTCTCCTGAACCACCCTCTGAGCAAAAGATACATCCACCAGTGCTTATTGTTCCATCTCTATTGGGACAGGTACAACCAGATGTTAAAGAAATTTTATAAACCTTTGTACCGTATTTTTCTTTTAGATAATCTGATAAAGCTATGTATTCCATAAATAATTCCTATAACAAATCTCCAAGGGCTGATAATAAGCCTTCATTTTCATTGTGTAGCTTTACAGCCACTCTATAAAAGCCTCTCTCTAATCCGTTATAGTCAGAACAATCTCTAATTAGGATGCTATACTCCAAAAGCTCTTCCTTCAACTCAAAATTTTTGCATTTGAACAGGATAAAGTTTACATCAGAACCATATACCTTTACACCAAGCTTTTTAAGACCTTCCGAAAGGAATCTACGTTCTTCATCGATAGTTCTAACAGACTGTTCAATATAGTCTGTATGCTTAAGACACTCTGCTCCCGCCATTTGCGCGAAAATAGAAATATTCCATTCAGGCAGATGCTGTTTTAAACCTTCAGCTATATTTATTTTAGAACACACTGCATATCCAAGTCTAACTCCAGGAATCGAATAGGTCTTGGTAAAGGCTCTAAGTACAATTAATGATTTTCTCTTTTCAATATTATATGCAAGAGAATATTCCTTTTCCCTGCCAGTAAGTGGTAAAAAGCATTCATCCACAACAAGTGTAGTACCTACAGCCTCGCAGATATCTATAATATCAAGGAGCAAATCTCCATCGATAAGTTTTCCATTTGGATTGTTAGGATTTGTAATAAAAACCAAGTCAGGCTTTTCAACTTGAATTTTTTCTACGAAATCGTGATGTAGCTCGAAATCATTCTCTTCTAATAATGTATGGTATGAAATTTTACAATTTGGAGCTGCCCCCTTTATGCAAGTTTCATAACCTGAGAAACATGGTGATAAAAGAAGTGCGCTACCTGGATTCACACTATGACAAATTGCCATTATCAGTTCTGATGCTCCATTGCCATAAACAATATTCTCCGAACTAATATCAAATATTTCTGATGTAGCTCTCACCAAATTTTCGTGAATAATATCAGGGTACTTATTAGCGTGCAAAGCAGCTTCTGTAAGAACCCACTGAACCTCTGGTGGCACTCCCAAAGGATTCAAATTTACTGAAAAATCAAATCTTATGCTATTTCTATATATGTCTCCACCATGCATGTATTTAACACCTCGTATATCATATTAAACATAATACAGCCATAATAGCTGTAAGAAACACAACACAAATTGCTTCTGTTGAAAACATAAGAACATTTGCCCTTTTTATATGTTCAACAGTTATTTCGTGAATTGCATCCCCTATATATTTTTTATCAACAATCTTTCCAAAATAACTGGCCGGACCTGCCAATTTGAGTCCCAGAGCCCCCGCACAAACACTTTCAGTCTGAGCGGAATTAGGACTGGAATGATTGAATCTGTCTCTTTTAAATATTCTAATGGCACCTCTAAAGCTATAATTTCGCCCTAAAAAAACACATGATAATATCATAAGAAGCGCACTAATCCTTGACGGAATAAAGTTTACCAAATCATCAAGCTTTGCAGCTGTTCTGCCAAAATCTATATATTTATCATTTTTATATCCTACCATAGAGTCCATAGTATTTATTGCTTTATACGCTATACCAAGAATTGGACCACCTATGGCTAAATATAAGAGCGGCGCAATAACACCATCAGATGTATTTTCTGCTACTGTTTCTACCGCTGCCTTAATAACTCCTTTTTCATCGAGGTTTTTTGTGTCACGCCCAACTATCATTGCAACAGCCTGCCTACCAGCCACAACACCATCCTGCTCTAACGCTTTAGCAACCTTCATACTTTCAGTATATAGACTTTTTGCTGCAAGACATTGATACGTAATTACGGATTCTATAATAATACCGAAAAGTGAATGTAATGTGTATGCTAGCAAAATAATACAAGAACAAATCAAGACCGGAATTAAAATCACCAATATAACCATAATGAAGCCAAGCCTTCTTTTTTGCCTATGAATTTGCTCAATGTCCTGATTATTATCAGCAAGCTTCAAAAAATAATTAGTAAAACCTCCTATTAGACTACCAATAAATCTGATAATATGAGGCCAACCAATAGGATCACCCAAGAAAAGATCTAAAATGTAGCCCACTAAAAATGCCGTCATGTGATAAATCAAAAGTATATCCCTCACCGTTTTTTACATGATAAGAATAGTAATCTCCCCCGAAGTAGTGACTTAAAATAGCCATTATAGAACCACCATGAACAACCACAGAAATGTTGCTTACTTTCACGCTTTTAGAAAGCAGCTCCTCAAACCCCTTTATGGTTCTTGCAGAAGCTTCTGCCCTGCTCTCACCACCTGGGAAAGCTACAGCGCCTCCACTATCTATAAAGTTCTGATAATCTTTATTATCTTTTAAATCCTGGTAGTTCTTTCCTTCAAATAATCCAAAATCAGTTTCACGAAGATTATCTATGGTGATAATCTCCTGATTATTATAAATCAGCTTTGCAGTCTCGATACATCTTACAAGCGGACTTGAAAAGACAACATCAGCTTTAGGGTACTCTCTGCAAATAATAGATTCCTTGCCCCTAATATTAAGTGGCTCGTCTGTTATTCCAATATAGCATTTTCTTTCATTTCCATCACAAGTGCCGTGGCGAATGAGAGTAATCTTTTTATTCATCATTTAATCCTTTGTCCGATACCACATATCACTTTGTATACCTCATCAGACTTCTTCGCAAGGCTAATCAAAATTCGTCCTGTTATCTCTCTCCATTGTCGGTCATTCTCTTCAAAAGGTACTACACCATTTCCAATTTCATCAGATATAACAACCCATTGACCATCAAGAACTACATCTTCTATTTCTTGTAAAATTTCATCTTGATTTTTACCATCTTCAATACGCTTTTTTATAAACTTATGAAGCTGATTAAAATACTTTGCGTTAGGAAAATTTACCCTTGCAAATTCAGTTTTACCCTGATAACTTCCTCCAACAACAAGTATCATATCATTCTCCTTATCTTATAAACAGGCTATAAATTGCAACTGCTACTGCCATATAAACCTCTGCTTTACACAGAAACCAACCAGCCAAATCGCCAGTGATTCCTCCGAATTTTGAATAAGCCACATATATATAATATATAAGTACTAATAGTAATGCCAAAAGCTGAACAATCCAGTACATGCCAAACATTCCTTCAGCAACTACAGCCGATATAACAAAAAGGATTGCCAATGCGATCATTACTATTTTATCGTCTGCGGTATCAGCTGACGTTTTCAATATTCCGTCTTTTTTGGCCTTTTTGTTTCGAACCACACATATACCACTAACTGCACGAGCCGAAAAAAAAGAAAATTGCCAAGCCATAAAACCTTTTTCATTCATGGACATGACTGCAGAAAACAAAACCAAAACTAAAACCAAAAGCCTGATAATTGCGAAGGCTCCTACATGAGAATCCTTTAAAATCTCAAGGCGTTTTTCTTTATCTCCCCAGGAAGCAAGTGCATCACTGGTATCCATAAAGCCATCAATATGAAACCCGCCAGTAAATACTATAGGAATCACAATTGCTATTATGGCAAATACAATCTGTTCAATTTTAAATCCTTTAAACAGCTGAAGCCAACCATATTCTAAAACTCCAATCACTGCCCCTACAAAAGGAAAAAATATCAGGTGATACTTCATATCCTGACTATTCCAATTAAAACGCGGCATTGGAATTCTTGAATACATGGAAAAGGCAACAGCTATTGCTTTAACTATACTCAACTTTTCTCCTTATTCTTTTAAAACAATAGGTATCCCAACTGACACCTCAACAAGCTTTGCGGCCTCTTTCGCCAGTTTGGAATTTATGGTACCCAAAGCCTTTAAGTAATCTTCTGTTTCCGTATCATAGGTAATTCCATCTTCAAAAACATTGTTTGTAACTATCACCAATTCAGACACCTGGGATTCCAATTCTTTTATTTCATCTATAATTTTTTCTATGCAATGTCCAGCATCATATATTTCCCCATCACAAAACATTTCATTTGCGACAAGATTCGACATGCACTCCAATAGAACTATCCTGCCATTTGCATTTAAATCCTCTGTGGAAAAATTTCCTGTGCAGATTCGTTCTATATCACCAATTGAATTTCTAATATCACGGGCATGCTCCAAGGTAATGAAGCCCTTGCCTTCCCTAAGCTTTCTATGCCTTTGGATTCTTGATTTGGATTCCTCATCATTAGCTGACATTGTAGCCAGATAAAATCGATACTGATATTTTGATGAGCAAACTAAATCTTCTGCATAGGCTGATTTGCCGCTACTTGTGCCACCATAAACTAAAGTAATCATCTATTTAAATCTTTCGTATTGTTCTACTTCCGAGTCCTGAAATTTAAGTGAATTGTGAAATACATCATCTGCAATCTGAAGCAAATGTGCCATCATTACAGCTCCTGCGCCTTCCCCAACAGCCATCTTTCCATCAATAACAGGCTCAACAGAAAGTTTTTTTGCCAATTTTTGAGAAACCGGTTCTTTACTGATGTGTGATGGAATAAGGTAATCTTTGGCATTTTCAATAAGACGGTCAGCCACAAGAGCTGAAACCATGCTAAGCATTCCATCTAAAATAACAGGAATGTGATACAAGCCACCACCGATAACTATTCCTGTCATTGCAGCCAGCTCTAATCCGCCGAAATTACTACAAATCTCTACAGGAGAAAGACCGCTATATTTCGAAAGAGCCATTGATACAACAGCACGCTTTCTGCTAAATCCCTCATCATCAAGACCTGCTCCTCTTCCAGTAACAGTTTCGGCATTTAAATCCAATAGATATCCTGCCATAACCGCAGCTGAGGTTGTATTGCCAATTCCCATTTCTCCAACAAGCAAGCAGGTGAAGCCTTGGTCTTTGCTATCCTTTACCAAGTCCATTCCAACCTGAACGGCCCTTGAAAACTCCTCTACAGACATTGCGGGATGCTTCAGAAAATTACAGGTACCATATTTCACTCTGCGATTTAAAGTATATGGAACCTCCTTGGCATAATTAATACCAACATCCACAGAAAGAATATCGATACCTGCACTTTTAGCCATGACACCTGCTGTAGTCACACCCTTTCCAATGTTTGTAGCACAGATTCTTGTAACATCCTGATCTGTCTGACTAACACCTTCCTCCACAATACCATGGTCTCCACAGCAAACTATCAATCGCATATGGGATAAATCCGGGGCATTTAACCCTTGAATAGCTGCCACCTTTGAATGATAATCCTCTAATCTTCCAAAACTTCCAATCGGCTTTGCAACCTTGTCCCATTGCTTTTTCACATTGTCCATTGCCTGAACTGAAACCGGCTCTATTGAAAGCTTATTTTCAAGCACATCCTCAAATAAATATTTATTGTCCCCCATATTTTTTCATAACCTCCACAAAATTATTGACGAATTTAGGATTTGATGGATAGTAAAGATGTGGAAATCCAATGAAACCGCCATTGAATGTATGAATACACTGCCAGCTTTTGTTTCCTGATGGTTTTACCGCCAAACAATCCTGACCATTATTATCAGTGTCATAATAATGAAATTCATGACCTCTAATTTCCAAATCATCTTTAGCTATTGTAACGTAGCCAAATCTTACTAGCTTGCCTACAAAACGTGCAGCCCCAGAAATTGCTCCAACCATATCAAACTTTCTGTTGTCCTTGTCTGTAATAGAATCTAACAGATACATAAACCCACCACACTCAGCAAGCGTAGGCATTCCTAATGTTATTGCTTCCTTTATCTCATTTTTTATGGATGAGTTTTCGGAAAGCTGACGTAGAAAGTTTTCAGGATAACCACCACCAAGCAAAAGACCAGATATATTTTCTGGAAGATGTTTGTCTCGAATAGGTGAAAAGGTCACAAGCTCTATACCAGCCCTTTCAAGCATTTCAAAATTTTCCCTGTAATAAAAACAGAAAGCCTCATCATATGCTACAGCCATCCTTAGTTGTATATTATTCGTCTTATTATCTTCTATTATATCTAATTTACTTGCTGATTCGGCAATTTTTTTGAGATCTGCCATTTTTATATTCTCAAAAACAGCATCTGCTATTTTTTCTAATTTATCTTGGATTAGACTGATTTCGTGAGGCATAATTAGGCCAAGATGACGGCTTGAAAATTCCACATCTCTCATATCCGGAATAGTACCAAGATATTTTATGCCAAGTTCTGCTTCTATAAGTTTTCCTAGTTTTTCTCCAAAGGCCTGACTTGTTCTGTTTAAGATAACACCTTTAATAAGTCTATAATTATCATAGTAAAGAAAACCTTTTAGCTGCGCTATAAGAGAGCGTCCAGCACCTTTTGCATCAACCACAAGAACTACTGGCGCCTTTAAAGACCTTGCCAAATCATAAGTAGACCCAGTCTCCTCTGTTCCACCAACTCCATCATAAAGGCCCATTACCCCCTCTACTACAGCAATGTTACCTGTAAATTCCTGAGTAAAAAGCTTTATGGTAGTCTCATCATCTGTAAAAAAAGTATCCAGATTTCCCGAAGGAATCCCAAGTATTGTGCGATGAAACATTGGATCAATATAATCAGGCCCACACTTAAAGCTACAAGGATTCATTCCCATTCGTTTCAGTGCAGCAAGAATTCCACATGTAATCGTTGTTTTTCCGCTGCCACTTTTCGGTGCAGCAATTATTATTCTTGAGTGATTCATAACTTTCCCTTTTTCAAAATCAATTGATTATATATCAAACGTAACTATATATACCGGATTTTGTCCCTGCATTATACTAAAATCTCCAGCTTTTTTAGCTTTGGCCACAGTAACCTGAACAATATCAGCATTATCTATTTCGTATTTTCGAAGTACTCTATTTATCTCTGATATAGTTTCTAATGTGACAGAATTGATTACAATTCGCATATGCGTATCATAAGACTTTAGAGTGGCTATTATTGACTCCAGTCTGCCACCACTACCGCCAATAAATACATGAGTTGGTAATAATAATCCTGCTAAAGCCTCTGGCGCAGCACCTTCAATCACCTTCACATTTGAAAGTTTAAATTTAGCGATGTTTTTCTGAATTAATAAACATGCTTCATCCTTAATCTCGATTGCAAATACCTTGACAGAAGGATGCAGTCTAGCCATTTCCACTGCAACAGAACCACTACCGCTGCCTATATCGTAAACTATAGAATTTGTTGTAAGTTTAAGCTTGCAAATAGAAAGTGCTCTAATTTCCTCCTTTGACATTGGAACCTTATCTCTTATAAAATCATCATCATTTAAATTCGGAGCAAGATATTTTTCTGTAGCATTTTCGTTTTTAATAAGTATTGTGCACAGTCCTTCCTGATTGAAATTTGCACACTTTTCAGGAATAAGGCTCACTATCTTTTCATCAGAATAGAGATTTGCTCCTATAGAAACAGTAAACTTTCCTTTTCCTTCTTGTTGAAGTGAGGTTAAGATTTCACCGATTATTCTCACGTCTTTGCTGCCGGATGTGATTGCGTATAGCTTTTTATTATGAATTACACCCTCCAAAAGTGTAGACTTCCATTCCTCTTCTTCTATTCCATGAGTGCTGATAATAACAGAATCGTGCCAGGTCTCTCCAAGCTTTGCTGCAAGTGCTACGATTGATGATATGCCTGGCATTATAAGAGTTCTGCAATACTTAAGTTTATCCAGTTGAATTTTAAGCTTTGCAGCACCACTGTAAAATCCTGTATCCCCTGAAAAAAGCACAACGACATTTTTTGTTCCTGCTATAATCTCATTTTCTATCTTTTCCAATACAGGAATAATATCTTTTGCCAAATAATATGGGTATTTCTTTGCTTTACTTTCGATTCCCACAAGCATTCTAGGAGCTCCGAAAATATAATGAGCCTTATCTATTGCCTCCTTAACTTCTTCAGTGATGGAACCAAATCCCATTCCAAATCCTGCCAAAACAACATTAATATTCTTGTCTGGAGTAATATCATCAATACAATCACCAATATCAAATAACCCCTGAAGAGCACTTTTCACCTGCTGATAATTCATAGCATCCATTTTTTCAACAGGACGTCTGATAATAAATGATTTTATTCCAAGCTTGTTTGCGGCAATGATTCTGCTGCTGGCGCCACTGGCCTTTCCACTTTCCTTTAGCACCACTACTTTTGCTTCGGTCTCCTTCATAAGAGAAAGATTCAAGCCTGCAGAAAAAGGCCCCTGCATAGCTATTATCTGATTTCCTTTTAATCCATTTTCATAGCAAATTTGAATACTTTCCTCGCTAGGAATAACTCTGGCCACTATTCTCTCTCTTAAGTCCTCTTCTTGGCAGATAGTTTTTAGTTCCTTGCTACCTGTTGTGAGAAATATTTTTCCCTTTGTGTTCTTAAGAGCGCCTACACATTCCTCTAATGAATCAAAAAAATATGAATTACTGTAATCAATATTATCCTCTTCTTCTCGAGCCAATCTGAAGAATGGTAACTCTTTATATTCAAAGAGGCTATTTTCGATTTCTTTTTTTACAAGTTCTGCAAAAGGGTGAGTTGCATCCACAACACAGTCTGGTATCTGGGTTTCATATAAACGGGTCATTTCCTTTGCATCCATTCTTCCGGAATGAATACGAAGGAAATCTGATTCCTCAACAGGCTGCTTTCCATATTCTGTAGCAACACAGTAAACCACTGAAACCTTTGCCTTTGCCAAATATTCAGCAAGTCTTCTTCCTTCTGTAGTTCCTCCAAAAATGATTACCTTTTTCATATTTTATATCCTCTAGGTGTAACCAGCTTTCCTTCAATAATTACAGAATTTGAATTTCCAATAAAAACAGTTGTAAACATATTCACCGAAGTGTTTTTTAGCTGTTCAAGGGTACAAACTGCCGCGCTTTCGCCATTTCTACCTATGTTTTCAACATAGCCACAGGCTCTATTTTTACTAGCACCAGCTGCTAGCATTATATTGCAGGCCTTTTCTAAATAATCCTTTCTTTTATGACTCGAAGGATTATAAATTACAATAGCAAAATCTCCGTCAATAGCGGCTTTCAAACGACGCTCAATAACTTCCCATGGTGTAAGCAAATCACTAAGACTAATAACACAAAAATCATGGTTTATTGGAGCCCCAAGACAAGCAGCCCCTGATATGCATGCACTGATCCCGGGAATAATAATGATATTATCCTCCGAAAAGTCTGGATTCGAATTTACGTATTCAGGAAGTAGTTCAAACATCGGTGCTGCCATACCATAAATTCCAGCGTCTCCACTACAGATAAAAGCCACATTTTTACCATTTAAAGCAAAATCATAGCAAGCTCTGCAGCGTTTAATCTCTTGTTTCATTGGAGTAGTATAAAATTCTTTTTCAGGAAAATACTCTTTCACAAGATCGATGTATACTGTATATCCCACGATAACATCAGCTGATTCCATAGCCTCATATGCTTCCTCAGTCATCATGGATTTTTCACCTGGGCCCATTCCTATGACATAAATTTTTCCTATCATGTTATCTCCTACCATACTATATTAATAACACCCCTATTTGCTACAGCAAGGGTCATTCCATTTTCAGCCAGCTTTGATTTCACTAGAGTGCCTCCCTCACCTGCTGTAAGCATAGCTGCTCTTTCGCAAACATTACCTACGCCTATTTGCTCCTTCACAAAATCAGAGTCTTGGAAATTCCCCTCTAAAGATGCAAGCTCTTCCGGTGAATATGTAAGCAATGGAACCCCATAATATTGAGCCAACTTCAATAGTCCGATTTCTTCTGCTTTTACATCAGCCGACGCAATTGCAAATAGATTATCCTCTAAATCTAAATCGGCGTAATACTTATTAACAAACTGATAAAGCTCCTCAAAGCTCTTTCCTTTTTTACATCCCATCCCTAAAACTAATCTCTTTGGTCGCATAACAAGACAGGTTTCTTTATCATAAAAATCTGTTTCATTTTCTGTTATCAGAAAATCAAAAGGTTCTCCCTCAAGCACATTGTTCGGCTGAATTCCAACAAAGGAGTACTTTTTCAGTTTGCATTTAAACAATATTTGTTGAGAATTCAATAACTTAGTAGACAAGTATTTTATTGCTTTTTTATTGTGAATTCCAAATCCATTTTTCTTTGCAAAATAATCCACTGAAAAAATATCATTTATATCGGTGGCTGTAGTGATAACTGGATTTGAATTAATTGCACTAGCCACTCTAAGAGCAAGTTCATTTGCACGTCCAAAATGCCCAGATAAAATAGGGATAACATTCATTCCAAGTTCATCCACAACAAGTACTGGGCTATCCTTCAGTTTGTCACTTACAAAAGGTGCTATAGCTCTAACTGCAATACCTGCAGAACCAACAAATATAATCGGAAGATGCAATTCAAAACACTCTTTTGTCCACTCCATAAGAGATTGATCCTGTGGTTTAAATTCTAAAATACAATCCTTCCATCTATCGCATATGAGCTTTGCAGTATTTTCGCCATTTTCTGTAAAAAATACTATTCTAACTAAAATCTTATTATTCATAACAACTACCTTGGTTTTCTAAATCCAGTTTCAAAATCAGGGTCATAAAGCTTTGAAAGGGAATAATTGGATTTAGCAATAACATCTCCCACTAAAATCACTGCCAAATTGGTAATATTTTTAGCTTTGGCTGTGTTGGCCAAAGTTCCAACTGTACAGATATATTTTTCTTCCTCTGGCCATGATGCCTTGTACACTATAGCAGCGCAAGTATCTTTTTTATAGCCACCTTTTAGCAATCTCTCTTGAAGCTCTTCAAGCATTCCAGCGCTAAGATATATAGCCATAGATGCACCATGTGCTGCAAAGCTTTCGATTGATTCGCCTTCTGGCACTGAGGTCCTTCCCTCCATCCTTGTAATTATCAATGATTGACTTACGTCAGGAAGAGTGTACTCCAAATTAAGAGCTGCGGCTGCACCAAAACATGCGCTTACACCAGGACAACTTTCATAGGAAATGCCTTTTTCATCTAAAATATGCATTTGTTCTTGAACTGCACCATAAATACTAGGCTCCCCGGTATGAAGTCTTACTACCATTTTATCATTTTGATTCGCATTTACGATAACATCAATTACTTCATCCAAAGTCATCTTTGCACTATTGTAAATGTCACATTCAGGCTTTGCATAATCTAAAAGTTCTGGATTAACTAAAGAACCTGCGTAGATTATCACATCAGCCTGTTGTAAAAGGCGCATTCCCCTAACTGTAATAAGGTCTGGGGCTCCACACCCGGCTCCAACAAAATATACTTTTTTTGCATTACTCATAGGTATTTACCTCATAAACTGCTATTTTAATAGACTATATACATAATCCATATCAATATTATTTCTTACAATCTCAGCAAGTTTGTCATATTCAGCATCCTTAAATGCCTGATAATTCATTGTAGACTCAAGCCGAATTCCTTTCTTTGTAGCAATAGCTTGAACCAATCGAAGAGCCAAATCTGAATTATCAAATATTCCATGTACATATGTGCCTAAAAGATTATTATGTTGAACAAGAATAATATTACCGTCATCATCATGCTCAACAATCTGAATTTCATTCTTACCATCATCCACCGTGGTAACTCCATTGTGAATTTCATACCCTAAAAACTCTTCACCTGCCAGACATTCATAAATATCAGTCAAATCATCAAAACAGTCTTCTGTCTGGCTGCGATATTTTTCTCGTGATAGTACTGTTTTAAGTGGCAGCAATTCCATGCCACGTGTGTTTCCACCTTCTTCAACAGATTCAGGGTCATAAACCATATTTCCCATCATTTGAAAGCCTCCGCATATTCCAATAACAGGTCCATGTTCAGAGAAACGTTTAACCGATGCCTCCATTCCAGATTCTCTCATCCAGATTAAATCAGAAATCGTATTTTTACTTCCAGGGATAATGACAATATCAGCAGTCTGAATTTCACTAGGATTAGAAATAAATCGTACACTTACCCCATCAATGCTTTCAAAAGGTGCAAGGTCTGTAAAATTTGATATTCTAGGCAAACGAACAACTGCTATATCCACAAGGGTATTTTGATTAATTGTATGATTTCCAAGTCGCTCACTAAGGCTATCTTCATCATCTATCATTAGTCTGGCATAAGGGACTGTTCCTACAACAGGGACTCTTCCTCTTGCCTCAAGCATTTCAATACCTGAATCAAGCAGGCTTTTATCTCCTCTAAATTTATTTATAATTAATCCCTTTACTCTATCTCTTTCATCAGGCTCCAATAATTCCAAGGTACCTAAAAGCTGGGCAAACACACCTCCTCTATCTATATCTCCCACCAAAAGTACAGGTGCATCTACAAGCTTTGCCATTCCCATATTGACTATGTCATCACTTTTCAGGTTAATTTCTGCTGGGCTTCCAGCCCCTTCAATGACGATGATGTCCGCCCATTCCTCCAATTTATGAAATGCTGTCATTATATCTGGAACGAGCTTTTTTTTATAGGAAAAATAGTCTCTTGCACTCATGTTGCCAATGGCTTTTCCGTTGACTATTACCTGACTACCAATATCATTTGTTGGCTTAAGCAAAATGGGATTCATATATACAGATGGTTCAACCGATGCACACTCTGCCTGCATAGCCTGTGCTCTACCAAGTTCAAGCCCATCAACTGTAACAAATGAATTAAGCGCCATATTTTGAGATTTAAATGGAGCAACTTTATAACCATCCTGTTTAAAAATTCTACAAAGTGCTCCCACAAGAAGACTCTTACCTACGTTGGACATAGTCCCTTGAATCATAATTACTTTTGACAAAATTCCACCTCATTTAAAGTCAAAGATTCTTATTTTATATATGTTAGCAATTCTTTTACATTCTCAGAAATTCCAAGAATACCAAATTCATTTGAGTAAAGAATGCAATCAAGCTTCAGGTCTCCCTGTGCTCTAAAATTCAGATAGAATAGAACTCTTTCTAGAACTATGTCCATTGTGGATTGTAAAAGTCCAGCATCATCTATCAGATGCAAGGCTTCCTCTGTATTAAGGCAATCTAAAATATTTAATGCCAAATTAGTGTCAGCTCCTGCTCTAATTGCGCAACTAGAAAGTATCTCCATTCGACAATCAGCCTCATGGGAATGGGTATTCATAATTCCTCCGGCCACTTTAACAAGTTTTCCGATGTGTCCAGTTATAAGCATTCCCTCAAAACCTAAAGCCTTACACATATCAACAGTTTCGCCTATGAAATTTGAGCACTTTACACTTTTATCCAAATCGTAGTTGAAAGCTTCTTTCATGAATTTCAATCCATAATTTCCAGGAGTCACTATAGCTGTTTTAAAGCCCAACTCCTTTTTTTGAGTTAACTCAACTTTAATTGTATCTATCAAAGCTTTTGAACTCATTGGTTCAACAATTCCTGTTGTGCCAAGGATTGAAATACCATCTATTATTCCTAGCCGTGGATTAAAAGTTTTTAAAGCTAATTCCTTTCCTTCAGGAACAGAAATTTCTATTGACAATGTGCCATGAAAATCCAAAAGGCTGCATACCTCAGAAACTTCCTTTTCAATCATTTCCCTTGGAACATGATTTATTGCAGCATTGCCAACCGGCTGATCCAAACCAGGCAGTGTAACTCTACCAACTCCCTGTCCACCGTCAATTTGGATTAAAAGCTTTTGATTCACTGCCGACTCAGCTGATGGTTCAATAACCCTTGCAGTAGCCGTCACATGGCAGCCTGTAGTGACATCAGGATCATCACCACCATCTTTTATAACAGCGCAAGATACTTTATTTTCGTTTCTATCCACATCAACTATATCTGTCTTGAACATAATTCCCGCCGGAGTTTCTATCTCAATATTCAGTTTTTCCTGTCCTGAAAGCAGCATATATGTTGCTGCCTTTGCAGCTGCAGCACTACAGGAGCCTGTTGTAAAACCTTTTCTCATTAAGACACCTCTTTTTGTCTCAATCTGGGAATGTTAAATATTGTATAACAATGCATTTACTATAGCGGCAGCAATATTACTGCCGCCTTTTCGACCTTCATTTATGATATAAGGTACATTAGAGTTTAGAAATAATTCTTTGGCTGCAACAACATTTACGAAACCAACTGGAACTCCAATGACAAATTCTGGTGTAAATACGCCACTTAACATCATTTCATAAAGAGAAATCAATGCCGTTGGTGCATTTCCTATAGCAAAAATAACTGGCTTCCCTAGCTTTGATGCACGTTCCATAGATACGGTTGCACGAGTAACCTGTCGCATTTTTGCTTCTGCAGCCACATCTTCATCAGCCATAAAACAATGCACTTCTCCTCCGAAACTTAAAAGCTTTTTTTTATTTATTCCAGCCAAAGCCATATTAGTATCTGTTACTATATCTGCTCCGCTTTTAATTAATTCTTTTGCTCTTTCTATTCCCCCCTTTGAATATCGCATAGTTCTGGCATAATCAAAATCTGCGCTTGTATGTATTGTGCGCATCGTAATAGGTGCTTCATCCTCAGAAAGTGTTATACCTAAATCTGATAATTCTGCTGCTATAATAGAAAAACTGCGCTTCTCTATATCTGCTGGAAGTACATATTCTATGTTCATGTTTTAACACCTCGTCTTTAATCTTAATAACCTAAAGTCCTACAATGGAAGACTTTTTGAATATGCCAAAAGTCCCTGAACCAAATTTTCACCTGTACCGGGGTTCATTCTATACATGGACTCTAGGTTTTCACCTGTAAATATCTCTGTAGGTGTGCCGATTTTAAAAATTCGTCCATCACAAATTCCAATCACCTTATCAGCAATTGCAGGAACAAATTCCAATTCATGGATAGACATTAAAACTGCAATATTCTGCTCCTTAGCAAGCTTTCTAATTACCGATAAAATATCAATTTTGTATTGAATATCCAGAAAAGAAGTAGGCTCGTCTAAAATCATAATATCCGGTTCCTGTGCAATAGCTCTTGCCAGCATAACTCTCTGTCGTTGTCCATCACTTATTTTCATGAAATCTTTTCCCGATACATCCTCTGCTCCAACCAAGCTGATGGCATCAGAAACCTTCTTTCTGTCTTCAGCTGTCAACAAGCCAAGTCGACCAGTATATGGATATCTTCCTGTGGCAACTACTTCAAAACAAGTCATCAACTCAGGATGAACCCTTTCTGTCATTACCATTGAAAGTTTTTTAGCCAACTCATTTTCTGAAATTCCATTGGCGTCCTTACCAGCAATCGCTACGTTGCCAGATATTTTTTTTAATTGTCTTGTAATTGTTTTTAATATGGTAGATTTACCAGCCCCATTTGGGCCAATAAGCGCTATTATTTCCCCTGCATCTAACTGAAAAGTTGCATCAGATATAATTGGATTGCCATATCCTACCGTCAAGCTGCTTGCCTTAATTTGTTCCATGGCCTGCCTCCTTTCTTTTTACAAGAAGATAGATAACAACAGGCGCAAGTAAAATGGCTGTAACAGCACTTATACTAAGCTCCGTAGGTGCAAAGGCTGTACGAGCAATTCCGTCACAAACCAGTGTGATTACAGCTCCACCTAAAAAACAAGCTGGAATCATTACGATTGGCTTTGAGGTTCTCATAATACTTCTCATTATATGAGGCACAGCAATTCCAACAAATGAAATAGGGCCAGCGAAGGCCGTAACTGTAGCCGACAAAATGCTGGATAGCATAATAAGAACTATTCTAAGAGCCTTAATGTTCACTCCCATATTTCTGGCATAGTTTTCTCCCAGCTGATATGCGCCAATAGGTTTTGACATAAAAAATGAAAAGAATATAGCAATCACAATAATAATTGTTGAAATCCCAACATGTTCCCAGCTAATTCCCGAAAAACTTCCCAGTGACCAGTTATGAAGATTAACTATATTTGTATCATCCGCAAATGCGATAATAAATTCCGTAATTGCGGAGCATATATAGCCAATCATTACACCACATACTACAAGCAGAGACATATTTCTCACCTTTCCTGCTAATAGCATAACAAAGGCCATGGATAAAAGTGATCCAACAAAAGCGCATAACACCATTCCAAAAGAGCTTATAACCATGCCCTGTCCAAGCAAATATACCATAGCCAAAGCAACTACAAGCTTAGCTCCTGAGGATATTCCAAGGACATATGGACCTGCTATTGGATTTCCAAAAAATACCTGGAGTAAAAAACCTGAAATAGATAAAGCACCTCCAAGAATAACTGCCGCCAGTATTCTTGGAAGTCTAATAGAAATAATGATTTTCGCAAGATAATCATCCCCTGAATTAAACAGGGATTTTATAATTTGAGACACACCAATTTCTGCGCTGCCCATACCAATGCTCAGCACAAAAATAGCCAAAAGCAATATTGTCATTACCAAAAATTTAATCACGTAGTATCTTTTTTTATTGTCCAATGTTTAATCCTCAAGCTGATAAATATATGTTAACGACTCATCTTCTTTAACTAAAATATTATGTATATCCTCTATTAATTCTGCCACATCGCAGGTCTGTTGAAAATAGCTCTTTTCAAGACAATATGTATTTCCTTCCTTTACTGCCTTGAAATCCCTAAGCACATCTGATTTTTTTATCAGTTCATTTACCGAAGTGATTTCCCCTTGAATTGTACTGTTGTAAATTAAAACATCAGCATCAGCTGCCTCCAGGTAAAAATCCTCCATTGTGATTTTTGTGGATGAAACAGCATTCTCCTGTGATTCCTTCAAACTTGTAGGAACATAGTTTCCTCCAGCCATTTTAATCATAGTGGAAATATAATCACCAGGTTTTCTCACAACCACCTGACCATTTGATGAGATTGAAAATACAGCAACTTTTAATCCCGTATTAGGCTGTCCTGCCACCTTCTGAGCACGTTCTTCCTGATCTTCAAAAATCCTTTCGGCCTCAGCAGACTTGTTATATAAAAGTCCATAAAGTTTTATCCATTCCAATCGTCCAAGTGGATTTTTCTCATAGCTTGAAAGCTCTACCAAAACAGGGATGCCAAGAGATTCAAGTTTTTCTTTCACTGATGGCTTGTGATAAATCATGGTATTTTCTATTGCAAAATTACATCCAGATGATACTAAAAGCTCATAATCAGGTGCAGAATACTTTCCTGCATACAGGATTTTCTTTTCCTTCATTGATTGTTTGGCCTCTGGAATATACCAATCTTTGCTATCTGTACCAGAAAAAGAAACCTGAGATAATCCATCAATTGAAGAAACTAAATCCATTACAGATGTGGATACAAGATATGTCTTATCCACACTTTTAATTAATGTAGCTCCTTTTATACTCTTGTTAAACCCTGAATCTAATCCTGGATAAACAAAATACTGCGCCTGTTCTCCTGAGCCTACTGTAATGAAAGCAAAATCGTTGTTATCCTCATCCTGATAAAAATCAACACTGTACTGGGTAGCATAATCCAGATTCAATGAAGATATATAATTAAAAGCGCTTAAGTCAGGCTTCTTAGAATCGTTTTTTTTGCTTTCATCATTATTTAAAGTGTTGTCGTCTTGTATATGTGAATCCTCATCAGGTTCATACACAGTTAGAGTGTACTCAATCTCATGAGGTGTACTCATAACTGTTGTATCACCTATAACAGTGAAAGGATTATCAAAATCTCTAAATGGTATTGTAAATACGGAATTCTCGTCTACAGCTGCCTCATTATCAAAGCGCACCCCATCTACAAGCATGTAATCATAGTGTGAGCTTGACCATACAAGCTTTACAGTTTTCTCCTCATTTGTAACCACTACCTCTGCTGGTGATTCAACTGTTGCCTTACCACTACCGCCTTCTAAAGCGACTTCACACTTGTAGTTTTTTGAAACAATCTCAGTCGAAGCTTCTTGCTCTTCATTTATTAAATTATTGTTATTAAAAAAGCTGCAGGCTGTTAGTGTAAGAGCCAGCGCTGCAGCTATAAAACCAAATTTTTTCATATTACTGTGGATTTGAAACACTTACCTTATGATCGTACCAAACACCCTTTTCACCAATAAGGGCAAGATCAAACTCTGTGTCTAAAGACTTAACAGGAACATCAAAACCATAAACTGTCTCTGTTGTTCCATCTTCATAAGTTACCTCATCCTCAGTTGGTTGAAGCCAATTTTCCTCGTCTCCCTCAGCATCAGCAGCAAGTCCAACATATAAATTTAAAATCTTTTTTGAAACAAGAGAAATGTGAACTGTAGCCTGTCCATCTTTTACTGTAAGTGTGCCATGACCATCCATAGCTTCATTTACATGGAACATACCACTATCTGTATTGAAATCAACCTGATATTCTCCATCCTCAAGATCAATTCCCTCAGACTTCTCGGTAGTATCTTCAGCGTTATCTTCAACCTCTTCAGTCTCTTTAGATTCATTAACAGCACTTTCTTCAACTGCTTCTGAAACAGCTGAAGTATCCTGAATCTCTGTTTCCTTGTTTCCGCATCCTATAAATGCAGTCATTGTTAAAACTAATGCTAATGCTAAAAATTTATTTCTCATGAAATCGCTCCTATAATACTTCCTTTGTGTGCTCTACATATAATGCCTGTATATCTTTAATCTCTCCAAGACCTGCAATTTGGCAATCTACAGAATCAAAGCTTCCATCCGCTTCAAACATTGACTTCCATGAGTCATCCTCATCACCAGCCATATCGTTATTTGCATGATCACCAGCAACAACCATAAGTGGTCTAAGAATTACTTTCTTAAATCCAGCTTCCTTAACAGCAGCAATTACGTTTTCACAAGATGTTTCCTCTGGCTCGCCCTCAACAGTACCAATGAATACATTTTTGTAGCCAAGTTTATACATCTGTGTCTGCATCTGCGAATATGTAACCTTTGCTGTATGACTTGTACCATGTCCCATGAATACAAAAGCAACACCGTCTTCAGCAGCTGCATCAAGAGTATCATAGCTTGCTACAGATAAAGCCTCTGCAACAACAGCCTTTGCTACTGTCTCCTTATCCTTGTTAATAGCCTTTGCATCCTTACCTACCTGTCCAAGAAGTGGCTCTGCAACCTTTACAGAATCAAACTTATCAGTATATTCATTAACTGCATCCATAAGCTCGTCGTACTCTGCACCGTGCATAAGATGTGTAGGTTGAACAACAAGATTCTTTACACCATTATCTACTGCTCTATCAAGAGCCTGCTTTACATTATCAATCTTCTCATTGTCTCGAGCATAAATATGATTGATAATAATCTGAGCAGTAAAAGCACGTCTAACAGACCAATCTGGATTTGCCTCTGCAATTGCTTTTTCGATTCCTCCGATATCTTCTGCACGGCTAATATTGAATGATGTACCAAAGCTTACTACAAGAATTTCATTCTCTCCAATATCATCCTGATTTAAAGGATCATCCTTTGATGCATCACCTGTATCTCTACCAAAATAATCTGGGTCAGCAAACTCGCCTTCTACAAGTTCCTTAGATGCATCTGAAAGTGCATCCCACGCAGCTTTTGCAGTTTCACACTTTTCATATGTATCATCTGTCCAATCCTGAACATAAATTGCATCAATTAATTCTGCACATGCATCTGCTGCCAATTGATCTGCTTCCTCCTCACCAGCATCTTCATTTGCTGTTTCTGTTGTTTCAGTGGTAGTCTCAGTCTCTGAAGTCTCTTCTGGAGCTGATGTGCCACAGGCTGCAAAAATAAGTGACGCAGTCATTGTAACAGCAAGAAAACTAATAAATCTTCTTTTCATTTTCGTCCTCCTTTTTATAAAGCAAGATAAACGAACTCAAAATCAAAAGGGTCGCTATTTGTGCGACCCTTAATTCCAAATATTTAGAATCAAGATTCGAAAGTCCGCAAATCTTAAATACAAGAATAGGCAGGTCTCCTGACTTCGATCAACATTTACTTTCTCTTCCCAAATATATTATTCAGTGACACGAAAGCAAACTCCCTAACACAGTGACGGCTTCGCTCTGGATTCTCACCAGATTTCCTTTTCACTCATGCCTGATTCGTAAATACGAATCCCATGAACACCTAAACTCAAATAATGTTATTTAATTCAGTAAAAAAAGTTAACACATTTATGATATACTGTCAAACCTATCAATTGGATGAAATAGCAATAATAACCACCTCAAATGCAATATAGTCAGTAATAGGATTTTTTCCTATAAACTTAACGAACATATCTATTGTAAGATTCTGTTCATGCATTCCCTCTGCCAGTTCCCATTTTCCTGTTTCAACACATCTCTTGGAAACATCTATAAACTCCTTTTCAGGAAGCCTTTTTTGTTTAATCATCACAGATCCTAAATCTATTTCATCTATGTAATTGGTTTTCAAAAGGAAGTTTGCAAAGGTACGATTATATCTTACAACATAAACACTATCTTCTCTGAATTCCAAAATACCTGTTGGAAGCTGTCCAAAGAAATCATTCGAGCGCCAATTATAATCTACATTTACCTCTGGCTCAACAACATTAATTCTTGATATTGCATCATAATATGCAGTCTCATTTTCGTTTTCTATGCTGTTACCAATATTAGCTCCATAAATTGCATACCACTCTTCCAATGGAATTGGCTTAGCAAAATAATATCCCTGTAGTTTCGTAGCCCCTATTTCACGAAGGAACTTCACCTGCTCTAAAGTTTCAACTCCTTCAATAACTGTGTCTATCCCAAGCTTCTTTGCCATCTGTACAAGCTGTTTCATAATCACATGATTTTTTCTAGAGGCACTAAACTCTCTCATAAATCGCATATCAAACTTCAACACATCAAAGTCAAAATGCTGAAGCATATTTAACGAAGAATAACCACTTCCAAAATCATCCATCCAAACCTTAAATCCTGCTTTATGGAATCTGTTTATCTGAGTTATTACAAACTCAGGATCAAGACTTGAAACACTTTCAGTTATTTCGATTGTTATGTATTCTGGCCCAATTTTTGAGGCCTTAACTCTTTTATTAATTTCTTCAACAATATCGCAAAGCTCAAAATCATACTTTGATAGATTTATTGAAATAGGAACAAGAGGCATGTTTTTTTCTAAAACATCTTCACTATGCTCTAGCACTCTTTCCAAAATATACAAATCAAGTTTATGAATTAACTTTACATCCTCTAATACATAGATAAAATGATCTGGAGGAATTATACCTCTCACCGGATCATTCCAACGTGCCAATGCTTCCTCATCACAAACCAAACCATTTATAGCTCTGATAATCTGCTGATAGTGAGGCATAATCCAACGCTCATTCATTGCTTTTTCAAAATTATTGATAACATACTGATAATTTGAAGCGATGGTGTGTGTATTTATATCATAATATGAGCATTTGGACGCATACGCCCCCTTTTCTCTATCAGATGCCACCTTCGCTCTATCAAAAGCTGCACTTGCAGAAACATCCTCAAATGCAAGTGAATATATTCCTACATGCACAGGAAGTGAGCGGCCTTCATTTGCATACTTTATATCTGAAAAAATATTATCTAAAACATCCTCAATTCCTTCCATTTTTGTGTATACTGCAAAATGGTCAGAACCCATGCGACCACAGTTCTCATTTGAAAAATACTTCTTCAGTATCATTGCTACAGATACTAAAAGATTATCGCCCTCCCGAATTCCATATTTTTCATTAAAGTATTTCATGCCTGTTAAATCAAAAAACAGAATTCCAGGTGTAAAGCCTGCATTTAGAATTGTCTCCTTACCAGCATCTGCTAACTGTAGAAAATATGACATATTTGGTAAACCTGTAAGAGTATCATAAAAATTATCTCTTATAAGGCTTTCCTTTTTCATCATCTCTTTAAAATTTGATGCCAACTTTTCTGTAAGAGGATTTTCAGAATCATTAACCAACCCTTCAACAATGTAATAAGTTGCTGAAAGCATAGTTCCATTGTCTGTGAAAAAATGTTCCCCATGAGAATGCAAAATAACATAGTCATTAAGTGTATGTGACATTGTTCTATACACACAATCCAAGCGTTCTCCACCGGATGCAAACTTTAGTGCAGCATCTGCCACCCTGGCTTTGTCATCTGGATGTGTATCTCTATACATATCCTCATCCAGCAGTTTTATGACATCCTCACGTTCCATCCCCATCAGTTTACACATTCCATCTGTCACCAGAAGTGTAACCACTCTTTTATCTATATATTGATAAATAGCTAACGGGATATTTAGACGCTCCAATGTAGTTCTTTCCACTTGGCTAAACTCATACTTTTCCATATTTTTTCCTCCACATAAGGAAGATTGTGAAATTTAACTCAGCAACCAACAAATACAGTATAAAAAAAAATAATGAATTTACTGTTAAAAAAATAGTAAATTCATTATTCTTTGCAATTATTTAATATCAAATTGTTCTCTAAGCATAACAGCCTGTCTATCAACTTCTTGGATAAACTCTCTGGAAGATATTAATCTAGCTCCAGCACCACGAATAATCACTTGTTCTAGTCCATCAGAGGTAACCACAGTAATATCGTATTTCTTTCCATGCTCATGTGTGAAGCGTTCAATATAAGCATCAGCCGTCTGAGCCTCAGCAGTAAATACCTGATGAATATTCAAGTAATCACTAGCCTCAACAGGATGCCCCTTCACCCTATATGCATCAAAAACAGCTATAACATTGTAATCTGTCATTGCCTTGTAATTACTAAGTATATCAAGAAGCTTTCCCCTTGCTCCATCAAGATTAACATCAAGCACTTCTTTCAATTCAGGCCATGCATATATCAAATTGTAACCATCAACAAGAAGATATTTTTCCTTTGGTTTAAGCTCCTTAGGAGCCTTATAAACATAGTCTGAATCCACTCTTCTGGGACGTGAATCCCCATAATGCCAGCCTTTTTTAGGATTCTTTCCTTGGTTGCTATGTGTAGCCATTGCAAGAATCTTGTCGATTTCATCTGGGTCCAACCATTCATCCTCAGAATGATTCATCCTCTTTAGTGAAACAGACGTATCATACCTATCCTCTTTGTTTGAAAAACAAGGTACATGACAATGCTCTTTTACCTCATTCCAAGGAATAATTGTTGCAGCACCATGAGAACAAAAGACTGATGAAGCCGGATTCTCCATATCTACTTCTGAATTGTAATTATATGCTTCCATTACCTGCTCTGTGTTATGACATGGTTTATATCCATCAAATACAAGGGTAAGGCGTCCCTCTCCTTTTGTATAAGTCACAAGGGCGGCACTATAGTTTCTAATTTCTACTGCAGGTGCACTGCCTCGTAAACGAGAAATGCCACCTATATCTTCAGGAGCTTCAAAGCTTCCGCTCATAGTTTCAACATCGGTCATGGCGCGTCCAACCGCCTCTGTAGGAATCAACATTTCAAACCTATAATAGGGTTCCAAAATGATTGTTCCTGCTTCTGTAAGGCCCTGTCTGATAGCCCTATAAGTAGCCTCTCTAAAATCTCCGCCTTCTGTGTGTTTAATGTGAGACTTTCCACCAATAATAGTATATTTTATATCAGTGACCGGTGCTCCTATTGAAGTGCCAATATGTTCCTTTTCAAGAATATGAGTCTCTATCAACCGTTGAAAATTCAAGGACAGACTATCTACAGATACATTTGACTCAACAATGATTCCTGAGCCTTGTGGCATAGGTTCCATCAAAAGATGTACTTCAGCATAATGCCTAAGAGGTTCAAAATGCCCCACACCTTCCACAGAACCAGCGATAGTTTCTTTGTACAATACTCCGGATTCCTTAAACTCTACCTGATAACCAAGCTCTTCCTTAATTCGGTTAACTAATATTTCTGTTTGTACCTCTCCCATAAGATTCATCTTTATATGCTGAGTTTTTTCATCCCAACATACACCAAGAGATGGATCTTCATCATTTAAAGCACTTATTTTTTGATAAGCAAGTTTTGGCACAGTATCATCCAAAAATTCAAGTTCATAGGATAACACTGGAGTCATAGAAAGCTCTGGCCTGTTTTTTTCAAACCCAAGTCCAAGCCCAGCAAATGTTTCCTTTGGCCCAACAAGTGCAACAACATCTCCAGCAGACGCACTATCTACTTGAATATACTTTTCACCTGAATACAAACGGAGTTCATTTACCTTTTCTCCATTTTCTAGTTGTGTTTTAACTGCAAGACTTCCACCAGCCACCTTCATGAAGCTAAGTCTTGTATCTCTTCCAAGACTTTCAACCTTGTAAATTCTCCCTCCGAATTCCTCTGTTCTTTTAAGTGTAGAAGAAAGTTCTATCATTTCCTCCATTAAATCCTCAACCCCATGATTTTTAAGAGCCGAGCCATGATACACCGGATAAACCTTCAAGGAATTTATAAGTTTTGAAACTGTAGCACTAGATAAACTATCATTCTCTAAAAATTCCTCCATAGTTTCTTCATCGGATAGTGCCATCGCCTCATAGTCATTAGCCAAGATGCATTTATCTGAGAGTTGCATTTTCAGATCTGAAACTATATCTGTTATCTTTACCTCTGGCATATCTGTTTTATTTATGAAAATCAAAGTTGGAATTTTATTGTCTAATAGGAGCTTGAAGATAGTCTTAGTGTGAGCTTGCACACCATCTGTACCAGATATCAATAGAATGGCATAATCCAATGCAAAAATTGCCCGCTCTGCCTCTGTTGCAAAATCCACATGCCCAGGGGTATCAAGAAGTGTAATCTGTTCTCCTTTATAATCGATAATAGCAGGCTTTGAGAAAATAGTGATACCACGATTTTTTTCTTGCTCATTTGTATCTAAAAAAGCGTCTCCATGGTCAACTCTGCCAATAGACGCTATTTTACCCGAATTATATAGAATGGCCTCTGAGAGAGTTGTTTTTCCTGCATCTACATGAGCCATAATTCCCCAAACTGCTTTCATAATTTACTGTTTCTCCTGTCAGTCAAAAAAATCTAGAGGCTACTAGTTGTAGCCTCTAAATCCTTTTCCGATTATTTCACTACTGTTTGTGATTGCTATAAAAGCTGACGGCTGATTTTTTTTGATAAAATTTTTAAGCTCTACAGCCTGTTGTCTCTTAAGTATTGTAAGAATAACTGTCTTTTCCTGATGTCCATATGCACCCTCTGCCTTATAGACAGTAGCGCCTTTTCCAAGGTCGTTCATAATGTAATCTACAATAGGCTCTGGATTATTACAAATTATAGTGAAATATTTAGCAAGATTGATATTTTCAATTGTCTCATCCACAACAAGTGACTTTGCAAGTAAACCTACAAGTGAAAAAAGACCAGTCTGAACATTAAATACAAGACAAGCACTAGCCACGATAATTACATCAGACATAAAAAGTGCTGTACCTATATCCACCTTTGTATATTTTTTGAGAATCATTGCAACAATATCAGTACCACCAGATGATGCACCAAGATTGAAAAAAATCGCTGATGAAAACGCTGGCAATGCAATTGCAAACATAAGCTCTAGTACAGGTTCTGTTGTAAGAGGACCATCAAGAGGCCAGAATTTCTCGCAAATAGTGGGACCAAACGAAACCAAAAGGGTAATATAGGTGGTCTTTACACCAAACTTTTTTCCAAAAACAATAAAACCAAGCAACAGCAAAACCATATTTATAATAAGGTTTATATAGCCAGGTGTATGTGGTACAAGTGCCGCAAGAACAATTGACAGACCACTTACTCCTCCAAAGGAAAAATGATTAGGGAATTTGAAGAAATAAATTCCAATAACCATCACGATTGAAGCAATAGTAAACATTATATATTCGTATATATCCTGCTTGTGCATGTATATTTTATGTATCATATAATCTCCTATCCCAATAGTCTAAGGCCTTTTGGGTAATGATTTTTAACCTGCCCCTTTACAGCTTTTCCCCAGCCTAGAGAGTATCCATCAACTGTAATAAGAGTCCACCCATCTGATACATCTCCGTATAAGGATTGGCCCTTCAAATAATTTAATGCCTCAGAAGAACCACCTTCTACATTATATTCCCTTTTTACTTCTTTTGCATCAAGTGCAAGTGCTAAAGCATGACTTGGTTCAAATCGATTTTTCTTTAATGTTCCAAGAAACAGACCGCCTCTAAGCACATGTAGTCCTTCAAAATCAGGACAATTCTCAGGAAGCATATACAATAAATCTTTCACAAGTAAAAGATTATTATTCTTCCATCTTTTTGGTTCAGCCATTACATCCTTTACAAAACTGTTGTAATCCGCAAGTTCCTTATCATTAATCTTTTTGCACTGATATAAAGCTCTGTCACCTTCACATTCTTCTCTTCGTCCTTCAGTATCAGCCTTTTCCAAGAGACAGGCATAATGTCCCTCTCCCTTTACTTCATGAGGCCATAAACGTCTTTCTTCGATTATAGACATACCAGGATGACGCTCAATAAATGCTGCAACAGCATCTTCATCCTCAAGCTTTGCAAAAGTACAAGTGCTATAGCACATTCGTCCGCCTGGTATAAGCATCTCATAAGCTTTGTCAAGAATCTGTGCCTGTCTTTCGGCACACATCTTAACAGACTCTAAGGACCATTCCAGACAAGCGTCATGATTTTTTCTGAACATTCCTTCACCTGAGCAAGGTGCATCCACCATAATTTTGTCAAAATACTCCGGAAACTGTTCTGCAAGTCTATCCGGATATTCTGAGGTGACAATACAGTTCCTTATGCCAAGTCTCTCCACATTTTCTGAAAGTATCTTGGCTCTATTTTTCATTGGTTCATTTGAAACCAGAATTCCCTGTCCATTTAAGTAGCCAGCAATTTGTGTGGATTTACCACCAGGTGCTGCACACAAATCAAGACAGATATCTCCCGGTTTTGGGCCAAGCATCTCCACAGGAAGCTGCGCTGACGCATCCTGAATATAGTAGACTCCAGCCTGATGATAAGGATGAATTCCTGGCCTAATAACTTCTTCGTCATAATAATAGCCATTAGGACTCCACTCAACCTGACCTGCCAGCTTGTCTGCCATTATTTCTTTTGCTTTATCGTCTGCTTTGATTGGATTAAATCTAAGAGCAGAGATTTTGTTTTCGTCATATGAACACAAAAACGCATGGAAGTCAGGACCAAGGTCCTGCTCCATGCGATTAATAAAATCAATTGGTAAAAATGATGATGAAGACATTTACATACGCTCCGGTGCTTTAAAGCCAAGAAGGTCGATAGCCTTTTCAAGAACATCTCTTGTAAGACTAAGAAGCTTTAAATAGCTAGCCTTAACTGTCTCATCCTCCTCAGCCAATATTTTAGTATCATGATAAAATCTATTGAAAGCATTTGCCAAATCATAGATGTATGCACAAATCTTGTGAGGTGCCATATCCTCGTAAGCAGAATTAAGAGCAGCCATAAACTTAGTAAGCTCAAGCTGAAGCGCTCTTTCAGAGTCTGAATGTGCTGGAAGGATTGTCCCCTCAAAGCTGTCTATACCTGCTTTTGCAAGAATTGATTTACATCTAACAATTGTATAAAGGATATATGGACCAGTATTTCCTTCTGCTGATGTGAATCTATCAATATCAAATATATAGTCCTTTGATGCTTGATTTGAAAGATCACCATACTTCACTGCTGAAAGTCCAACAATACGAGCAGTCTTTAGTGCATCCTCCTCGTTCATTGTACCATTCTCTCTAATCTTCTCAAGCATCTTGTCCTCTACTTCCTGAAGAAGATACTCAAGACGCATAACGCCACCCTGACGTGTCTTAAATGGCTTTCCATCCTTTCCATTCATAGTACCAAAGCCTACGAAGAAAAGATTTGTAGTATCTGGGACAATGCCAGTCTTCTTTGCACATCTGAATACCTGTGTAAAATAAAGCTCCTGACGCTTGTCAACAACATAAATGATGGAATCCGGATTATAATCCTTCATTCTCCAAACCATTGTTGCAAGATCTGTTGTATTGTAGAGAGATGCACCATCTGACTTCAGAATCATACATGGTGGAACTTCCTTTGTATCTGTATCTTCCTTTACATCAACAACAAGAGCTCCTTCAGAAATATATGCAAAGCCATCATCCTTCATCTTCTGTACCATATCTGGAATATATGGTTGAGCATCACTCTCACCCTTCCAAAGATCGAAATCTACGTCAAGCTTTTCATAATTTCTCTTAAGATCAGTAACTGACACATTAAGAATATGTGAAAGAAGAGCCTGATATCCCTTTCTTCCGTGCTGAAGCTCGTAGGTAGCCTTAAGAGCTGCCTCCTTGTAGGCTTCATCTTCCTTTGACTTTCCAGAAGCACATGGATAAATCTCCTCAAGCTCAGAGATTGTAAAAGGTGGCTCTGTAGGATATTCGCCATCAAAGCTCTCATCAAAATATACAAGCTCTGGCTTACGAAGCTTAAGCTCAGTAATAATTAGCCCCATCTGAAGGCCCCAATCACCAAGGTGTACATCACCTACAACCTCATCTCCCATGAAACGAGCTGTACGCTTAATAGATTCACCGATAATAGCTGAACGAAGGTGCCCAACGTGAAGTGGCTTAGCAACATTTGGTCCGCCGTAATCAATCATAACCTTTTTAGGTGAAGGAACCTTGTCCACACCAAATCGTTCCTTGTCAGCTGCCATATTTGAAACGAAGCCGGCAATAAACTCATCAGACAGATTCATATTGATAAAGCCAGGAGGGCATGCCTCGCACTTAGAAAACATAGTGTTTGTAGCAAGCTTTTCCGCCACTTCTGTAGCGATACCAATAGGAGCCTTTTTATATTCTTTGGCAGCGGCTAATGCACCGTTGCACTGGAACTGACAAAGATCTGGTCTGTTTGAAAGTGAAACCATTCCGTATTTTTCATCATATCCGCAATCTATGAAGCCTTGAACTACGACTTCTTTAATCTGCTGAAGAATTTCTTTCATTTCGTCCTCCGTTAATTTCAATAATTACTAATAATAAGAGACCTCGAAATAAGAACAATCAAGGCTCAAATACTAATTTAAACATAAAAATCCGGTGTATGCAACACCGGATTTAAGCTGTCTTGTTTAAACTCCACCATTAAAAATCATGTACAGATTAGCAAATAAAATCAGAAGAATTCCAATAAGATTTACAATTAAAAGTTTTCCCCTTATACTCTGACTTTCTTTAATCTGATTAACTGATTCCTGAAGAGTGTTAAGCTTTGCCTCTAAGGCATCACATTTTGCTTCCACTGGCATGCTTAGTTCTTCAATATATTCTCTGATAGAAGCCTTAATACTTCTTGCCATATTGTTGCTACTATCATCAGGAAGTGTTTTCTCTTTTGCTTCAATAAGCTTTTCCAAGGAAGTAATACTCTCTCTAATATGTGCTACTTCCTCTTTAATGTCGCGTTCTGCAAAATCCGATAAGTCAATAATGTTCTCTTCATTAATCATGTCAATCCCCTCCTAGCCAATACATCACCCTTAATTACTAGTAATATAAATTTTACCACTTATTTTACAAAAAGAGTATAATAATATTAAAAATAGAAGGAGACGTGTACATATGTTAGAGATTGGAATGAAGGGCAATGCTGAAACAGTTGTCACTCTTGATAATACTGCAAAGGCATTCACAAGTGGTGCTTTAGAGGTTTTCGCTACCCCTGCAATGATTTCACTTATGGAAGAAACATGCTGGAAAATGATTCAGCCAGAGCTCGAAGAGGGTCTCGGTTCTGTTGGTACTAAAGTAAATGTAAGCCATATGGCACCAAGTGCTATTGGAATGACCATCATGTGCGAAGCAACTTTAATTGAAATTGATGGTAGAAAGCTTACCTTTGAAGTTGTTTGTTCCGACGAAAATGGAATGATTGGTATGGGTACACATGAGAGATTCATAATCAATAATGATAAATTTATGACTAAAGCACAAGGTCATAAGTAGAAAAAAAGCTTCCCCTTATAAAAGGGGAAGTCTTTTAATCTTCATCCATAGCATAGCTTATCTCATCTAACTCTGCGTGGAAATACTCTGGCCAGCTATACTGGTTCATGTAATCTCCCATGTATTGGTATTTGGATTCTTTTCGCTTTTCCAACCAGTCAAACAAATCACATTCTATTTTATCAGCAGCAATAGCCATACTACCTCTTTGCTTTAAAATAATTCCATCAAGCTTCAACTTTTTAAATGTATTCTGTAAATCCTGTCTAAGGTTGCAGAGATATGAAAGCTTTTTCTCTGGATCACCATCATCCTCCCAAAGGCAGGCAATCAGTTCTCCATTTGTAGTCTGAGCACCTTTGTTGTTTATTAAAACAGCAACAATTTCCTTTGTTCTGTTATATTTGAAAGTCACAGGCTCTCCATCAACAAACAACTCAAAATTTCCAAAAGTCTGGGCAAATACTCTCTTGTATTTCTTTCTAAGCTCTGGATATCTTAAACAATCAAGCTCGTTTTTTACATTACGTGATGCAGCCGGTTTTAAAATATAACCACTTGCATGAAGTTGCATTGCCTCATATCCATATTCTTTATGTTCTGTAAGATATATTACATTTATGTATGGATTTAGCTCTACCAGATACTTACCCAAATCAATTCCTGAAAGCTCAGGCATATTTACATCCAAAAACGCCACATCAAACTCTTCCTCTCTGGCTCTTGCCAATGCGGATAGAGAACTATCAAATTCTTCGTATGTAGCGTCTGGAACCACCTCATTCACTATATCTGAGATGGCCTTTAGAGATTTTTTCTCATCATCTACTGCCATTATTTTCATTATTTATTCCCCCCTAAAAACTATAGTACAACAGGTGTAACCTTTTGATTTTTTCGTTGTTCTGGCGTCATATGTAAGGGATCAGCCTCACCAACAACAAGCGTATCTCCATCATTAATAGCTGCATCATGGAGTGGTCCTGAATTCATATCAGCTAAAACCAAGGCCGCAAATCTATCATAATTATCAAAATCAATCACAGGGAAATGGTACTTCATTCTATACCAATGATTGGGATCATATCCCATACTGCCAATGTAAAGACGATCTGCAGTTTCTGCCACCTCATCTACTCCTGCCGGCTGTCCTGGAAGCAAATCAAACTCCTCACAAAAAAGGACGCCATAGGCTTTAAGAATACGCTCCCTGATTGTTTCATCTGAGCCATCCTTGTTTTTTCTTCCGGTAAGTGTGTCCATTACACTGTAATAATACTCCATCGCCTCTTCACTTTCGTCGAAATGAACAATGGCATCATAAAAATCTTTTCCCCTTATTTTATATGTTGATGTTTCCATAATCTTTCTCCTTTTTGTTTTATGCGCCAAAGAAAGTCATACTAAGCATAGTAATATCATCAAACTGCTTAGCCCCCTCTACGAATTCATTTATGTTACTCATAACGTTTTTAAGAACAATTTCTGGTTCTGCATCTGGATCTTTATTTAACGCTTCAAGCATCCTGTCATTTCCGAATAGTTCATTTTCGTCATTATTTGCCTCCGGCACACCGTCGGTATAGACGAAAATACTATCTCCCGGTTCCATCTGAAACTCATGTTCTCTGAAATTTATGTCCTCCATCGTAGCCACTGCTGGAGAATGCTTGTATTTAAGCAATTCATATCTCCCATGTGAATGCTTTATCACAGGATGTTCGTGTCCGGCATTAGCAGATACCCCCTGCCCTGTGCGAATATTTATTGTAGCAAGCCAAACTGTCACAAATAGCCCTGCCTTATTTCCTTCACACAATTGATTATTAACATCTTTCAGTGTACTTGCAGGACTTTGACCTCTGCTTAGACCATTTTTGATTAGTGATTTTGCAACCATCATAAAAAGAGCTGCTGAAATACCTTTTCCTGACACATCAGCCATAACAAGAGCAAGTGTATCTTCATCTACCATAAAGAAATCATAAAAATCACCACCAACTTCTTTTGCTGGAGTCATAGTTGCATAAAGATCAAATTCTTTTCGCTCTGGCATATATGGAAATGTCCTTGGAAGTACAGCTTGCTGTATGATTGCTGCCAATGACATATCACGAGCTGCTGCCGCTCTCTCTCTTCCTTCAGAAACATTCAGCACGCAGTACATCAAAAGAATGACTATCATTATTACTGCTGGCCCTAAGGACAATCCATAAGTAAAAATAGTAACAACACCAACAACCACTGGTGCAAAGGTGTACATAAAAAATGTAATTATTTGATAGGTTTCAAGCTGTTTATGTTCTACAAGAACGGCAATAAATGCCGACAAAACTGTAAAAAATGAATACAGTAATGAAATCCAATTGTGGGCACTTCTTGAATATATTCCATGCTCATCAACAGTAAAATAAATTCCAGTAAATAGATTTATAAGTCTGATTGCGATTGCAACATAAAGCCCTACTCTAACTAAAATACTCAATTGTTTTACAAGACTTTTTTTCACATTTAGATAGGACATGGTATACATCCAAAAGAAAAATGCAGACATGGGTGTACACAAATAATAAACGGTATTATCTAATGTATTGACAAGCTGAAGTTCTTGAATTCCATCAACAAGCCATGCCACTCCATCAGTAAACAGTGAAATTGCGGTTACATTTATAAGAGCCATCAGATATCTAACATTAGTACCTGTTTTTTGTAAATCTATGTAGCAGCATACATAAAGGGTAAGTCCTGTAAGCAGTCCTCCAAAATCAACACCGATATTTATAAGATATACAGGTTTTAAATCATTGATTCCCCTCAAAAATACAAGCTGAGCCAATATTAAAATGGAAATAAAATATATTAGTGAAATAATTAAAACGGATTGTCGCTTTTTAGAATCTAGCATGCTTGAAAAAACTCCCCTTATCGTATATGATAAATCCCTATGTAATTATACTTTTTTATTATGAAAAAATGCAATACTGGAAGGGCAATTATTATGGCAAAACCAACAACAAATGTTTGCGAAATTACTACTTATGAAGAGATGGATAAGGTAATCACTACTTTTAAAGATTCTTATTATCTTCGACGTATCACAAATCCTGAATATAAAGACACTTTTATAAAAAAGCAGCTTGAATGTGGACATTTTGTAGTTGAATATCATGACGATAATCCTGTAGGATTCATCAGCTTCTATTCAAACGATTTAAATTCCGGAGTTTCTTTTGTTACTGCAATGGTTGTAAGTGAGGATCTTGGTTTTTTAAAAGGCAAAACTCTAATCAGACTTCTTACCGAATCCAGAAATATTGCAATTAAAAATAATATGAAATCTGTAAAGCTTGAAGTTGAAAAAGACAATAAGCGTGCAATAAAACTGTATGAGCATTTTGGTTTCAGGCCCGTTGAGGAAGAAACTGACAATACCATATTTATGCAAATGGATATTTGCGATATCACACAACTCCCAGAAGAGTAATATTAATCTAGTTTCATATACAAAAATGGAGGCAACAATTGATTAAGAATAACAAACTCAAAGGAATTATTTGTATATTGTTTGCTGCATTTGGTTTCTCTCTAATGACTTTTTTTGTCAGACTGTCAGGGGATTTACCAACAATGCAAAAAGCTTTCTTCAGAAACCTAGTAGCTCTTTTCGTAGCTCTAGTAGCACTTTTTAAATCAGATGCACATTTCAAAGTAGGCAAAGGAAATCGCATTCCTCTTTTTATGCGCTGTGCCTTCGGCACCTCCGGCCTAATTGCAAATTTCTATGCTATTGACCGTCTTGGAATTGCAGATGCCAATATGCTAAATAAGCTTTCTCCATTTTTTGCCATTATTCTATCTATTTTTATATTAAAGGAAATACCTAGTAAATTCGATATTTTCACTACTGTAATCGCTTTTATCGGCGCTTTGTTTATAATCAGGCCAACAGGTAGCTTATCCGCCTTCTTTCCTGCTTTGGTTGGTCTATTTGGTGGATTTGGTGCAGGAACAGCATATGTTTTTGTTAGAAAGATGACTCGAAATGGTGTTATGACACCTGTAATTGTAATTAGTTTTTCAAGCTTTTCATGTCTGGTAACACTCCCATTTTTAATTACAAATTATGTTCCCATGGCCCCCATCCAGCTAATATATTTACTTTTAGCCGGCGCAGGCGCATCCATAGGACAATTTGCCATCACCACCGCCTATAAATATGCTCCAGCAAAGGAAATTTCGGTTTTTGATTATACTCAGGTTATATTTGCGGCTCTTCTTGGTATCATCTTCCTTGGAGAGGCCCCTACAATTTTAAGCATTATCGGATATACGATAATCATTGGTGTAGCAATTGTCAGATGGAGAAAAAACTTAAATGAATAAATGTAAAAAATGGCTAGAGCATATTGCCCTAGCCATTTTTTTACATTCCATAATTAATCTTTACCGGAATCCTTATTACTACCTCTGATTCAGCACCTTTATTTAAATTGATTTCTATTCCACCACCCATAAGCTTAAGAATATTCTTGGCAACCATCAGACTGATACCGTTCCCCATATCAGTATCCTTATGATTTTCCTGACTAAACACTTCAGCTGGATCCTTTAAATATTCCTCATGAATATTTACTCCTTCACCTTTGATTGTAAAAATCATGTTGGTAATTCTAGGGTTGCCACATTTCTGCTCCTCAAGAATAAAATCAAGATCTGTATTTTTCTCTGAAGAATTTATAACATTAATGGCAATATTCATTAGTGCCTGAGTCATTCGTTGTTTATCTACAATTATGTAGTTGTTTCTTAAATCCTTGGTAACAAAATTAATATCAATCTTTTTAATAGCAGCCCTTTCTCTTATATCAGAATCCATAGTTTTAAGAAGATTTCCTAAATTTACTTTATCTTCGTTTAATGAGACCTGACCATTAACAAAATTACTCATATCAATTACATCATCAACAACATTAAGCAACCGACTGCCATCTTCTAATCCATTTCCCTCAGCAACTTCCTTAAGTGGAACTCGAATTATATTTGCCATTCCAATAATAAATGTATTTTTTGCCATATTATCCTGCTTTAAAGAATAATTTAGAGCTTTGTAGATCTTTATTCTATGAAGCATAAAGAAACTAATGCCTAAAAGCAACGATAACATTATCAGCAAAAATATATAGAAATGATCACGTAACCAATCAGTTTTTGTATATGAATATAGCTCGTCAGTGTATCTATATGCAAGATTCTCTGCATAATCATTTCCAAGTATGTGTATTCCTCGGTTGAGTATACGAAGAATTCCTTCGTTACCAATTTTTACACCAAAACATCTGTCATCTGTATTGGACATCTGTCTAAGTGATAAATGTTTGTATGCTGTGTTCTTCAAAATTGCGTTGCCTCTCACACCATTCAATGTAGTGCAATTCACCTCACCTCTTAACACAGCATCCAAGCATTCCTCTATGGTGTCATATAAAACTATATTTGCATCAGGATAATTGTTCTTGATGTAATATAGCTGCATTGTATTATTTTTATTTACTGCAAAGGTTGCGCTGTCAGGATAAACAACAACATTTTTATAAATGAGATCTGTACTGGATGAAAGTAATGGATTACTCTGGTAAATGCCATTTTCCTCGGAATAATACAAACCTCCAGCTACAGGAAATGCCACATCAATAGTCTCATCATTAATGGCGGCAATCATGTCATCATAATTATCAAAACCTATATAGTTAGTCTCTATTCCATCTAAATTAAGAGATGACATAATCTGCGGGATAACCTCTTTAACTATTCCCTTAGGCTGTCCCTTTGCATTTGTATCACTATATGGCAAATAATCGTTTAAGTATCCTACTGTAAAGGTACTATGAGCGTTGATCCAATTTCTTTCATCTTCTGACAATGCCTGGGATGAAAGGCTTGATGCATAATACTTTGCATTCAAGGTGCTCAAATAATAAGGCTCATCATAAAAAAGATGTGATTGTGCGTTGTTTAATTCATCAAGAATATCCTTTCTGTTCTTGTTTACGCACATGTAATAATCTGTATTTCCATAAGCAAAAAGTACTTCGGCATTGTTTCTTGAATTAGTACCGCTTCCTTCCGCCGCAAAAATATCAATTTTTCCTGCATCAAAAGCATCCATAAGCTTTTCGTTGTCTTTATAAACAACTATGTTTGCTGTCACATCATTTTCCTTAAGGTAATCCCTGAGGACATCCAAAAGTGCATTATTAATGACACCAATTTTATGACCTTCTATTGACTTAATATCGGAAGTAATTTCTATATCAGAACTGTGCTTAACAAGAACATAGGCCTCACTACCCATAGCTACCTCGGGATACCCAATATGTTCAGCCCTTTCCTCTTTATACGCCAAACCTGCCAGCAAATCGATTTCACCATCAAGAAGCATGTTGTATAAATCAGTATAGCGACCATAGACATACTCGTATCGCCAGCCCGTATACTCAGACAGCTTCATATAGTATTCGTATGCATAGCCAGTTTTGACTTCACCTTCAGCTGCACCTTCCTCGAATATCTCATTTTCATAATATCCAACCCTAACTACCTTAGGCTGAGCCGATTCGGCATAGGCCAAGCAAGGGCTTTGAAAAACAAGTACAGCAAAGCTCAAAATACAAAATAGAATTTTCTTAAAACTATTTTTGTAAGATAACAAATTTATATCCCCCTGAAACCTGTAATATAAGCACATTGTAGCAGAAATCAACACTGTTTAACAATAATTGTCATCATATATCTGCTATCATCTGGTAACATCATTGCTCCATTAAAAATCTGCTCTGTTTCCATTCCACAATCCGCCACCGCACTCACAGTTATTCTTCCCTGTTCTTCCAGAGAAATCAGCTTTTCCTTAATTTCAGAAATATTCCTTCCACTCTTCATTATCACCTTAGTCCCTGAGAGCATAAGGCTTTCATCAATATTGCTCTGACCAGAAATAATATGTACATCCTCATCCCCTTCACAGAGAAGAATTCCGCTTGCAGCTGCAGAACCACAAAATGAAGTGACACCATTTATAATCTCCACTTCAATTCCATCAGCTTTTGCAAGCTTCATTATATATCCAAAGGTTGAGTAAACTGTAGGATCACCTATAGTCAAAAATCCAATATTATAACCTTCTTTAACCAATTGTTTGTATTTCTGATAAAACTCCTTATGCATCTTTTCAAGTGTAGCTTCATCTTTTGTCATCTCAAATTCGTAGCTGATTGTCTTTTTATATCGGAGCTCTGGCACAGCACCAAGAGCAATTTGAAATGCTCTGCATTTGTCCTTGTCCTTCTTTGGCAAACATATAACATCAGCATCCTTTATAGCTTTTACCGCCTTTAAGGTAAGCTGCATTGAATCTCCCGGTCCAACTCCAATGCCATATAATACACCCATCATGATGGATTCCTCCTAAAATATTTCTTCTTATTACTTTGACTTGCTTCCTAACAGAAGCGTTACAGCCTCATCAATTTTATCTATCTCTATCTTGCTGCAGGACAAAAGGATTGTGGAATTCTCATGAGAATTATCAAGTATGCCCACAGAAACCGGCTGTTTTATGATTTTATCAAATGTACTTTTGTCTTTCATCCTAATTGCAATTTCCATGCCACTTTCACCTATGAGCATCTCACCTTTTCCAGAAAGATTGGCATTAATAGCCTGTTCCATCACACTGCGTTTTTCTTCATATAAACGCCTCATCTTTTTAATATGACGATTAAGATGTCCATCTCTTAAGAACTGAGCTAAAGCAATCTGTTCAGATTTTGAAGCGGTCTGATTATAAGCCCTTTTAATTTTATCATATTCCTCTTTTACTCCCTTTGGAAGAATAATAAAGCTTATTCTTACACTTGGAAGAACAACTCTTGAAAATGAACCTAAAAAAGCAGTGTTCACCCCACCTGTAAGAGCATAAAGGCTAGGTGTTGGCTTTGAAGAAAAAACAAACTCATTTTGATAATCATCTTCTATTATCAAATGATTATTGTTTAAAGCATGATCACAAAGCTCTCTTCTCCTTTGCATCGTCATCACCTCTCCCCACTTTGTCATGTATGAAGGAGTAACGTAAATAACATGGCTTTCCTTATTTCGATAGCTCACATTAAAACCTGCATTTCTAAAGGTGGTGGCACCATCAAAAAAGTCTTTTGTAGGAAATGATATGGTTTTTTCACCAGGTATTAAAGCTATAAGTACCTGAAGAAGATTCTGAAAGCCTGCTCCTACCACAATATCATCCTCAGAGCAAATTATATTTCTTCTTTTTCTAACATAATTTGCTATTTCTTTTCTAAGATCCTTCTCCCCCTGATAATCGCTGTAGGATAGCAATCTATCTTCCTGTCTAAGAGCTGATTTCATATATCTTCGCCACAAATTCAAGCATGAAACCTGCCTATCCTCTCCAATTATAGCAAGGTCAAATTTATACTTATTTATTGTTTTTTCCGTACTCTTTTTTTCTTCCTGTTTACCAACTCTTCCTGCAAGCTCTGTTACAAAAAAACCCACCTTTTCCACTGAATATATATATCCATCTGCTGCCAGTTGTAGATACCCATTTTCTACCGAAGTCCTGCTGACATTCAATACTTTTTCACACTCTCTTAATGAAGGCATTTTGCTACCTGCCTTCAAATCCCCAGCCTTCATCAAGTTCAAATAATAATTATAAACTGTCTCATATACCTTCATAATCTGTCCCCTAAAATATTTATATTTTTGAGCATTTTTTTAATATCAGTTTGGTGCTATTATATCCCCAACATAAAAAAAGTAAAAGTGCTTTTACAAAAAACAACTAAGACTTTTTGATTTTCTGAAGAAAATCAAAAACTTATACATTAGGAGGCAGATATGGCGCAGACTTCAGCATCTACAAAAACAATCAATCATGAAACTACTAAACAACTAATTTTTGCAGCACTTATAGCGGCGCTCACATGTGTAAGCACTATGATAATAAAGATTCCAACACCTACAAACGGGTACATTCATCCTGGTGATGGCTTTGTTTTATTATCAGGATTATTACTTGGTCCTTTATGGGGAAGCCTTGCCGCCGGATTAGGAAGCGCTCTTTCAGATTTGATTGGCGGATACTTAATATATGCTCCTGCAACCTTAATCATCAAAGGGCTTACAGCATTTGTTGGGTATTATACTTTCAAGGGATTCAAAAGATTTTTCAAAGAAAAAGAATTGCTAAACACTATAATAAGTGGCACAGCAGGAGAAACCATCATGGTTTTAGGATATTTCATTTTCGAGATATTTATGCTTACAGTATTGAATAGCTCTAGCCTATCAGCTGGTGTGATTGCCTCTTTAGCAGGAATTATACCAAACATCATTCAGGGAATTTTCGGAATAGTGTTTTCATCAGTACTATATCCGATTCTAAAAAAACTAATATAAAAAAATCGCCCAGCAATGGGCGATTTTTTAACCGGTTTTCTTGATTAGTTATTAAACTAATTAGCCCTCTGCGATAGCGCCTGTTGGGCAAACACCTGCACATGTACCACAAGATACACAAGCATCAGCGTCGATGTTGAACTGTGAATCTCCCTGTGAGATAGCGCCTACTGGACACTCAGGCTCACATGTACCACAAGAAACACATGAATCAGAAATAACGTATGCCATGACTAAAATCCTCCTTACGAACTACTTGATAAAATATATCAATTACTAACTGAAAATTATAATACAACACAATTGTGTCCAAATCAAGAACAATTACAATTGTACCTAAAGTAATGCATCCGTCAGTTATACAGAACTAACATCTATACCAACTAACTAATCTTAATTCTAAATTGTGTATACATTTTTATTTCACTATAAAACTAATAATTAATTTTCATAATTCTTAGGAATCCAGACAATCCATAGTCTCTTTTTCCTGCCCCCATTCCTATTCCATCCACAGAAAAAACGTCCGGCAGCTTTTCATCTGTTCTAATTGCCGCCACAGTCGCTGCTCCAGTTGGAGTTACAAGCTCTCCCATTGTATTTGTAATTTCAATAGGAATATCCTTTTCTTTTACAATATTTAAAACAGCGGGTACTGGAACTGGAAGTATTCCGTGTTGACATCTAACTGTGCCCTGACCTTCTGTAAGCTTTGGAACAAACACTTTATCGATTCCTATATTATCAAGGCAAACCCCGATTGCCACTATATCAACAATAGAGTCTATGGCTCCAACCTCATGGAAGTGTACCTCTTCTACTGGAACTCCGTGAGCCTTAGACTCAGCCTCAGCCAATATAGAAAAAATACTGTCACATATTTTTCTGGCGCCTTCTGTCATTTCAACTGTAGATAATATTTCATTAATTTCCCTCATGCCTCGATGATGATGGTGGTGCTGATATCCATGTTCATGATTATCCCCAGATTCATGACTATGCTCGTGATCGTGTATATGACTATGATTATGCTGTAATGAATGACTGTGGCTATTTTCATCTCCATGGGTATGCCCGTAAAGATATTCCATGTCATGATCATGACCATCGTGTTCCAAATCCAATATCACATCAAAATCCATACATTCCAATCCAGATTTTTTAACCTTTGATATATTGATTTCAAACCCTTCTGCCTTTATAGATGAAAGAGCTTTTTTTAAGACTCGTTCATCTGCTCCTAAATCAAGTAAAGCGGCAACTGTCATGTCGCCACTTATCCCCGAAGTACATTCAAAATATAATGCCTGCATCATTATCTCCTATTTTTCTATTGAGCTTCCAACAGCAAGCCTGTTGATTTGTGTAGCTATATAACCGGCACCATAACCATTATCAATATTGACAACTGATATACCATTAGCACAGGAATTAATCATGGTAAGAAGTGCTGATATACCTCCAAGATTGGCACCATAACCAACACTTGTAGGCACAGCAATTATAGGTTTACTTACAATCCCTCCTAGTACAGATGCAAGAGCGCCCTCCATTCCTGCTACAGCAACAACGCAGTTTGCGTTTTCAATTTTATTTCTATTTTCCAGAACTCTATGTATACCGCTTACGCCAACATCATAAACCCTTGTAACCTTAGAACCAAAATATTCTGCAGTCAAAGATGCTTCCTCAGCAACTGGAATGTCTGCTGTTCCAGCTGTGACCACAGCTATATTTCCTACAAGTTCAACAGAATCATCCTTGCCAGGAACCTTTAAAATCCTGCTGACATTGTCGTATTGTGCATTTGGAAGTTCTGCCTTCACCAATTCATATTGATGTTCTGTGGCTCTGGTCCCAAATACGCTACCATCTCTTTCATAAAGCTTTTTATAAATATCAACAAGAAAGCTGTCGTTCTTGCCCTGACAAAAAACTACCTCAGGAAACCCCGTCCTCTTTTTTCTCTCGAAATCTAAATTTGCAAAATCCATCTTCCATTCTCCTAAACTAGTCTTAACTTTCTTGTAAGCGTTAGTCAAACTTTTCTTTTAAAACTTGATATACACCTTTTTCCATCCAAGGTGGGCAGATATGATTTGCACTTGCTTTTACAATATCAGGAGCAGTAGAAACAGCATAGCTTTCTGCCGCTCTTTTCAACATACCAATATCGTTATTATTGTCTCCAAAAACCATTGTTTCCTCTGGTGTAATTCCATAAAATTCCTGAACGAACTTGAGGGAATTGCCCTTATCTACTGAAGTATCCATGAAGTCCACCCAATCCTCACCTGCGATTGTAACCTTCAATTTGTCCTTCCACTTTGGTATGAGAATTTCCTCTCCAATTTTTCTGATTGAAGGACGTCTAAAAATAGAAATCTTTATAATGTCCTTTGCCTCTTTTAAAACATCATCCACAAGCTTTATATCAAATCTGTATTGATTCTTTATAAAGTCGATGTATTCCTGATTCTTTGACTCAAGATATGACAATCCTGGAGCCTCCACAAGAAGCTCACAATCATCAAATGCTCTTAAATCTGTAACCAATTCCTCTATATAATCAGGATTCATCTTGGCAACATGTATATCCTTATCTCTGCACTGAATATGTGCACCATTATCTGCAATAATTATTAAATCATCAGCCACTTCACTGAACATCTTTTTCACACTGGAAACCTGTCTTCCGCTGGCTATACAAAAAATAATATCCTGCCCTCTTAGCTTTTTCACCATATCTATCATTTCTGGATAAATTACTGGTGATGAATCCTTTACTAATGTTCCATCTACATCTGATGTTATAAGCTTAATCATAAAAAATATATCTCCAATCTAAATCAATGCCATCTCTTAATTTGGCCTTCATACCACCCCTTGTCGGTATCTTTCTGCTCCTTCTCCTTTTTCTCACCTGCCTCAGCAAAAAAAGCGGCATCATGGTTTATAAGCGTCATCATCTCGTATTTATATTTTTTGGACACAAAGCAGCCAAGCAGCTGACTTCCATCTTCCTTAAAAACCGTCCTTACCAAACGTCCGATAATAGTTGTGGAATCCCCAAAATCAATACTCAAAGGCTCACTTGGAACTACATTGGTATTTCGCTTTACAGTAATTCCCACTCCTCCGTAGGATAAATCCACCGTAGAACCACGAAATGAAGTACTTCCCTGGGTAATCGTAACATTTTTAACAATAGGGTATCTCTTATGTCTTCTGCGTTCTGTCTCGTCTCCATACTCTCTTTTGCACACAATAATATTATCTTTCTTTCCACCTGGACGAGTGATTGTAGCCACTTTCACATTGCTCCAGCTGTAAGCCTTGTGTCCTCCAGTACAATACAAGGTCATTCTATTATGATTGAAAGACCAATTAAGTCTAACGATTTTGCCTTTAAAATGAACCTTTATATTCTCGCAGCCTACAAAAGCGTACCTTTTTAGACCAGCTCTATTTGGCGGCAGAATAACTACTTTAGGATAAATAGGCACATCAACCTTTTTTCTTCCCTTTGTAATCCTGATATATGGCTTATTTGCAGAAGTAATCTCAGATAACCTCATAAGCATCCCCCCATCTAAAAATAACAATCCCCAAATGATATTATACTTTAGATAAAATTTACTGTAAACAAAAGGGTGCAGCCATATAAATGACTGCACCCAATCTATTCTATTCAACATCCTGTAGCGCTGCAAAATCTTCTTCTCCGGTTCGAATTTTAACAACCTGTTCTACATCGTATACAAATATTTTTCCATCACCAATATGTCCAGTGTAAAGTACCTTCTTTGCTGTTTCTATTACTTCTTTTACTGGAACCTTGCAAACTACCACATCCACTCGAATTTTTGGAAGCAAAGATGGTTCCAAAGCCACACCTCTATAATATTCTGGAGCTCCCTTCTGAACGCCACATCCCATTACATGAGATACTGTCATTCCTGTTATACCAAGCTTAAGAAGTGCATTCTTGAGCTTTTCAAGATTTCGTTCTTTACAAAGAATTTCAACTTTAGTCATACGAGGTTTGCCCGCAGATGTAATTTGAGAAGGAGCATACTCAACCTCGATTGCCTCATCTAAGCTTGCAAGACCAGCTGCCTCAAGAGTCTCAGTAATAAGAGATGCTGTTTCCTCATCGTATTCATCTGTATCAAAATCATCCTCAAGCATATTGAAACCTGAATATGCAGATGGAAGTCCATGTTCTGTTCTATCAAGACCAACTATTTCCTCTTCTGCTGATGCTCTAAGACCGACGGTAGCTTTAATTATCGTAAATGCGATTGTTATTGTTACTGCAGCCCAAGAGGCTACTGAAAGTACTCCAATCAACTGTATTCCAAGTAATTTGAAACCGCCCCCATAGAAAAGACCTGTAAGCTCACTTGTTGGCGCTGATGTTGTTGCAAAAAGGCCAACAGAAAGAGTTCCCCAAATACCATTCATCATATGAACAGCAACTGCTCCAACTGGATCATCAATATGAAGTTTGTAATCAAGAAGCCATACACCAAACACTACTAGAAATCCTGAAACAATACCAATTACTATTGCACCAGCAGCATCAGTGACATCACATGGTGCAGTAATTGCAACAAGCCCTGCAAGTGAAGCATTCAATGACATAGATACATCTGGTTTACCAAATTTAATCCATGTGAATACCATTGTTGTACATGTGGCAACTGCAGGTGCAATTGTGGTTGTAACAAATATAGATGCAAGCTGCTCCAAAGATGTTGCTGCAGCACCATTAAAACCATACCAACCAAGCCAAAGGATAAAAACACCAAGTGCGCCAAGTGCTATATTGTGACCTGGGAATGCATTTACCTTTGAAATATGCCCCTTACTATCATGAGAAAACTTTCCTATACGAGGTCCTAAAATTTTTGCACCAATAAGAGCGCAAATACCACCTACCATGTGGATAGCACAACTTCCTGCAAAATCGTGAAAACCAATCTGTGAAAGCCAACCTCCGCCCCAAATCCAGTGAGCCTCAATTGGGTAAATCACAAGAGATATAATACCTGAATAAATACAATAACTTACAAACTTTGTACGTTCAGCCATAGCACCACTTACAATAGTTGCTGTAGTAGCGCAGAACACAAGGTTAAATACAAAATTACTCCAATCAAAGCTTGCATAATTAGTGAAGATTCCAAGTGTTGGACGCCCAACCAAACCAAACAGACAATCCTCACCAAACATAAGGCCAAAGCCTAAAACAATAAACATTACAGTTCCTATACAGAAGTCCATCAGGTTTTTCATTATGATATTTCCTGTATTTTTTGCTCTGGTAAATCCAGCCTCTACCATAGCAAAACCTGCCTGCATCCAAAACACCAGCGCCGCTCCTATTAGGAACCAGACGCCAAACAATAAGCTTGTGTATTCTTCCATAATACTTTCCTCCTTAGGGTTTGATATAAAATAAAAAGGTGCAGTCTAAAAGTATAGACTGCACCTCTTTGTGCTGATTTATTAGGCATTTCTGTCAATTTTAATCCATTTTACAGATGACATAAGTCCTATTTTACTGAATAAAGTATTTCACCATATGTTGGATATGGCCAGATATCACTTGGCACTACTGTCTCAAGTTCATCTACTACCTCTCTTACTGAAAGCATATCCTCACAAATAACATCGTGATGGAACTTGGCAAGATCATATGTGTCTGAAATTTCTTTTGCTTTGTCAATATCGGCCTCAAGCTTTTCAAGTCTTTCATCCATTTCAAATGTAAGTTTTGATGCTCTCTCTAAATGTTTCTTTTCAACTGTATAATCAATTGATAGTCCAGTAGCTGCCTTGGCATTTAATGTCTCCGCAAGTGTATACTGATAATCATTTGCTGCTGCCATAATATCCTTCTTAACCATAGAATCAAGTGTAAGAGCCTCAATATCAAGTACCTTATAATAATTCTCCAAAAGGATATCGTATCTGCTGTAAAGCTCTTCCTTCGTAAATACGTTATGCTTAGTAAATACATCAATAGACTTATCAGCGATAAACGCAGGAAGTGCATCAACTGTAGACTTAAGATTTGAAAGACCTCTTCTTTCTGCCTCCTTTACCCACTCATCTGAATAACCATTTCCATTGAAAATAATTCTCTGGTGAGCTGTAAGCTCTCTTCTTAAGAGCTCCTCAAGTGCCTTATCAAAATCAGACTTGCCTGATAGTTCTTCAGCAAATTTTTCAAGCTCCTCTGCAACAATTGTATTTAATACAATATTAGGACCTGAGATTGATGCTGTTGAACCAAGTGATCTGAATTCAAATTTATTTCCTGTAAAAGCAAATGGTGATGTTCTATTTCTATCTGTTGTGTCCTTTGAAATGCTTGGAATAACATCTGAGCCAACAGTCATCTTCTGCTTCTTGATATCTGTATAATCTGTGCCTTTAATGATTGACTCCACAATAGCTTCCAGTTCATCACCAAGAAACATAGAAATAATTGCAGGAGGTGCCTCATTTGCTCCAAGACGATGGTCATTTCCAGCAGATGCAACAGACACACGGAGCAACTCCTGATACTCATCTACAGCCTTGATTACTGCTGTGAGGAACAACAAGAACTGGACGTTTTGGGAAGGAGTAGCGCCTGGTTCAAGAAGGTTTACTCCGGTGTCAGTTGATATAGACCAGTTGTTGTGTTTGCCCGAACCATTAACGCCTGCAAAAGGTTTCTCGTGAAGTAGACATGTCATACCGTGCCTCTGAGCCACAACCTTCATCATCTCCATGGTCAGCTGATTATGATCTGTAGCTATATTAGTGGTTGAGAATACTGGTGCAAGCTCATGCTGGGCAGGAGCAACCTCATTGTGCTTTGTCTTAGCAAGTACACCAAGCTTCCACAACTCCTCGTCTAACTCTTTCATAAAAGCAGAAACTCTAGGCTTTAATGTTCCAAAATAGTGATCCTCAAGTTCCTGTCCCTTTGGAGGTTTTGCTCCAAACAATGTACGTCCACAATAAATCAAATCAGGACGCTTGTTGTACATTTCTGTATCGATAAGGAAATATTCCTGTTCTGGTCCAACTGTAGTGATAACTCGTTTTACCTCATCATGTCCGAAAAGCTTAAGTACCTTAACTGCCGCCTTATCCAGAGCTTCCATAGAGCGAAGAAGTGGTGTCTTCTTGTCTAGCGCTTCTCCTGAATATGAACAAAATGCAGTAGGAATGCAAAGTGTGTCATCCTTGATAAACACATAGCTTGTTGGATCCCAGGCTGTATAGCCTCTGGCCTCGAACGTTGCCCTAAGACCACCTGAAGGGAAAGAAGAAGCATCAGGCTCGCCCTTGATAAGCTCTTTTCCAGAGAAAGTCATAATAACTTTTCCACCGGCCTCCGGCTGAATAAATGAATCATGCTTTTCCGCCGTAACACCAGTCATTGGCTGAAACCAATGTGTAAAATGTGTAGCTCCAAGTTCAATAGCCCACTCTTTCATTGCATGAGCAATCACATTTGCAAGATCTCTATCAAGAGGTCGTCCCTCTTCTACTGTGTTTCTTAGTGCCTTGTAGGCATCTTTGGGAAGACGTTCCTTCATAGTTTCATCATTGAAAACTTTGCTTCCAAATAACTCTGTTACTTTACTCATAATCTATATCCTCCTTTAATCCGCAAAACTTATCCTGGTTTCACATGCTCCCGCAAGCGCTTACCAACTTTTGCAATAAGTTTTGCTCATATAATTTTATATTCCTGAAGCACCATAGTTACTCAGCACACGTGCTGATGGATCATCTACATCACAGCCCTTCCAGTTTTTGTTTGGCATCCAGTAATCTACAATCATATGTGCCTGTCCTGGATAATACTTTTCAAACAAGTCTCTATATAATAATGATTCCTTTGTAAACGGAGTTCTGTATTCGTATTTACGTTTTGCATCTTTTAAATCCTGATCTGTATAAATACTGTTTGCATATTCCTTTAGGTAGTAAACCATCGAATGTCCAACCGCATCAGAAAATGCCGCTTTTTCTCTGAACAAAATATCATGAGGCAAGTAATCGTCTCCCTCGAAAGCATGTCTCAAAAGGAATTTTCCTTTGTTATATTTGTTCATTTTTATTTCAGGATTGATGCTCATTACATAATCCACAAAGGCTAAATCTCCAAATGGTACTCTCGCTTCCATAGAATGTACCGAGATACACCTATCCGCACGAAGAACATCATACATGTAAAGCTCTCTTAATCGCTTTTCTGCCTCCCTTTGGAATTCTTCAGAATTTGGTGCAAAATCTGTATATTTATATCCAAATATTTCATCTGATATTTCTCCAGTGAGAAGAACTCTTATCTCAGGGAATTGTTTTTTCAGCCCCTTGCAAATCAAGTACATTCCCATTGATGCTCGAATGGTTGTTATATCATATGTTCCAAGTGCTGCTACAACTTCTTCAAGACTTTCAAGAACTATGTCCTTATTTATGATTATTTCGTGATGCTCAGAGCCTATATAATCAGCAACCTCTTTTGCATATTTCAAATCAATTGCATCTTCGTTCATGCCAATTGCAAATGTCTTTATTGGCTTATCCATCATTTTCTGTGCAATAGCACATACAAGTGATGAATCAAGTCCACCTGAGAGAAGAAAACCTACTGGTGCATCAGCATCAAGTCTCTTCTCTACTCCAGCGATCAAAAGCTTCTTGATTTTTGCTGCTGCCTCTTCAACTCCATCTCTAGAATAGGTCTGACGCTTTGCCAAATCTCTATAGCAAGTAAATACACCCTTGTAATAATAATGTCCTGGTGGAAATGGATGAACCTGATCCGTAAGACCTACAAGATTCTTGGCTTCAGAAGCAAACATGATAGCACCTTCTTCGTCATATCCATAAAATAAAGGTCTGATTCCTATGGGATCTCTTGCTGCAACCAGATTATCTATTTCTTTGTCGTAGATAACCATTGCAAATTCTGCATCAAGCTTTTCAAACATTCTCAGTCCATATTTTTGATACATCGGAAGAATTATCTCGCAATCACTATCGCTTTTGAACTTATAACCATCAGCCTTAAGCTCTTCCCTAACTGGCTTGAAGCCATAAAGCTCTCCATTGCAGATTGCATAATTGCCATCCAACTCAAATGGCTGCATTCCTGCATCACTAAGTCCCATAATTGATAATCTCTGAAACCCAAGAACTGAATCGTTTGCAGTAATTACGCGCTGCATATCAGGTCCTCTGGAAATTGTTTTTGAAAATGCCTCTTCAAAATCCTTCATTTCAAAATGACATTTACTGAGAGCCATAATTGAACACATAAATTTTATTTCCTTCCCATTTTTTTATAAAAAACAAAGGCGCCGCAGATATCACTATAAGTGAAATCTACGACGCCTTTGTCGATAACTATTGTTTTGTTAATTAGATGCTATGAATAATAAAACATCAAAACCGTTTTGTCAACAACTTTTTAGTTATATTTTTTAATAATTTCAAGAGCCACCTGAAATCTTGATATACGCAAATCCATTGCATCCTTCTCTATTGCTTTGTGAGCTTCCTCTTCTGTCATTCCTTCATTAACAATCAAAAGAAGTTTTGCTCTGGAAATAGTCTTTAATTCTTCAAGCTTCTGTTCAAGCTTTGCACTTTGCTTTCGTGCCATTCCTATACGACGTTGTGCCGCCATTGCATGCTTCAGAGCCTGCCAAAACAGCTGCTTGCTAATAGGTTTTGACACAGTGATAATGCCATATTCAGACACTTGTTCAGTAACCTCATCAAACAACTCTGCCTTTACAAAAAGCAAAATCTGGCAAACATTTTTTTCTGCAATATCAATCACATGCTCAATGGAATTTGTTCCTCCGATAGGAAGATTAATAATGCATATATCAAAATCATAGTCTGAAATAGTACGCTTGGCTATGTTCAGACTGGTCTCACACATCATATCGATAAAACCATTTTCCTTGAGAAATGATTTATAAAAGGCGGTACCCTTGTCATTATCGCAGACAATTAATGCACGTTCCATAGTCTACTCCTTTTAGGGTTTATATACTTGCCTTTATCAGCTCGATATAATTTGCTGCAATATCATAAAAGCCTGACTCCTTTATAAACTGACTGTTTGCAGCACACATAATCGCCTCCTCAATTGACTGTGGCAAATTCTCAAGAGTCTGAGCTTTTTCATCTGTCAATTCTCTTGAACTTACCTCAAGGGCTGGAGGCAGCTTTTCATTTCCTTTTACACCAGCTATACCTGCTTGTATTATTATTGCACTGGCAAGATACGGATTAATGCAGGAATCTGGTGAGCGAAGTATAAAATGCTTACGCTTTCCATTTATTTCAGGAACTCTAAAAAGTCTGGAATTATTCTGTTCAGACCATGTGATATATTTTGGTGCTTCCTGTAAACCAAAACGATAATATGAATCTCTTCGGCAATTTAAAAACAAAGTGATATCTCGCATACGATTGATAATACCCGCCATAAAGCTCTCCGAAAAATCTCGGTCTGTATCTATCAGGTTTGAATCCCCTTTGTAATTTGCCATGATGATATGGAGACCATTTCCTGGAGCATCCTCCATTGGCTTTGGCTCAAAGCAAGCGTAAGCACCATTTCTTGCAGCAATATTCTCTACAACATTTTTATAGGTTACAAGATTGTCGGCTGTGGTAAGCACATCCGCCGATTGAAAATCAATCTCATTTTGTCCTGGACCTCTTTCATGGTGAGAAGACTGAGGTGAAATGCCCATTTCTTCAAGAGAAAGACATATCTCTCGACGAATGTTTTCCCCCTTATCACTTGGGGCCACATCTAAATATCCACCATTATCAAAAGGCTCTTTTGTTGGATTGCCATTTTCATCTGTCTTAAAAAGGTAAAACTCCGACTTAAGTCCCATTCTGGTGCTAAATCCCATGTTCTCACATTCCTTCAAAGTAGACTTTAAGAACTGTCGGTAATCAAAGGAAAATGGTGTTCCGTCTGCATAAACCACATCACAGTAAAATCTGATTACACGACCAGACTGGGGGCGCCATGGAAGCACATGCAAAGTGTCTGGATCTGGCTTTAAAAATAGATCTTTTCCAGATACCCCAGAATACCCAAGGATCAAAAATGAATCAAAATTTATTCCATCTTCAAAAGCTGATTTTAACTCTGAAGGCATAATGGAAATATTTTTTTGATTGCCATATAAGTCACAAAATGCAAGTCTAATAAACTTTACATCATTTTCCTCTACAAATTCCAAAATATCATCAATTGATAAATGAGACATAGTATCTCCTCCAGATTTTTCTTTAAATATTACACCACTTGGCTTGACTTGGCAAAACTACACACAAGCCAAGTAGTTGGTACCCACTTTTATTTTTTCTTATAAAAACGGAATCTAGAGATTAGTATAACCCATAAGATACTCATCTACTTCTCGGGCACAATCTCTTCCCTGTCGTATAGCCTTAACTACAAGGGACTGACCGGTATGCATGTCACCTGCTGTAAATACCTTTTCAACTTTTGTGGCAAATCGGCCCTGGCAAACAGAAGCCACATTGGTTCTTCCATCCAATTCAACCTTAAAAGCATCAGCAACATACTTCTGCGCCCCAAGAAATCCAGCTGCAATCAAACAAAGCTGACATGGTATTTCTTTTTCTGTTCCTTCCACAGGAACCATAAGCTTACGTCCAGTTTTCTTATCTTGTTTTGCTTCCAATGAAACAAGTACTGCTGATTTTAGATTACCATTTTTATCTGTCTTAAATTCTTTAACTGTAGTGGTATAAACACGAGGATCATGACCAAATTTAGCAATAGCCTCCTCCTGACCATAATCGGTCTTGCAAACAAGAGGCCACTGTGGCCAAGGGTTTGTTTCTGCTCTCTCATCGGGAGCCTTTGGCATCATTTCCAGCTGTGTAACAGACTTGCAGCCATGTCTAATCGCTGTACCCACACAGTCGTTTCCTGTATCACCACCACCTATGATAATTACATCCTTATCCTTTGCAGAAATAAACTTTCCATCTACAAGCTTCATATCATTTGACCATAGACATTTTGTGGTTGAAGCAAGGAAATCCACAGCAAAGTATATCCCCTTTGCCTCTTTACGACCTACTGCATCTATATCTCTAGGATTTGATGATCCACAGCAAAGAACCACTGCATCATACTTATCAAGCAAGTCCTTAGCCTTAACCTCGGCGCCAACATTGGCGTTTACAATGAAGCTTATGCCCTCCTGTTCCATAATTTTTATCTTACGGTCAATCACCTGCTTTTCAAGCTTCATATTTGGAATGCCATATCTAAGCAAACCACCTACATTGTCGTTTCGCTCATATACAGTGACACTATGACCTCTGTGATTTAATTGGTCTGCTACTGCAAGACCTGATGGTCCGGATCCAATTACAGCTACTTTTTTACCTGTACGCTGTTTTGGCGGATTAGCCACAGCAAGCCCATTTGCATAGGCATACTCTATAATAGCCTTTTCATTTTCTCTGGTTGATACAGCATCTCCATTTAGACCGCATGTACATGCCTTTTCACATAAAGCCGGACAGACTCTGCAGGTAAACTCAGGGAAATTGCTGGTTTTACGAAGTCGCTTATATGCCATCTCATAATTTCCCTGAAATACCAGCTCATTCCATTCAGGAATAAGGTTGTTTAGAGGACAACCTGAAGTCATCCCCTTTATTGTCATACCAGACTGGCAGAATGGTACACCACAATCCATACATCGTCCGCCCTGTCTTTTTTGTTCCTCCTCTGGAAGAGGTTCATGAAACTCATTAAAATTGTTAATTCTCTTGAGAGGCTCTACTGCGACAGCCTCAATTCTCTCGTATTCTAAAAATCCTGTTGGCTTTCCCATTATAACCTCCTATTTACATAAAGCATTGAATGCTTCTATCTGTGCCTGCTCAGAAGATAATCCTTTTTCTTCCATCTGAACAATTGTCTGCATCATCTTTTTGTAATCATATGGAACTATCTTTTTAAACTTTGGAAGATAGTCACTGAAATTATCGTAAATACGTTTTCCTTTTTCAGAGCCAGTTTCCTTCACATGCGCTCTAATAATATCCTTCAATTCCATAACATCATATTTGTCTGTTACAGTCTCAAGGCTAACCATAGATTTATTTAAGCGCTTGTAAAGTGTGGCATCCTCGTCTAGAACATAGGCAATACCACCGGACATACCTGCAGCAAAATTCTTTCCAGTAGTTCCAAGAACTACAACACGACCGCCTGTCATATATTCACAGCCGTGGTCTCCACAGCCTTCTACTACAGCCGTAGCACCGGAGTTTCGAACAGCAAATCTTTCTCCTGCAACTCCATTAATAAAGGCTTTTCCAGATGTCGCTCCATATAAAGCAACATTTCCGATAATTATATTTTCATCCTGCTTGTAATTAGCTTCCTTTGGAGGATTTACAACAAGCTTGCCGCCTGACAATCCCTTTCCAAAGTAATCATTTGAATCACCTTCAAGCTTTAAGGTAAGTCCATTTGGAATAAATGCACCAAAGGATTGTCCACCAGCACCTTGGCAATTCACTACATAACTATCCTCTGAAAGAGTTTCGCCAAAGCGTCTTGTAAGCTCTGCACCAAGCAAGGTACCTACAGAACGATTTATATTTGAAACCTGAACATCTACCGAGCCCTCCTTACCAGACTCAATAGCAGATTTTAACTTCTTCAAAAGAATCTTTTCGTCTACAGTGTTTTCAAGTTCGAAGTTGAATACATGTTTTTTCTCGTAGTTTACTTTTTCATATGGATTTGGATTTGAAACCACTGAAGACAAATCGACCTTTGACATTCGCTTGCTTTGATCCACCTCCTTAAGCCTGAGAAGATCATATCTTCCACAAAGCTCGTCAACTGTTTTACATCCAAGGCTTGCCATATATTCTCTTAACTCTTCTGCAATAAAACGCATGAAGTTTACAACATATTCCGGCTTACCTGAGAATCGTTTTCTAAGCTCAGGATTCTGTGTAGCAACACCCACTGGACATGTATCAAGATTACATACTCGCATCATCACACATCCCATAGTCACAAGAGGTGCTGTTGCAAAACCAAATTCCTCTGCACCTAGGGCACAGGCAATGGCAACATCTCGTCCAGTCATAAGCTTACCGTCTGTTTCAATTACAACCTTGTTTCTTAGGCCATTCATCGAAAGTGTATGATGAGCCTCTGCAAGTCCAAGCTCCCATGGAAGTCCAGCATTATGTATTGAAGATTTAGGTGCCGCACCAGTACCTCCGTCATAACCTGAAATCAAAATAACCTGAGCACCAGCTTTTGCAACACCTGATGCAATTGTTCCAACTCCGGCCTCTGAAACAAGCTTTACAGATATACGGGCATCCTTATTTGCATTTTTCAAATCATAGATAAGCTCCGCCAAATCCTCGATCGAATAAATATCATGATGAGGTGGTGGCGAAATAAGTGCAACACCTGGTGTTGAAAGTCTTGTCTTCGCAATCCAAGGGTAAACCTTCTTTCCTGGCAAATGTCCACCTTCACCAGGTTTCGCACCCTGTGCCATTTTAATCTGAATTTCTTTTGCACTTACAAGATACTTACTTGTGACACCAAATCTACCTGATGCAACCTGTTTGATTGCAGAGCAACGATTAAGACCATCTTTTCCGATTGTAAAGCGTTCTTCTTCCTCTCCACCTTCACCAGAGTTTGATTTTCCATGAAGCATATTCATTGCAATGGCCATTGTTTCATGTGCTTCCTTTGAAATAGATCCGTAACTCATGGCTCCAGTTTTGAATCGTCTAACGATAGAATCTACTGACTCAACTTCATCAATGCTGATACCTTTCTTTGGGTAATTAAAATCGATTAATCCACGAAGATTTCTAACTTCATCCTCTTTGTTAATAAGTGATGAATATTCCTTGAAGGTATTATAGTCTCCAGTTCTTGTAGAAAGCTGAAGCAAATGAATTGTAGCAGGATTATAGAGATGTTCCTCAGCTCCTGAACGCATCTTATGCTGTCCACGTGAATCCAAGGTTTCGTCCACTGATAATCCTAATGGATCAAAAGCCTTGCTGTGCTGCATTTCCACATCAGCCTGAATATCCTCAATAGTGATTCCACCGATTCTACTAATAGTACCTGTAAAATACTTGTCAATTACATCTGCACTGATTCCAATAGCCTCAAAAATCTTTGCACCCTGATATGACTGAACAGTAGAAATACCCATCTTGGATGCAATCTTGATAATTCCGTTTATTACAGCCTCGTTATAATCATCAATAGCAGCATGTTCATCCTTCTGAAGCTGACCTTTTTCGATAAGCTCACAAATAGTCTCCTGAGCAAGATATGGATTAATAGCCGATGCTCCATAGCCTAGGAGTGTAGCAAAATGATGTACTTCTCTTGGCTCGCCTGATTCAAGAATTACTGAAAGACTTGTGCGCTTCTTTGTCTGAACCAAATGTCTTTGTACTGCAGCCACTGCAAGAAGGGATGGAATTGCAACATGATTCTCATCCACGCCTCGGTCAGAAAGAATAATAATGTTTGCTCCCTCTCTATTAACTCTATCTACTTCGACAAAAAGATGCTCGATTGCTTTTTCCAATGAAGTATTTTTGTAGTAGGTAATAGGAACTGTCTCTGCATGAAGTCCAGGAACTTTCATTGACTTAATTTTCATCAAATCGGTAACTGTCAAAATAGGATTTCTGATTTCAAGCATATTGCAGTTCTCTTCTGTTTCCTCCAGAACATTTCCTGCAGTTCCCAGATATACTGTTGTGGCTGTAACAATCTCCTCACGAATTGAATCAATTGGTGGATTTGTAACCTGAGCAAAAAGCTGCTTGAAATAGTTGAAAAGTGGTTGATGATGCTCGGATAATACTGCAAGTGGAACATCAATACCCATAGCGCCTGTATTTTCACCACCATTTAATGCCATAGGAAGAATTGAATCCTTTATTTCCTCATAGGAATATCCAAATGCCTTTTGGAGACAATCTCTTTCTTCTCTTGAGTACTTTATAACCGGCTCATTTGGAATTTTAATTTCACTTAAATGTGCCAGATTTGCATCAAGCCACTGACCATAAGGCTGTCTTGTAGCATACCTCGTCTTTAATTCCTCATCATCAATTAATCTGCCTGCCACTGTATCAACAAGAAGCATTTTACCTGGACGTAATCTGTCCTTTTTCTTTATTCTTCCTTCTTCTACCGGAAGGACACCTACCTCAGAAGAAAGAATTAAATAATCATCATCTGTGATGTAATATCTGGAAGGTCTAAGTCCATTTCTATCCAGCACTGCACCCATAATATCACCATCAGAAAACAGTATTGATGCAGGACCATCCCAAGGTTCCATCATTGTTGAATAATATTGATAAAAATCTCGTCTAGCCTGATCCATAGCCTTGTTTTTTACCCATGGTTCCGGAATAGTAATCATGACAGCCAGTGGCAGTGGCATGCCGTTCATTACAAGAAATTCAAGAGCATTATCAAGCATTGCTGAATCTGAACCCTCTTGATTACAAACAGGAGTAATCTTTGTCATTTCTGGCTCAAGCACCTGCGAAACCATGCGCTCCTCACGAGAAAGCATCTTATCTGCATTTCCTTTGATTGTATTTATCTCACCATTGTGAACGATAAATCGATTTGGATGAGCACGTTCCCAAGAAGGGTTTGTATTTGTTGAGAAACGAGAATGAACTGTAGCAATTGCTGATTCATAATCATTATCTTCCAAATCCTCAAAGAATAGTCTCAGCTGATTAACTAAGAACATTCCTTTATACACGATAGTTCTACTTGAAAGTGAAGCAACATAAGTATTTTCTGCGGTCTGCTCAAATACACGTCTTGCGACATAAAGTTTTCTATCAAAATCAAGTCCCTTATTGCAATCCTCAGGTCTTTTAATAAAAACCTGATAAATTACAGGCATACAATCTACCGCAGCCTTTCCAAGAATCGATGGCTTTGTTGGTACCTGTCTCCAACCTAGGAACTCAAGATTCTCTTTTTCCACGATGATTTCAAACATCTTCATGGCCTGTTTTCTCTTCAGCTCTTCTGAAGGGAAAAAGAACATACCAACACCGTAATCTCTCTCTTTTCCTATAGAAATACCAAGCTCCTTTGTAACCTTAGAAAAGAATTTGTGTGAAATTTGGAGAAGAATTCCTACACCATCTCCTGTTTCTCCATCAGCATCCTTTCCAGCTCTATGCTCCAGATTTTCAACAATCTTTAAGGCATCAGAAACAGTCTTGTGAGTTTTGATTCCTTTAATAGAAACAACGGCTCCAATACCACAATTGTCGTGTTCAAATTCAGGGCTGTATAAACCTTTATTTTGATTTACCATGTTGCTACTCCTTCCACTTTAAATACGAACTAAAAATTCGAACTAAAAAAGGCGCCTAAATAGACTCCCCCATTAGGGAATCTATTTAGACGCCTTTGTCTTTGAAATAATATACAATTATTTGCTAATAAATGCAAGCACTTTTTCGCATTAAAGTGTTAAACAATCGAAATCACCCTCATTTCTATATTGGAAAAGTCTCATAATTTGCATTTTCTAATATTAATGATCGTAAGTTAATACTCACCTGTAGATTATTATTTATTATTTGACAACTTCAGTAATGTGATGTATTATCTCAAAGAATTTAGTTAATAATTTTTAGGCAATATGGAGAAAATGCGATGGATATTAATGGAAAAAAATTAGCTCATGGAATCATCCAGGGCGGAATGGGAATTGGTGTTTCTCTATCAGAACTTGCTGGAAATGTGGCAAAACAAGGCTGCATGGGAGTAATCAGCTCTGTGAATATTGGTTTTAAAGAAGCGGATTTCCTTACAAATCCACTTGAAGCAAACTTAAGAGCTCTGAAAGAGCATATTAAACGAGCAAAGGAAATCTCTGGTGGCAATGGACTTGTTGGAGTAAATATCATGGTGGCAGTAAGTCATTACGAAGAAACTGTAAAAGCTGCAATTGCTGCTGGTGCTGATGCAATTATATCCGGGGCTGGCTTGCCACTTAACCTGGCAGAATTGGTTAAAGACAGTGACATTCTCTATGCTCCTATCGTCTCTAGTAAAAAAGCTGCCATGCTTTTATGCAAAACCTTTGCAAAGAAAGCTGGCTCTATTCCAGATTTTATTGTTATTGAAGGTCATAAAGCTGGTGGACATCTTGGTTTTTCAAAAGAAGATTTAGCCGATAAAACCTGTCAGCCAAACTTACAGATTCTTAAAGAAGTTCTTGAGGTTATCAAGCCATACGAGGAGCAATTCAAGAAAAAGATTAGAGTGTTCCTAGGAGGTGGTATCTTCACTGGTCAGGATATTGCAGAAGCTATCGAAGCCGGCGCTGACGGAGTTCAGATGGGAACTCGATTTATTGCAACCAATGAATGCGATGCTGATCCTGTTTTTAAGCAGGTGATTGTAGATTCAAAAGAAGAAGATATAAAAATAATAAAAAGTCCTGTTGGTATGCCAGCACGAGCTGTGTACACTCCTCTTCTAGAAAAGCTTGATGATGGTAAAAACTTTTTTGCCAAAAGATGTAACAGTTGCCTAAAGGCTTGCCCTAAGGGTGACAAGATTCCATATTGTATAAGCAGAGCTTTAATTGCTGCTGTTACAGGCGATAAAGAAGAAGGTCTTTTCTTCTGTGGTTCAAATGCTTCTAGAGTGGATAAAATACTTCCCGTAGAAGCTCTTGTAAAGGAGCTAATCACTGACTGCAGCGCATACGGTGTCACAGTTTAAAAAAAAGTGAGCTAAATTTTTGAGATTTAGCTCACTTTTTACTTTACTAAAAAATACTCTTTAATTTCCTATAAAGACCATTATTAAGATTCTTTTTTCCTGAATACAAAAACTCCAGCACCAACAGCTACAAGAATTATTACAACAGCTACTATAGGAATAATTGGTAAGCTCTTTTCTGTAGAAATATCTTCTACTGCCTGTGGAACTGCATCTTCCTTGATAGATGTTGTATCTTGCTTTTCATCAACTGTAGCTTCTTTCTCTTGTACCTCATCCTTTGATTCCAAATTATTTTCTACTTTTTCTGAATTCTCATCCTTTGATTCATCTATTATAGTCTTTGTAGTTGTTGACTTAGCTTTAGAAGAATTGCCTGCGTCGTTACTTGCCAACTTTTTTGTATCTCCTGTTGTAGGCACTTTTGAATCATCTATTGTAGTGGTTGCAGGTTGGTCTGTAGTTACTGTAGAACCGGTACTACTTCCTGAAGAACCTGGATTAACTCCTGCAGAATCTGAACTACTTGATGGTGTTTCTGCCTTAGGTTCTTCTGTCTTTGATTCCTCTTCAATGAGCTGTGATTCACTTGGACGAATAGTTGTAAATAACGCATTTACGTTATTCTTTACTAATCCATTGCCATTGCTAATTGAAAGTGCGACACCTTCCTTAAAAATGTTATGTTCTTCTGCCTTTACTACCATAGGTGTAAATACAGACTTTATTGCATTTACCAATTCTTCTATGATGCCAGGCTCTTCCTCGACATTTTCTGATATTTCTGAATCAACCTCATTCTCCTCATCTATATCAGCATCATTTGATTTTTCATTGTTATCAGTCTTGGTATCCTCTGGTTGTTTCTCTTCTGTTTGTTTCTCTTCATCATTATTTTCTTTATTAGAAGAATTTGCATCATCCTCAAGGTTTTCAAGTGCTTCTACATTCTCTTCCTCTAATTTCTCTTCTGCTTCTTTATCATCCTTGTCTACATCCACTTCATCGGCTGTATCCATATCATCAGATAACAGAATATTATCAGGAACATTTACAGAGTACCAACCATTTCCAATATGAGCCATTACCTTTCCAGACTCACCGAATATATCCTGTCCCTCTTCATCTGTACCAAGAAGAATAGCTTTATCCTTAAATTCTTCTCTATCCAGTCTGACATAAACCTTTGTCTGGCCCTCAACCTCTGGCTCTTCTTCATCTATAGTCTTTTGAGGCTCCTCAATTTCTTCCTCATTCTTCTTTTCTTTATAGGTAGCATCATAAAGCTTTTCGACTTCATTGGAAGTAAGTGCTGTGTCGTAAATTCTTACGTCATCAAACATAGCAGCTCTTACATCCTCGTCATTCCAGATATCACCAGCACCTACCATAACATGATTTGTATTCTGAATAGCTGCATCTCGTCCTGAAAAACAGTTCGAAATATCCTTTTTATCATACACAACCTGATTGCCATCAAGATATACCTTGATACCATCTGGGGCTACAGTGTATGTAACAAGCTGCCACTTATTTGTAAGCTTACTGTAATCTATGCCAGGAAATGCATCAGAATATTCATTTGCATTGATTCTGCCTATTAGGTTTGCACCTATTCTTGTCATTGGATATGTGCCTACAGTCGATCCTTCTGTCAACCAATCAGCTTCAAACAATGCACTGTGCTCCCAAGTGCTTGAATCAACATTTACCCATAGGCTTACCGTATACCCGGCTTTATCAACATTAGCAAATACATCATTTGGAAGAGATAAATAATTAACCTGCTTACTTCCTTCTGTATTTTCTATCTTTAAAACATTTCCTCTTACTTCATCTTCCACAACCGTGGCTGTTCCCTTAAGTGTTGCATTGTCATTCTTTTGTGACAAGGATGTTGCAAAAATACTTTTTCCATCATAAGAATTGAAATCATAGCCTACAATTACCTTTGGATTGTCATATACAATCACCTCATAGGATGCTTCTTTTACAACATCACCACTTGTAATTGTGGCAGTGAGAGTCACCGTAGTGTCTTCATTTGGTGTTCCAACTACACCCTTTGTTGAAATAACAGCTTCATTATCAGAAGACCATTCTATGGTTGCTCCAGAAAGCTCTTTTGGAAGAGAAATGTTCTCTCTTGTTGTGGATGGTATTAACTCCTTCAACTGTTCAACAACTTTTCCAGCCACAAGATCATCGGACTGTTCAAACTTACTTCCCCATACAGCCAGATTGTTGTTGCCTATAGCTGAAAATGTCATGGTCTTTACACCATTGTCATTAGTCTGTTCAAAGAACACACCCTTATATGTGGCACCATCCATATCAAGTGTTACATAAGTATAGTCTTTACCGTCTTTCATAGACCATGTACCGGTCTCATCACCTGAAATAGTTCCATCACTGTTTAACAAAACAGTCTGTGTGGCTAGCATGCTACCATCCTTTTCAGCATTGCCATGGTTGATAAACTCATAGCTACCTACTACATCCTGCATAGTATATTTTTGAATAAGCTCATTTCTGTTTTCATATAAAGCTGTTACAAGCCAATCGTCCTCGTTTAAAAACTGCTGATGTACTCTAACCTCATGGCCTTCACCACGAGATGCATCCAAAAATCTCTGATGATAAACCAAATAATATTTTCCATCATCAGTAATCAATGCTGAATTATGACCAGCAGCTCTGTAACCAGGCTGATTATAGAACTGATAGTTTCCAATCAGCTTTGTACCATACTGATAGCAGTTCACGCCACTTCCTGCAGCATTTTTTCCTGAAGCATCCTCATATGGCCCATAAACATTTTTTGAGCGGAATAATCTCATGTTATAACCACCAGTAGTGGTAAGTCCGCCATAGGTTTCATACATGTAATAGTAGCCAGTATTTTTATCGTATTCAATGTAAGGACCTTCTCCAGACTGATGGTTGCCGCCTGCAATATGAACACCAAAATATCTATCAACAGTATTTCCACTAGTAGGCTCTACACCATCCTTTCCTGGGTAAATAGCTTCACCAGTCTTTTGATCAATCTCTAAAATAAATAATCCTCCTGACCATGAACCATATACCATGTAAAGATGTTGTCCTGTTCCATCATAAAAAAGAGTCGGATCAATAGCATTAGGAGCATAATTATTATTCCAGCTGCCATCCTTATTGAAACACTTCCATGTGGAAACATCACCATCAATTACCCCATTAGAAATAAGATTATTAAATGGAAGATAATCGTTTGTATATGTAGTATCACGCTTGCTATTACCATCGTAATTTACCTTCCCAGTGTTGGTAAATCCGGAATACACAACTGTACCACCGTATTCGTAATCTCCATCGGCTCTGTCAGAAACCATGTATCCGATGCAAGACCTACGCCATGTGGATGATGCACTATAATAAAGCATGTATGCCCCCTTATGGCCATCCTTCCAAACATAGTTTGGATTGTAGATTACATCCGGGGCCCATACTGCATAATTGCCACCAGCACAATCTCCATCATCATATCCTGCCCATTTAAAGGACTCTGCCAGATTTTCTTTCAAATTTCCATAGATTACATTATCGCTTGGATTCTGATAATCAGTAGAAACCTGAGTCCAATTCACCAAATCATTTGACTTTGCTGTTGCAATGTGGGAACCAAATACATAATAATCCCCCTGATACTGAAAAATAGATGGATCGTGAACCATAACCCTGTCAATACTATTGACAGCCTTTGCTTCTATGGTTCCTGCACCCGAAATCTGAAAAGCGGGTGCCGCAATAGCTGCAGCCATAGTTAAAGCAATAGCTCGTTTTGAAATTTTCTTCATTATTCCCCCTTATACCTTTCTGTAATTTTATTTAGCTATATCTAAAGTATTTTAGATATAGCAACTTCTCATCCATTTTATACAACAAACTTATTCTTCAATCAATACTTTAAGTGTATTATTCCTCTCATATTTTTATTTTTGTAAATTATTTTAGTATTTTGTGATGTATTTTTGTCTATTATGAATAATATTTTGCCATTATTTAGATAAAAAAAATCCACAGTTGATATCTCAACCATGGATTAACTAAAAAGTCCTGACTATTCGTGTGCTTCTTATTAAGGAATAAGTCATCATGACTTCTTGTGGGCTACTTAAGGAAAAAGCCCCCAAGAACCTATATTTTATTAAGAATTACTAGGCCATAAAGTTTTCAAGCATTTTCTTTCCTTCTGGTGTAAGTATTGACTCTGGATGAAATTGCAACCCATATATTTCATAGTCCTTATGCTTTACAGCCATGACTTCACCATCATCAGTTGTGGCTATTACCTGAAGAATTGAAGGTATTGATGAAGGTTCTGCAGCAAGAGAATGATATCTGGCAACAAGTGTACTAGACTCCATACCTGAAAAAATCTTGCAAGAATTATCTAGCGTCACCTCAGATTGTTTGCCATGCATAAGCTCCTTTGCGTAAGTGATAACAGCGCCAAAATTCTCGCATATAGCTTGATGGCCAAGACATACTCCAAGTATAGGGATTTTTCCTGCAAAATGAGCAATAACATCCTCACATATGCCTGCATCGCAAGGACGCCCTGGCCCAGGTGAGATAATAATACGACTTGGGGCCATTTCCTCAATATCGGATATACGTAATTCGTCATTACGAACCACTTTCATATCAGAATTAATCTCCCCTATCATTTGATAGAGATTGTAGGAAAAGCTATCGTAGTTGTCTATAAGTAAAATCATTCCAGGCCTCCCTCCGAAGCTTTAACAGCATTTATTACTGCTTTCGCTTTGTTAAGACACTCTTCTGCTTCCTTTTCAGGAACAGAATCATATACAATTCCAGCGCCTGAACGAATGCATATAGTATCATTTTTCTTGTACACAAGTCTAATGGCAATGCACACATCCAGGTTTCCTGTGAAATCAATATATCCTAAAGCGCCTCCATAAATTCCACGCTTACTCTGCTCTAATTCCTCTATAATCTGACAGGCTCTAAACTTTGGTGCCCCTGAAAGAGTACCTGCTGGAAGAATGGCATCAACAGCTGAAAGAGCATCCTTGTCCTCAGAAAGCTCGCCTACTACAGTTGAACCAATGTGCATTACATGTGAAAATCTCTCAATTTCCATGTATTTTTCCACTTTTACCGAACCAATTGTGCTGATTTTTCCAATATCATTTCTGCCAAGATCCACAAGCATATTGTGTTCTGCCAATTCCTTCTTATCCGCAAGAAGTTCCTTTTCTAATGCCCTGTCCTCAACTGCATTTTTTCCTCTTGGTCTTGTTCCTGCCAAAGGGAAAGTACTAACCTTTTTCTGTTCCACTTTTACCAATGTTTCTGGTGATGCACCTGCGATTTCGATATCATCACTTGAAAAATAAAACATATATGGTGACGGATTACTAGCTCTAAGAAGCCTATATGTATCAAACAAAGCTCCATCAGCCTTGGCACTGATAGGATTGGAAAGGACAACCTGAAAAATGTCTCCCTCTTTGATATAATGTTTTGCTTTTTCAACCATCTTGCCGTACTCTGCCTTTGAGAATTTAGGTGTCAATTCTGACTTAACAGAAAGAGGCTTAAATTCCATTTTATTTCCACTTTTTAAAAGTTTTTTAAGGTCATTTAGTCTCGCCTCAGCTTCCGTATATGCCTTGGCAATTACTCTTACTCTTTCCTCCATATAATCAGAGCTGGCCTGATTTAAATCTACGCCTGTGATGAGATAGATTTTCTGCTTGTAATTATCAAAAGCAATCACATCATTAAAAAGCATCAAATCCATATCTTTAAATTCATCATCACCATGATTTTCAAGTACAAGTTTAGGCTCGCTATACTTGATATAATCATAAGAAAAGTAACCCACAAGACCGCCTGTAAAGGTAGGCAACCCAGGCACGGTAGGACTTTTATACTTTGCAAGAACTTCCCTTATTATATTGCCGGGGTGTGTCACCTGACGTTCATCAATCAGTTTTTTTCCATCTGAAGAATTGTTTTTTATTTGTACCAATCCATTTTGGCAGGTTATTTCCATAGTTGGATTGAAACCAAGAAATGAATATCTGCCCCAGTCTTCTGCCTGGCCTGCACTTTCCAAAAGATAACACTGGTTGCTTACATTTCTGAGAATTCGTACCACCTCTATAGGAGTAAAACTGTCTGACAGAATTTCTAAAGCAACAGGTATTCTTTTATAAGATTTATCAGCTGCAAGTTCTAAAACCTCTTCTAAACTAGGAAACATAATATGCCTCTTTCATTGACTTAACAAATCTACCAACGTGCTTTGGTGCATCGGTGCCATGCTCTGCAATGACCTTCACAATAGCAGAGCCCACAATTGCCCCATCTGAAATATTTGCCATTTCAGCAGCCTGCTCAGGTGTTGAAATTCCAAAGCCTACAGCACATGGGATATCTGTTTTGCTTTTTACTCTCTCAACCAAATCCTTTAGATTATTTGTAAACTCACTACGCGTTCCTGTTACACCAAGACTAGAAACAATATAGATAAATCCCTTGGCATTTTCTGCAATAATGTCAATTCTGTCTTCTGAAGTAGGTGCAATCATTGAAACAAATTCCACCTCATATTCACTGGCCAAATCCTCAAACTCAGCTTTTTCTTCAAAAGGAACATCCGGCAAAATAATTCCACAAATTCCTGTTTCATTGCATCTCTTAAAGAATCTTTCTATTCCATAGGAATAAACAACGTTTGCATATGTCATAAATACAAGTGGAATATCCACCTTAGGACTTACTTCTGAAACCATTTTAAACACATCATCTGTGGTTATCTTATTTGCTAGTGCTCTGATATTTGCCTCCATGATTACAGGCCCTTCCGCTGTAGGATCAGAAAATGGAATTCCAAGTTCTATTAAATCAGCCCCGTTTTCAGCAAGCTCCTTTATGATTTTTTTTGTGGTTTCAAGATCTGGATCACCACATGTAATAAAAGGGATAAATGCCTTTTTGTTGTTGAATGCTTCTGCTATTTTATTCATAGATATTCTCCCCTCTGTATCTTGCAATTGCTGCGCAGTCCTTGTCACCGCGGCCTGAAACTGTAACCATAATTATTTGATCCTTGTCCATTGTAGGCGCAAGCTTCTTCGCATATGCGATAGCATGTGAGCTTTCGATAGCTGCAATAATACCTTCTGTTTTTGCAATATATTCAAAAGCTTCTACTGCTTCCTCATCTGTAACCGGAACATATTCGGCTCTTCCAATATCGTGAAGATACGCATGTTCTGGACCAACTCCCGGATAATCTAGTCCTGCTGAAATAGAATATACAGGTGCAATCTGACCGTATTCATCCTGGCAGAAATATGACTTCATACCATGGAAGATTCCCACCTTACCTGTATTTACAGTTGCTGCTGTTTCAAAGGTATCGATTCCACGTCCTGCAGCCTCACAGCCGATAAGTCTAACATTTTCATCCCCAATGTAATGATAGAATGATCCCATAGCGTTGCTTCCACCACCTACACAAGCTACTACTGCATCTGGTAAACGACCTTCTACTTCTAAAATCTGCTGACGAGACTCTCTTGAAATAACAGCCTGGAAATCACGAACAATGGTTGGGAAAGGATGTGGTCCCATTACAGAGCCAAGGCAATAATGGGTGTCATCAATTCTTGTAGTCCACTCTCTCATGCACTCTGAAACAGCATCCTTTAAAGTGGCTGTGCCGCTTGTTACAGGAACAACATCAGCCCCCAAAAGCTTCATTCTATAAACATTTAAAGCCTGTCTTTCTGTATCTTCCTTGCCCATGAAGATTACACATTCCATATTAAGAAGTGCTGCGGCTGTGGCTGTAGCAACACCATGCTGTCCAGCTCCTGTTTCTGCAATAAGTCTGGTCTTTCCCATCTTCTTTGCAAGCAGAGCCTGGCCCAAAACATTATTGATTTTGTGTGAGCCTGTATGATTTAAATCTTCACGCTTTAGATAAATCTTTGCTCCCCCTAAATCCTTTGTCATCTTTTCAGCATAATATAAAAGACTAGGGCGACCTGCATAATTATCTAAAAGCTCTTTTAATTCTCGATTAAACTCAGGATCATCCTTATAGTGATTATATGCCTCTTCCAGTTCATTTACAGCATTCATAAGTGTTTCTGGAATGTACTGTCCACCATGGATACCAAAACGCCCCTTGCTTTTAGTTGCAGCTTTTTCTGTTCTTACCGCATTTACGAATTCTTTCATCTTGTTTCCATCCTTTAGTTTGTCAGTTTCAATTCCAGAACTGACATCAACACCATAAGGTTTTGTAATTTCAATTGCTTTTGCTACATTTTCCTGATTCAAACCGCCAGCAAGAATAAATGGTCTATCAATATATGTAAGAAGCTTCAAGTCCTTTATCTCTTTGCCTTCACCATTTCCTGCATCAAACATTATCATATCTGCAGGTGATTTTTCTGCTTTAATTAGTTCCTCAGGAGAATTAGCTTTAAAGGTTTTGATGACCGGTATATTATTATCCATTAGTTCCTTGATATAATCCTCATCCTCATTACCATGAAGTTGTGCCACATCAATAATCTGTTCTTCAAAAAGCTCTTCAACCTGTTTTGCAGGAGCATCAACAAACACTCCTACAGCTTTTATCTCAGGATTAAGCATACTCTTAAGCTTCTTTGCCTGCTTATGGGTCACATTTCTTCTGCTTTTCTCATAAAATACAAACCCTACATATTCAGGTTTCAATTCATTTGCCTTTTTTATATCAGCCTCTCTTGTGAGACCACAAAGCTTTATTGTTGTCATATCAGTAGTCCTCTCCTTTTAGCTTTATTACTTCTGTTGCTCTATCTCCCCTACTTGTAAAAGATCCTTTGGCTTAATTAGTTATATTTAAGCACCTTTTAGCTCTCTTAATTTTTTTGTTTTATCTGGGGCTCTCATAAGAGTTTCTCCTACAAGTACAGCATCCACACCAGCCTCTCTAAGAGCTTTTATATCATCTGATTTTTTTATTCCACTTTCCGAAACAAAAAGTATATCTCCAGGAATAAGATTTCTTAGTCTTACGCTATTTCCGGTATCTACCGAAAAGTCTTTTAGATTTCTATTATTTACCCCAATCAATCTGGCCCCAGCATGTATAGCCTGCTTAATTTCTCTGTCATCATGAGCCTCCACCAAAGCAGATATTCCAAGTCGATTACATATTAAAATGTAATCTCTAAGCTGTCTTTCACTTAGAATAGAACATATCAAAAGTACCGCCTTTGCTCCAAGAATTTTGGCTTCATAAATCATATATTCATCAACCACAAAATCCTTTCGAATAACCGGAATATTTACTGTATTTGTTATTTCCTTCAAGTAATCATCGCTTCCTAAAAACCATTTAGGCTCCGTTAATACCGAAATGCAATCAGCGCCTGCTTTTTCGTAATCAAGTGCAATTTGTTTATAATCAAATTCCTCTGCAATCACCCCCTTTGAAGGAGATGCTTTTTTACACTCGCATATAAAAGCTATATCATTTTTTACTAAAGCCTTTTCGAATTCAAAGCCGCCTTTTGGTAAATCCAAGGCTTCTTTTTTCAAATCTTCCAGTCCTTTATGTTTTTTTGAAGCTTCAACCCTCTTCTTAGCATGCTCCGCTATTTCTTCCAATATGTTCATCTCTTTCGTCTTCCTTTATTTCATTGCTTACTAGAACAAACTTCTCAAGTGTCTCTAATGCCTTTCCTGAATCGATGATTTCAGCAGCAAGCTTGATACCATCAGCAAATGTATCAGCCTTTCCTCCAATATAAAGTGATGCTCCTGCGTTCATCAATACCGCATCTCTCTTTGGACCTTTAGCTCCATTTAAAATTTCTCTTGTTATCTTTGCATTCTCTTCTGGAGTACCACCCTTCAAGTCCTCTTTTGTACATGTATGTAAACCAAAGTCTTCCGGTTGAATTGTATATGTGTTAAACTGTCCATCTTTAATTTCACATACCTTTGTAGGGGCACTCATTGAAATCTCATCCAGTTTATCCATACCATATACAACCATTCCGCGCTTCACCCCCAGGTTTGAAAGAACACGGGCAAGTGGCTCTACCAAATAATCATCATATACTCCTAAAAGCTGCATTGATGGTGTAGCTGGATTTGTAAGTGGTCCAAGAATATTAAATACTGTTCTAAAACCAAGTTCCTTTCTAATAGCTCCCACATACTTCATTGACGAATGATATTTTTGAGCAAAAAAGAAACACATTCCTACCTTTTCCAAAAGCTCAACACATTTTTCTGGATCCTGCTGAATGTTTACACCAAGCGCCTCCAGGCAATCAGCTGTTCCACAAAGAGAAGATGCTGCACGATTTCCGTGTTTTGCAACCTTCATTCCACCAGCTGCAGCAACAAGTGCCGATGTAGTTGAAATATTAAAGCTATGAGCATTATCTCCTCCAGTCCCAACAATTTCAAAAACATCCATTCCTGTTTCTACTTTCATAGCATGCTCTCTCATTGCTGCCGCACATCCTGAAATTTCATCAATAGTTTCAGCCTTAGCACTTTTTGTTGAAAGAGCTGCGAGAAATGCTGCATTTTGTGTCTGAGATGTATCACCATTCATAATCTCATTCATTACCTGATATGCTTCTTCATAGGTCAAATCCTCTTTGTTTACAATTTTTACAATAGCCTCTTTAATCATGTCTTTCTCCTCCTTTACTACGCCAGTTACACATACCTGTTAAAATATCAAGATTATTAGAACGAATAAAAAAAGTCCCTGATAGAAACCTTATTATAGTTTCTATCAAGGACGAAAATTCTTTTCCGCGGTGCCACCTTGAATTCATGAATAATCATGCTCTTAACAGGATACCATCATATCCCTGACAACTAACGTGTGCCTTACGTCGTGGAATACTCTAATGTTTACCATTATTTCCTCACGCCCTCAGGAGTCCATTCCCAAATCACTATCCCACTGCATCCCACCATCGCAGCTCTCTCTTAGGCCTCATGAAGAGGTACTCCTCTCCCTCATCGGTTTAATACTTTATAGTGTTGAAGTAACTATATCATCACAATACACATACGTCAATACATTTTTTCAGAATATTTTTAAAATAAAATCGAGATTTACGAACCAAAAAAAGGGTTAGCAAATAATGCTAACCCTAAAAATCTAGTATTTAAGTTTGCGAAACATTACTTCTTCATTGAACTCATGAAGTCTGGCATTTTAATATTGAGCTCTGGAACTGTGCTCTCTGTAGGAGCAGCTGGTGCTACCGGCTTCTGAATTGGTGAAGGAGCTGGTGTAACTGATCTGTTGATTACTGGTGGTGTGTTTGTAACACCTGACTGGCTAGCAGGAGCTGCTGTGCGCTGCATGCTTGCAAGTAAATCAGCACTAGACTGTCTAGGCTGTGTGTTGTATACCATACCAGAATTTGTACGGAATGCACCTGTTGGTGTGCTTGCTGGCTCACCAAGACCTGTTGCAATAACTGTAACAGATACTTCGTCATCCATATTATCATCAACAGTGATACCAAGAATAATATTGGCATCTGCACCTGTCATATCCTGAACATAAGATGTAGCCTCGTTTGCATCATTAAGACCAACATCACCACAGATATTAACGATGACATCTGTAGCACCCTGAATGCTTGTCTCAAGAAGTGGAGAAGCAACAGCTGCCTTAACAGCCTCAAGAGCCTTCTCATCACCCTTAGCTGAACCGATACCAACGTGCGCTAAGCCCTTATCCTTCATAACAGTTGTAACATCTGCGAAGTCAAGGTTGATAAGTGAATTCTTAGTGATAAGATCTGTGATCCCCTGAACAGCCTGATGTAAAACACCATCAGCCATTCTAAAGCTTTCGCCAATTCCCATAGACTTGTTGCAGATTTCAACAAGCTTCTGGTTAGGGATAACAATAAGAGTATCAACACTCTCCTTTAATCTTTCAATACCACTAAGAGCATTGTTCATACGTGGCTTTCCTTCAAACTGGAAAGGCTTTGTAACGATACCAACTGTAAGGATTCCCTGTTCCTTTGCGATACGAGCAACTACTGGAGCTGCACCTGTACCTGTGCCACCGCCCATTCCACATGTGATGAACACCATATCAGCGCCCTTAATGGCAGCTGAAATATCCTCAGCACTCTCCTCTGCTGATTTTGCACCAACTTCTGGATTAGCGCCTGCGCCCTTTCCACCTGTTGTTTTTTCACCTATAGCTAAAAGAGTAGGCGCCTTGCATAAATCAAGTGCCTGCTTATCAGTGTTGATTCCAATAAACTCAACTCCCCCAATACCCTCTTCAACCATACGCTTTACTGCATTGTTGCCAGCTCCGCCGACACCAACAACAATGATTCTGACAGGAGCACCTGTCTCGTCAGTCGTAATGTTAATCAAAACTTTATCCTCCTTTTATTAAACCTCTAAGGGAGGTCGAAAAATTCTCTAATACCAAAATACTACATATAATATTATATTTTTTTAGTCTATTAATCAACCGTTTTTTATCAAAAATTGCAATTTATTACTAAAATTATTATATACCGTTAAATACAATATGTATATTTGTTGTTCTAATTATCAACAATATATTGTATATTCCCCAAAGTTCTAATATAACAAATAAGCCACAATTATAGTCACTGTGGCTTATTCACCTTCTGTCCCTTCTACGCCTTCTTCACCTTCTACACTTTCTGGCTCTGATGCGCCTTCTGGAGACTCTTCTGTGTCCATTTCAAAGATAATATCTGTACTTGCACTGGAATAATTTTCCAAATGAAGGGTTCCTCTTCTTCCATCAAGCTGTGGAATGATTCTCATAGCCCTATCGATTTTTTCCTCCAGGTAAACACTACTTCCCAAAGAAATATTATATTCATCATATGATAAAACTATTCGTCCTTCTTCATCGTAGGAAACCACATTTGGCATCAAATCATTCTTGTGCAATATCTTTATCAATGATGAAAGATACCCCATCTGTGTCTTTCCTATTGAAAGCTTTGATCCGATTTCAGGACTTTCACAGCTAACTCCTTCAACCTTCATATAACCACGATCAACAAAAGTCTCGCTGATTTCAACAATTTTACCATTGTAGTTAAAATAGATGTACTTGCCATCATCTCCTACTACATACCCTAAAATCTTCTTTTCATTACATATGATTTTGATAGAATGCATTCCAGTCATTTTAACCTGAAATGAATCTATAAATTCAGCATCTCCTTTAGGAAAAAGCTTATTTTTTACAGTTGCATATACTGCATTTGTAGAGTATTCATCATCAAGAATATATTCTTGTATTTCCTTTGCTGTATAAAGGTCTGTACCTTCAACCTTTACCTCTTTTATTGGACATAGGAAATAAGCAAATCCTGCGGTGATAATCAAAAGCAATACAAGTGCAAACAACCATTCTATTATGGCAAAAAAGAAGTTTCTTCTCTGCCTTCTTTTTTGTCTCCTACTCATATTTATCCTCCTCAAACTCCATGTTCTTAGACACACTGAGAGCTAATCCCAGCTCTGTGAGAAGAATTGCCACAGAAGTACCTCCGTAACTAATAAGCGGAAGGGTGACACCAGTATTTGGCATTGAATTTGTAACAACTGCAATATTAAGAACAACCTGAAGTGCAATATGACCTAAAATTCCAATGCAAATATATGAACCAAACAAATCCTTTGCATGATTTGCAATAAAAAGCAATCTATAAAGTAAAAGGATAAATAAAAGAATGATACAAACCGCACCAAAGACACCAAGTTCTTCACAAATAATGGAAAAAATCATATCATTTTGAGCTTCCGGCACAATATATTTTTGCATACTGCCGCCAAGCCCCTTTCCAAAAAGGCCACCTCTACCAATTGCATACAAACCTTGAAGTGTCTGATAGCCTTTACCATCCTTTATATGGTTTTCAGGATGAAGCCATGCCTCTACACGTCCTGCTCTATAGGATGCTTTTGTAATATAGAATAATACTAAAAGTACACCTATTCCACCTGCTCCCAAGAACAACTTTATCTGTGGTGAAGCAATAAAAATCATAAAAAAGGCAATACCAAGAATGATAATAGCTGTGGAAAGATTGTTTATGGCAACAGCGGTGAACACAGGAAGTGTAAAGACAAAAGCTTTACATATTCCTTGCCATGTTCTAAGTGATTTCGGTGATCTTTCGATAATGAAAGCAGTCATAAGTATAACTGCAATTTTTGCAAGCTCAGATGGCTGAAACTGTATCGGGCCAATTCTAAGCCATCTTGAAGACTGGTTGATTGTAACACCGACGAAATTTACGATTGCACACAATATAAATGAAATCAAATAAAAAGGTATAACAAATGCTGACCATCTTCTGTAATCTATTTTTGTAGTAAAGAACATTCCTACAAAACCAAGGCAAACTGCCTGTAACTGTCTTTTAAGATAATAAATGGAATTTCCTTGTCTTAGGGACGCGGCATAGGCAGAAGTACTATAAAGCATTACCAGGCCAAATGCCAAAATAAATATAATAAGCAAAAGTAAGGTATAATCAAAATTAAGCAGCCTTATAATTTTCTTGCGTTTTCGTGCCTCCTTTCTAGAGGCCGCAAGCTCTCTATCTCTCGCCATGTACTCTCCCCCAAGTTATTAGACCAAATAGTATGCAAATATGCATAGGAAAATTGTAACAGTAGTGAAAACTGCAACAACTTTAACCTCTGACCATCCACCAAGCTCATAGTGATGATGAATAGGTGCCATTCTGAAAATTCTCTTTCCGTGAGTAAGCTTAAAATAACCAACCTGAAGAATAACAGAAAGAACCTCTACAAGGTAGATAAGTGCAACCATGATGATAAATATAGGCATCTGAAGCATATAAGCTGTAGAAACAACAAATGCACCAAGAGCAAGGGAGCCTGTGTCTCCCATAAAAATCTTTGCTGGGTGAACGTTAAACATCAAAAATCCAAACAATGCACCAATCATAGCAGCAATGGCAGGTGTAATATCAGAGCCTAATGTCATGGCTACAACACCCCAAAATCCTGCAATTGCAAGTGTAACTGAAGTAGCAAGTCCATCAAGTCCATCTGTAAAGTTTGCACCATTTACTGTTCCAAGTACTGCAAGGAAAAGAACAACAACTGCAAGCCAGCTAATATCTACATAAGCACCAGATGCTGGAATCCTAATTTCAAGAGACACTCCAGAAAAATATATCATGTATATAGCAAAAGCAATTGTAAGAAAGATTTGTCCAAGCATTTTCTGCCAAGCCTTAAGTCCATCTGAACTCTTCTTTAAAGCCTTGAGCAAATCATCTACAAATCCTAAAATTCCAAAACCTAAAGTCATAAAGACGATTGGATATATTTCCATTGTCTTATTTCTGAAAGCAAATACAAGAGAAACAACTGCAAAAGCAACAAGAATCATTATTCCACCCATAGATGGTGTACCGTTTTTGAGCTTGTGCTCTTCGATGTATTCACGCTCTGTATTTCCCATTTTAAGTCTGCGTAAAAGTGGAATACAAACTGGACCTAAAGCCAAAACAATAAAAAATGAAATTATCATTGGTACAAAAACATATAACATATTAAAACTCCTTAGTCAGCTGCAACAAACAATCGTTACAGCCTATCTATAAATTAATTATTTTCTTCATTACCATTATCAGGTGTAGCGTTTGGATCCGCTGTAGATGCATCTCCTTCTGGTGTATCCTCAGCCACGCCCTCATCTATATTAGACTGCTGCGCTGCTTCGGTAAGTGCGTCAGCTGCAGCCTGTTCTTCTTCATCTGTAAGTGAAGACTCAACTCCCAAATATGGAAGTGCATTCGCAAAAATATTATGAACGATTTCCTGAGCAAAGCTACTATGAGCCTGATCATCAACTGCAGGCTCATCTACAATAACATACACAACTAACTGTGGATCCTCAACTGGAGCAAATCCAATAAAAGAAACCAAATACTTATGATTTCCACGAGGAAGCTTTTCGGCAGTACCTGTTTTTCCACCAATAGTGTATCCATCAACACCTGCTGTCTTTCCAGTTCCGTCGGAAACAACATAATGAAGATATTCCTTCATCATATCGCTAACTTCAGATGAAACGGTTTTCTTTAAAACTGTAGGCTCAATCTCTTCAAGTGTATTTCCATTTGAGTCTGTAATCTTTGTAACAAGGTGTGGCTCATAAAGATTTCCGCCATTTACCAGAGAACAGAACCCTGATCCAAGCTGAATCATTGTTGTGTTGAAGTTCTGACCAAAAGAATTAGTAGCAAGATTGATTGCTGAATGTAAATCCTCGCGACTATAGATAAGGCCAGCTGTACTAGCCTCTCCGGTAAGATCTATTCCAGTCTTTTGTCCAAAACCAAATATTGACTGATAATCTGCAAATGTATCAGGACCAATAACTCTAACCATCTGCATCAAAGCATCGTTACATGAATTTGAAAGAGCATCTGCTATAGTCTGAGTTCCATGTCCACCCTTACTATGAGCGACACACTTTACAATCTTTGGATAGCCTGAAATCATTTCACCACCATCACAGAAGTATGTCTCGTCTCCATTTAACACTCCAGACTCGAGTCCCATAGCAACTGTAAAAGGCTTGAATGTAGAACCTGGCTCGTATGTATAAGTAATTGGAAAATTCTGCCAGATTTTATTAAGCTCATCCATCTTCTGTTCTGTGGTCATCTCTGCCAATTGTTCTTCTGAATAATAAGCAGATAAATCCCTTGGATTATTCAAATCAAAGGATGGATACTGAGCCATTGCAAGAATCTCTCCTGTTTTAGGATTCATAACAAGAGCTGCTGTATGGAGTGAGCCCTGTGACTTTGGTTCATCAGGATGATCTATGTTCCATTGAGTAAGCTTTTCATTGTTGAAATCTGCTATAGCTTTTTCAGCAATAGTCTGAATGTTAACATCAAGTGAAAGAACAATATTGTTTCCACTGGTGGCATCAATGGTAGTTTGCTCAAGGTTGCTGTCAGAATTCAAATATCCGTAAGTACGGCCATTAATGCCGTTTAATACATTTGAATATTTGTTCTCAAGGCCAATAACACCAACATTACCACTGCTGGCATATCCAATTGTAGATGCAGCAAGTGTGCCATATGGATACTGGCGAATATATTCCTTTTCAAACCAGATACCATATATCTTGTCTTTATTAGACTCGTCCGCTTTAAGTTCCTCAAATTTTGCCATTTCCTCATAAGGAACCTTCTTTGCTAAAACATAATACTGAGACTTTGGATGTTTCTCAAGTTGAGTCTCAATTTTCTCTTTGTCTATTTCAGAAAAGCAATCCGCAACAAGGTTAACTGTAGCTTTAACACTACCCTCGTGCTTTTCATCATTTCCATTCAACACCTTACAATCAAGGATAACGTTGTAAACATCCACACTAGTGGCAAGAACCGTGCCTCTGGAATCAACAATATCACCTCGTTGGAATGGTATGATTGTACTGTCATAATGCTGCTGAGAAAGCACTATCTTCTCATATTTATCCCCACTTGTATGTTGGATGTACATTATTCTTCCTATTAGAATGACAAAAAGAATACAAACAGCTCCGAACATAAACCAGAGCTTGCGTTGCATTCTTTTAAGTATTTTTTTATTTGGTTTTAATCTTCGTTTTCTGCTAGCCATTTACTGTACTTCCTATGGAATATCCTGGTACTGCGACATGTAGTCGGAACCATCTACACTATAATACACTATTTGGCTGCTAGTTGCATACACCATTCCTAAATCGTTTATAGCTTTATCTTTGATATCGGTAAGATTTGTTGTTGTGGCTATTCTGCTTTCAGCCGCCTTGTTGTCTGCCTTTACTGTTGATAACTCATTCTCAAGATCAGCAATGTGATCCATTCTAGTTGTTACATTTGTCTGAAGTGCTACATAACCAACAAGCATAATACATGTAAGTGCAACGGCCATAATCATATAGCCTGTTAATATTCTGTTCTTTCTAAGTGCGGCAGCACGACGTCTATCAGTAATTTTCTGACGACGAATTGCGTCCTCTCGCTTCTCTCGTTCACGCTGTTCTCTTGTAGGCAGACTTCTAGCAGGACGTACATATACCTCTTGTTGCTTTCTTACTGCATTTCCCTGTGTATAATAATATGACTGTAATTCCTGCATTTATAACTCCTAACTATTGCTCTTTTGCAAATTAAATCTAGTATTATAAAAACTCCCTTTACTTTGCTTTTTCAAAAACTCTGAGCTTTGCACTCTTAGATCTTGAATTGGCTTCAAGCTCTTCTTCACTAGGAAGAATTGGCTTTCTTGTAATTACTTTCCCCTGTGATACCTTGCCACAAACACAAACCGGAAAATTCTTTGGGCATGTGCAAGGATCTTCATTTCTTTTAAATGCTACCTTTGTAATTCTATCTTCCAGAGAATGGAAGGTAATTATGCAAAGCCTTCCACCTGGATTAAGTAGCTCAATCATGTCATCAATATGATTTTCGAGAACTGTAAGCTCTCGGTTCAATTCGATTCGAAGAGCCTGGTAGGTTCTCTTTGAAGGATGTCCCTGACCTACCTGAGCTTTCTTCGGAATACTCTCAGCAATGATTTTGTTAAGCTGTCCAGCTGTGAGTATAGGAGCTTTTTCTCGCTCCTTTATGATGTTTCTAACAATCTGTTTGGAGAATTTTTCTTCTCCATATGTATAAAGGACTCTGGTCAAATCCTCTGCAGAATATGTATTTACAATGTCTGCAGCCGTCATAGGATTATCCTTGTCCATCCGCATATCTAAAGGTGCATCTTCAACTCTATAGGTAAAACCTCTATCAGCTTCATCAAGCTGAAAGCTGGAAACACCAAGGTCAAGCATTATTCCGTCAACCTTTGTGACACCAAGCTCTGCCAGACGTTCCTTCATAAACTCATAATTGCTATGAATTCTGGTAACTTTATCTCCATAGCAGCTAAGCCTTTCACCTGCCGCAGCAAGAGCATCAGTATCCTGATCAAAGCCATATAGATGACCAGTAGTCAGATGGCTGGCAATTTCGAAAGAATGACCGCCTCCTCCAAGAGTACCATCAACATAAATGCCATCTGGCTTGATATTTAAATTGTCTACTGTCTCGTGCAAGAGAACTGAATAATGATTAAACTCCATTAGATTCCCAATCCTAACTCTGCCATGTGTTCTGCAATTTCATCCATATCATCGTAGGTGCCTTCCTCTATCCAGCGTTCCTTAGACCAGATTTCAATTCGATTTAAAACACCTACCGAAACTACTTCCTTATCAATTCCAGCATATTCCTTTAATGTAGCTGGAATTAAAACTCTTCCTTGCTTGTCGATATCACACTCTGCTGCTCCTGCAAAGAAGAATCTCGAGAACTTTCTAGCATCCTTGGTGGTTCGTGGAATTTCGCGGAACTTTTCTTCTATTGTCTGCCATTCGCTAAGTGGATAAACGAATAGGCAGCCATCAAGTCCCTTTGTTGCTACGAAGTGGTCTCCCAATTGTTCACGGAACTTTGCCGGCATAATAAGACGATTTTTCGCGTCTAAATTATGACTATATTCACCCATGAACATGAGACACCCCTCCTTTCCTTAATAGCGGACTGTCTCCAAATCCACCACTTTGTGACACTTTTATTCCACTTTCCTCCACTTTTAACTACATTTTATACTAATTTTCCTTTCTGCGCAACCCAGAAACCGTGAAAAATCAATGTTTTCGAGACTTTTCCATATGTGGTGGTAGGTGGAGGGTCAGCCCACAATATGGGCAAAAAGCTATAAAAAAATACATAAAAAAAAGACATTGGAATCTCCAATGTCTCTAATTGTTCTAGAAAAAGAACAAAATATAATGAGTCATATCAATTTTTCTTTAGTTTGTAGAAATTAAAAATGTAAAATCCAATTCCTACCAACACAAGCACTGCTGCCAGCACCTGGGATACAGGAAGTGATGTGCCCCAAATTTTCAACTGATCTGTACGAATCCCTTCTATCCAGAATCTGCCCAGTCCATATCCTGCCAAGTAAGTAAAGAAAATTTGTCCATCGAACTTCTTTCTTTTTCTAAGCAATAGCATAATAATAAGCAACCCAACATTCCACATTGATTCGTACAAGAATGTAGGATGAACAGAAACGTAATCAACACCACTTATCGTAACAATATTCTTTAACATTTCTGCAGTAATATCGCCCTGACTTCGAACAGAATTAATTGGTAGCAACATTGCAAAAAGCCCATCTGTGTACTGTCCAAAAACCTCTCTATTAAAAAAGTTGCCCCAACGGCCACATATCTGACCTATAACAACTCCATGAATACAAACATCGCAAACCCTTAGGAATTGATATTTCTTAATTTTGCAAAGAATCGCCAGACAAGCTATACCTGCCAAAACACCACCATAGATAGCTAGACCGCCCTGACGAATATTCAGAGCACTTAGTAAATCATCTTTGTAGTACTCCCATTCGAAAGCCACATAATAAGCTCTTGCCCCTACAACACCTGCGATTATAGTGATAATACAAATATCAAGGAATTTATCCTCATCGAATCCAACTCTCTTCGCTTCTTTTAAAATGAATGTTACGCCAATCAACATACCAATAGCAATAATTACTCCGTAAAACGCAACGAAAAAGGATCCAATATAGAATCCTTTTCCGACATTGTTTAACGTGATATGAAGATTTGGAAAAATAATGCTAGTATCCAAATTAAGTTCTCCTATTATTCCGTATCACTAAAAAGCTGATAAATCTCAATCTTTAATGCATCTGTATCTGTCATTCCAACAAAGATACAGCCGTATTCAAATACATCATTATCCATCTTGTTCACACGAACAACCTTGAATACAGTATCGATTGTCTCCTTAGTCCAAATCTGAATTCTGGCGTCAAAGCATGCACCTACTTCAAACTCAACTCCTGGCATTCTAAAAGCCAAACCAGTCCTTGAAATATTGGTAACTTCTACGTCCATATACTTGACAGTAGTAATGTTTGCCTCATCAATGCGTTCAATTTCAACCTTTACATTAATATCCAGTCGTTTGTTTTTTCTCTTTTCTTCCATGCTCTCGGCCTCCCACGATTAATTGACTAGTTCTTAAGATTTATGCCCTTATTCTTAAGCTTTTCAATAATATCATCAACCATCTTCTGTACCTCTTCATGTGTAAGTGTACGCTCATCATCTCCAAAGAGAAGGCGAACTGTGATTGACTTGCTTGTACCATCATTATATACATCGGCAACTCCGATCTTTTTAAGAATAGTACTTGCATTTTCTTTTATTGTATCACTTATTTCTGAAAATTTCTCGGCTACAAATGATAAATCTACTTCAATTTCAGGATATTTTGATGGCTCAACATATGAAATAGCCTGTTGCTTAATATCTGAAAGTACTTCTACATCAATTTCAGCGAAGACAATAGCTGCTTTTTTATCAATTTTCTTTGATACAAGTGGATGTGCCACACCAAGCTCACCTATCTGAATATCATCAAGAACAAGTGCATTTAAGTTCTTTGGATGCTCATAAGAGTGAACAGCTTCAAGCTTCTTGTATGTAAGTGGCTTGTGTCTGATATTCTCAACCATCTCAGCGACCATATCGCGAAGCTCAAAGTAAAGTGTCTCTAATGACTTTGTCTTTGAGAATAATGTAATACAAAGCTTCTTCTTCTCATCGCAAAGACCGTCTTCTTTAAGACCTTCAACCACACGGCCAACCTCAAAAATACCAAAATCTGTTGCATAACCTGTGTTGTAATTAACCTGGCAAAGCTGTGTAGGTATAATTGAACGTCTAAGTGTTTCAATATTAGGATTTGTGGAATTAGCAAGCTTTACATTCTCTTCTACTTCCATACCAAGCTTCTTATATTCATCAGCATACTGCCATACATAAGAATGAACTTCATGAAGAGAAAATCTCTTAACAAGAATATCTTTAATTCTATCTTCTACATTCTTTGTCTCATCCATACGAACTGGATAAAGTGGCGCATTTGTTGTAGAAAGTTCAAAATTATCATATCCGTAAATACGAGTGATTTCTTCAATAATATCTGCCTTCAAGCTGATATCCTTTGTTGCACGATATGAAGGAACATCTACATGGAAATTATCACCATTTTGAGTAACTCCAAAACCAAGAGCTGTAAGTGTATCCACAATATGCTCGTTTGTGATTTCAATTCCTGTATACTTATCCACAAAACTCTTATCAAAATCAAGAGAAACCTGTGGATAATGGAATGCATACTCATCTGTAAGTGCTGATACAACCTTAACTCCTGGATCGATATCAAGAAGAAGCTTCATAAAACGAGCAATAGCAACTGTTGTCATTTCTGGATCAAGACTCTTCTCATATCGAGCTGAAGCATCAGTTCTGTGAGCAAGACGAACAGCGCTCTTTCTAATTGATGCAGCATTAAAAGTTGCAGACTCAAGTGTAAGTGTTGTTGTATCATCTACGATTTCTGAATCAAGGCCACCCATGATACCTGCGATAGCAACTGGTGTATCTCCATTGCAAATCATAAGTGTATTTTCATCGATATTGCGCTCAATACCATCAAGTGTCGTGAATGTAAATGGCTTATCAAATCTCTTTACACGAATCTTTTCTGCCTTGCGTGAATCGAAAGCATGCATAGGCTGACCCATTTCAAGCATGATATAGTTTGTAAGATCTGCAAGCAGATTGATTCCTCTCATACCGCAATAGAAAAGACGGATTCGCATGTTCATAGGTGCAACATTCTTTTCAATATTTTCAACCTTGAGAGATGAATATCTCTGGCAAAGCTCGTCTTCAATCTTTAAATCAACCTTTTCCAAGTTATCGTACTTGCTCAGATCGATTGTAGGAAGTTCCTTAAGCGGACGCTTTGCAATTGTCGCAAACTCTCTTGCAATACCATAGTGTCCCCAAAGATCCGGTCTGTTTGTAAGTGACTTGTTATCCACCTCAAAGATAATATCATCGATTTCATATAAATCCTTGATATCAGTACCGTTAGCTACATCTTCAGTGATTTCCATGATACCATCGTTGTTGTCTGAAATTCCAATTTCCTTTTCAGAGCAGCACATACCAAATGAATCAAAACCTGCAAGTGGTCTTGGTGCAATTGTGATATCACCAAGCTGTGCACCGACCTTAGCAAAGGCTGTCTTCATACCAACACGAACATTTGGAGCACCACAAACAACATCTGTAAGCTTTCCATCGCCAGCATCAACCTTTAGCAAATGAAGCTTCTTAGATTCAGGATGTTCTTCCACTGATTTAATCTCAGCAACAACAACACCTGATAAATCCTCACCTTTATGAAAAATATCATTTTCAACCTCTGCTGTTGAAAGAGAGAACTTGGCAATAAGATCCATCTTATCAAGCCCTTCAAGGTCAACAAAATCAGAGATCCAATTCATTGAAATAAACATATTCTTTGTCCTCCCTTACTGCTCATCATCAGTGAACTGAGCCAAGCTTGAAAGATTTCCGCTGTTCAGATCACGAATGTCTTTAATACCATATTTCATCATTGCAAGTCTTGTAAGGCCAAGGCCAAAAGCAAAGCCTGTGTATTTTTCTGGGTCGATGCCACCTTCTTCAAGAACCTTTGGATGAACCATACCACATGGGCAAAGCTCAAGCCAACCAGAATGCTTGCATGAAGGGCATCCCTTACCACCACAGTTAAGGCAGTTGATATCAAGCTCAAAACCTGGCTCCACAAATGGGAAGAAACCTGGACGAAGACGAACCTTGATATCGCGTCTAAATACTTCTGAAAGCATAGTCTTCATGAAATAGATAAGGTTGGAAATAGAAATATCCTTACCTACCATAACGCCTTCCATCTGGAAGAATGTATTCTCATGACACGCATCTGTAGCTTCGTTTCTAAAACAACGACCTGGGAAGATAGCCTTAATTGGTGTACCATCCTCAAGCAGCTGCTTACGATACTTTTTATAAATTGCATTCTGAGCAGCGGTAGTTTGAGACTTAAGAAGCTGTCCGTTTTCGAGATAATATGTATCCTGCATATCACGTGCTGGATGATATTTAGGGATGTTAACTGCCTCGAAGCACTCGTAATCAGTAACCACCTCACTATAATCTTCTACTGTAAATCCCATAGACTTGAAGATTGTCTCGCACTGACGCTGTACAAGTGTAATAGGATGATAGCTTCCCTGCTCAAAATGTTCTGGAAGAGAAATATCGAATTCTGGAACTTTATCGATTTCTCTTTGAAGCTCCATAGCTGCAATTTCATCCTTTTTTTGAGCAATCTTTTCTGTAACAGAGTTTTTAAGAATGTTCATTTTCTGTCCAAACTCTTTCTTTTCTTCAGCAGAAAGCTTGCCCATTTCTTTCATTGCCGCTGTTACACTACCCTTTTTGCCAAGATATGAAACACGGATATTTTCAAGCTCTTCAGAATTTTTGATATTCTGAAGCTCTGCTTCAAATTTGGCACTTAATTCAGAAATAATATCTACCATAGGTGGCCTCCCTAAAAAATAATCTCATTTAAGTTAAAATTTTAACAGTTAGTATTTTTAATTTCAATAAATTGCTAACCACTAAACGTTTATTTTAGAAGCTTTTCAATAAGGAGAAAAGCTTTATAAATCTGTAATCATCATTGCATCACCAAAGGAAAAGAATCGGTATTTCTCTTCTACTGCCTTTTCATAGGCTGCAAGGACATGTTCTCTACCTGCCAGTGCCGACACAAGCATGATAAGTGTAGACTGTGGAAGATGGAAGTTGGTAATCAATCCGTCAATAACCTTGAATTCATATCCTGGATAAATGAATATCTGAGTCCATCCACTCTTTGGGACAAGTAGTTGTCCTGGCTCAGCTGCAGACTCGAGAGTACGTGTACTTGTGGTGCCAACGGAAATAACCCTACCACCATTTGCCTTTGTCTCATTAATAATATCGCAGGCTTCCTGAGTAAGCTCATAATATTCAGAATGCATGTGATGATCAAGGACCTCATCTTCCTTAACAGGCCTAAAGGTTCCAAGTCCAACATGAAGTGTAACCTCTGCAATTCTGACACCCATAGCCTTAACTTCCTCTAAAAGCTCTGGAGTAAAGTGAAGACCTGCTGTAGGAGCTGCTGCGCTTCCATCGAACTTAGCATATACAGTTTGATATCTATCTCTATCCTTTAGCTTATGAGTAATATATGGAGGAAGTGGCATTTCTCCAAGCTTGTCGAGAATCTCTTCAAATATTCCTTCGTAGCTAAACTCTATAATTCTATTTCCTTCATCAACAATATCTATGATTTTACCAATGAGCAAACCATCCCCAAAGGAAATCTCCATACCTGGTCTGGCCTTTTTTCCGGGCTTAACCAAACATTCCCATTGATTATCTCTGATTCTTTTAAGAAGAAGAATTTCTACTTTACCACCAGAACCAACTCTGGCACCGTAGAGTCTTGCAGGAATAACACGAGTATTGTTGATAACCAGGCAATCACCTGGCTTAAGATATTCTTTAATATCGTAGAAATGGCGATGTGCAATTTCACCTGTTTTTTTATCCAAGACCATGAGTCTCGAATTACTTCTCTTTTCGAGAGGATCCTGAGCAATTAACTCCTCAGGAAGATAATAATCAAAGTCTTTAACCTTCATTTTTATTTCTTTCTAAAATCTTATTAATAATATCTATGGTTCAAAAAACCATTCTTCAGTTTAGCACAGATTTACTTGCTAGTCCAACTAGTAAAATGTCTCTCTTTAAATCTTTTCTTGTAGTTTTGCCATGCCAATCCAAAGGCATCAGCAAAGAACACATTTGCTTCAGCTGCCATCAGCATAAAGTACATACAAAAATAAAGCCAAAACATAAACATCATCATAGTGGCGAAGGTACCATACATAGAAAAGTTATTGAAAATGCGCACCCAAATTGCCAAAAACATACTGAATAGATACCAGCTAACAGCACAAATCACTCCACCTGGCAGCTGGCTCATAAACTTAAGATGTTTGTTTGGAAGTACTGTAAATAAAAACGTAAATACGATAACCAAAAATATAAATACAAAAACACTTCTAAACAAAGGTCGAATACCAACAATATAAGGAACTACACCGTAGTAGTTTTTTGCAAAATACTGAAACTTCTGAGTGAATACAAGCATAAGCATAATAACCACAATAACTGAAAGCAAAATCAATGTATAAAACACTGCACGAAGTCTTCTTGCAAACCAGTTTCTGGTCTCCTCTATCTTGTTCACCTGATTCAATCCAACCATAAGATTCTGAAAAGCTTTACCAGATGACCATATTGCCATAATAGCAGAGATTGAAATTGCTCCAACTGATCCCTGGGTAACAAGTCTTACAACCTTGGCCATATAAGGCGAAAACTCAGATGGCAATACGTCATAAATAAGCTCATTCATATACAAATTAATAGAAGGGACAAGTCCGGCCACCCATACCAAAAGCATCATCACCGGAATAGCAGACATAATCATAAAATATGCTGTTTGAGCTGCATAAGCACCAATATTGTCTCTTCCGCATTTATCTAAATAAGTTTTACCATATCCTAAAAATGTCCACATAAATTTTTCTCCCTTTGATGTCGGTCATTTCATATTTATCCATGACTACCCTGTACATTTCATTTTTACATTTTAACATAATCATATAATATAAGTCATTTTTTGTGCTTACAAGCATTTGTAATCCTTCTATTTTTACCGCCAAAATCTGCCTTTTCTCAAGTAATGGGGTATGGTCAACCGCTTTGGCTACCTCTCTTTTTAGTCTTTTTCTCTCCTGTGGGGTAGTCCGCCTCCTTTTACTACCACCAGTTTTAGTCTTTTTCTCTTCTGTGGGGTAGTCCACCTTCTCTGACTACCTCTCTTTTTGGTCTTTTTCTCCCCTGTGGGGTAGTCCACTTCCTCTGACTACCACCAGTTCTATTCTTTTTCTCCCCCGTGGGGTAGTCCACCTCCTCTGACTACCACCAGTTCTATTCTTTTTCTCCCCCGTGGGGTAGTCCACTTCCTCTGACTACCTCTCTTTTCAGTCTTTTTCTCTCCTGTGGGGTAGTCCACCTCCTTTTACTACCACCAATTTAATTCTTTTTCTCTCCTGTGGGGTAGTCCGCTGCCTCTGACTACCACCAGTTTTAATCTTTTTCTCCCCCGTGGGGTAGTCCACCTCCTTTGACTACCACCAGTTTTATTCTTTTTCTCCCCTGTGGGGTAGTCCACTTCCTCTGACTACCACCAGTTTTATTCTTTTTCTCCCCTGTGGGGTAATTGATTCATTTTTGGCTCTATTGACCTAAATTTTCACATCATTCATAACATGATTCTTACTGACAATTTCATTGTTTGATCAGCAAAAAGTAATGACTAATTTAATTATTCCCCAATAAAACAAAAAGAAGCCTTCTTTCAAAGGCTTCAGGTAAAACATATATAAATGGCTAAAAAAAATCTAACCCAGAGTGACGGGCCTATCAATTGACTCCTAGCTCTTGCTAGGTGGATCGCCGCAACTAATCTTTTGTCTTCCACTGCAAAGGAGGCCTGACAGCCAATTAGAAATATAGGCATTCCGTTTAAAGTAAATGTAGGTTCAAAAAGGATAAGTTAAATCGTTCATCCCAGGTTAGATAACTGTTCGGTATATTCTACCTGCAATTATATTACAACATAATTGTGTCGAAATAAAGAACTATTTTTTCACAGAATGTCCATATTTGTGTTATAAACAAAACTTAAGCCCATCTTGTTATTTATTATATAACAAGATGGGCAACTTTTTTATTAAGAGAAATTAGTCTATAAAACTAATCCGCAAATTTTAGAGCTGTGGACCTGCAGAAACAAGTGCCTTACCAGCTTCGTTTGTTGTGTACTTAACAAAGTTCTTGTTGAATCTTGCAGCAAGATCCTTTGCCTTCTCTTCCCACTCAGAAGCGTTAGCGTATGTATCTCTAGGATCAAGAATCTTTGGATCTACGCCTGGAAGCTCTGTAGGAACCTCAAAGTTGAACATTGGAATTGTCTTTGTAGGAGCGTTCTTGATGTCACCAGAAAGGATAGCATCGATAATACCTCTTGTATCCTTAATTGTGATACGCTTGCCTGTTCCATTCCATCCTGTATTTACAAGGTAAGCCTTTGCGCCAGACTTCTCCATCTTCTTAACAAGCTCCTCAGCATACTTTGTTGGGTGAAGCTCAAGGAATGCCTGTCCGAAGCAAGCTGAGAATGTAGGTGTAGGCTCTGTGATACCTCTCTCTGTACCAGCAAGCTTAGCTGTGAAACCAGAAAGGAAGTAGTACTTTGTCTGCTCTGGTGTAAGGATAGATACTGGAGGAAGTACTCCGAATGCATCAGCTGAAAGGAAGATTACGTTTTCAGCATCAGGACCAGCAGAAACCTTATTTACCTCAGCTGCAATATTGTTGATGTGCTCGATTGGATAAGATACACGAGTGTTCTCTGTAACGCTCTTGTCATCAAAATCAATCTTACCATCAGCAGCTACTGTTACGTTCTCAAGAAGAGCATCTCTCTTGATTGCGTTGTAGATATCTGGCTCAGACTCCTTATCAAGACCAATAACCTTTGCGTAGCAACCACCTTCGAAGTTGAATACGCCGTTATCATCCCAGCCGTGCTCATCATCACCGATAAGACGACGCTTTGGATCTGTAGAAAGTGTAGTCTTACCTGTACCAGAAAGACCAAAGAAGATAGCTGTGTGCTTTCCATCCATATCGCAGTTAGCTGAGCAGTGCATTGAAGCCATACCCTTAAGTGGAAGGAAGTAGTTCATCATAGAGAACATACCCTTCTTCATCTCTCCGCCGTACCATGT
>CAMJBT010000001.1 GCA_946403965.1 uncultured Pseudobutyrivibrio sp. | reverse complement strand
CAAAAAGAAAGGGACTTTTCAAGATTTTTCATCTTGACATATCACCGCTAGACTATTCCTACTCTCCGGCTACTTGCCATAGTATTTACTCTCTAATTTAAAAGCGTGATTCTTTCAGGCTTTTTTGCTAGCCCTGATATGCAGCCTCTAAAACCTCACGTAACCCTTCATCGCCAAGACGTGTAAGTGTTGCTCTAAAGCGCTCCGATGGGTTTGCATTTGCCTCAAAATAATCAATAGCTGCATCAGTGACACGGAAAAGTGTTTCCTTGTCACGAATGATTGGAACATACTCTTCTGCTTTATATATTTTATTTCCGAAGGTACCGCCAAATGATACGATATATCCTGGAGTTCCTTCCCATGCATCAGTTGGACAACTCTTTACACAGCGTGCACAGTTGTTACACTTGTTGCGATCAATTTCCACCTTGCCATCTTTCATGCTAAGGGCTGATTCTCTACAAGCCTTTACACATACACCGCAAGAGATACATGCATCCTCTTTATATTCCACTGTCATACCGCCTTTAATACCTACATCATTTTCCTCGGCCTTAAGACAGTTGTTCTGACAGCCTGTAACACCAAACTTAAACTTGTGAGGAAGCTCTCTACCAAAATATCTGGCATCCAATTCCTTTGCCAATGTATAAGTATCAATACATCCGCTAGGACAAATCTCTTTACCCTGACATGCTGTAATTGTACGAACTCTAGGTCCACATACGCCTGCACCAACGCCCCCTGCTGCAAGTTCTTCCTTTACCTTATCCAAATCATTCACATGAATAAATGGAATCTCTATTCCCTGACGAGAAGTCATGTGCACATAGCCATGTCCGTATTTCTCAGCCACATCAGCTACAGCCTTCACGCCCTTTACATCTAGATTTCCACCAATTACCTGGATTCTAAGTGAGCCATACCCTTTTTGCACCTGCTTCATGAAGCCGCCAGCCTTCAAAGCCTTGTAGTCAATTTTTTCTGCCATTTTCTTACTCCTTTTTTATTTCATTGAACTAAACAAATGTATCCTCAAGAAAATTTAGTTTAATGCCAAACGGAAGTCTTCCACTAAATCTTCTATATCTTCTATTCCTACGGATATACGAATCATGTCTTCATACACTCCGGCGTTTTCCAATTCCTCAGGCGTGCTGTGAAGAGAAATTGTTGATGCTGGATGAACTACCAAGGTTTTAGTATCTCCTATATTCGAAAGAATATAAGGGATAGTAAGTTTGTTCATCACCTCAAAAGCTCTCTCCTTTGTGCCCACTCTTATTGTTAAAATAGCTCCATAGCCTTTATCAAACTGGGACCTGGCTATTTCATGCCATTTGCTAGATTCAAGTCCTGGATAGTTAACTGTAATATCTGGATAAGAATCCTCCAACCATTTTGCTAGCTTCAATGCATTATTACATTGTTTGTCCATTCGAAGTCCAAGTGTCTCAAGTCCAATTCCATTTAAAAATGCATTGAATGGGGATAGGCATGTTCCCATATTTCTATATAATCCACTTCGCATTTTCGATATATATGCAAATGGTCCATATTTAATGTATTCTCCTAAAACCGGATACTTTTCTTTTGTCCATTTAAAATGTCCACTGTCCGTCAAAATACCACTAATGGAATTACTACTTCCATTTATATATTTTGATGATGAATTCACCACAATATCTGCCCCGTTTTCTATAGCTCTAAAGAGATACGGTGTAGCTGTAGTGTTGTCTATCACAAGTGGAACCCCATGGCTGTGTGCAATATCTGCAAGTTTTCTAACATCTGTTACGTCCAAACAGGGATTGCCGATGGTTTCTGCAAATACCACCTTGGTGCGTTCATTGAAGGCTGCTTCGATTTCCTTCCAATCATTGTTTCGCACATAATTAGTTTTTATTCCAAAAGCCTCTATATCTCTAAACAAATCTATGGTTCCCCCATAAAGACTTGCACTTGAAATTATTTCATCTCCTGCTTGAAGAATATTTAATAAGGCATTTGAAAGTGCTGCCATTCCTGATGAACAGGCAACTGATGCAATTCCTCCCTCCAGCTTCGTAATTCTATTTTCAAAAGCTGTGATTGTAGGATTTGCCACTCTTGTATAACAATAGCCCATCTTTTTGTTGCTAAAGATTCCTGCTAAATCCTCTGCAGTTTCTTGATTAAAGGCACTGCTCTGATATATAGGAGGAAGTGTAGCCCCGTTTGTCTCTCTGTTTACTCCATCATGGAGCAATCTAGTGTTAAATTTCATACTAACGGCCTCCCTTTTTTTATTCTAATACCCACTTACCAACTAGGTTGATAGGATGTTAACAAATAAACAGAACCAGGTCAATAAACCTGGTTCAACATTAAAATTATAGCGGGTTATAAATTGAATCTATAACTAGATATAATCACCCACAGTAGATAATTCTCCATATATTCCAGATGCTTTATAAACATAATCTGCTGCTTCAGAAACTGTAATGGTATCTGATTCTATCCAGTCACTATAATAGCCTCTTGTTTCTCTAAACACAGACGTATCGATAACAGGCATTGATGCAAAAAGGACAACAATTCCTGCATCATTTAAATGCTTAACAATTCCCTTTGCGCCATGTGTAGAGGTAGGCAGGAATAAATATGTATGCCTTCCTCTGTTGCTAAGCTCACGCTCTACCTTTTTAACAAAATCCAATGTGATACCAGCTCTTCCTATCGGAAACTCAACTGTGATAGCACGCTGCCCCTTCCAGTTACTTCTTGCCTCTCGATCAATTTCCGTAGAGGCTTCAGAGCCATCTTCCTTGTAAATTTGATTTACAACACCACAAGCTGAAGTCATGTTTGTAATTCTGTCAATAAGAATAAGCTCACCAAGGGTCTTGTGCTTTGAAAACACATCCACAACCACACTGTCTGCCAGCTTCAGTTCGCATACTGCAATTTCATTTTTCTCTAATTTTGAAGCCTCTTTTTTCTCTCCGGTGTTTACGTCGATGGTATTTCTAATGCTCTTTACAACACCTGGAATCAGTTTTGTTCCCAGCTTTACAAAAAAGTTCTTTCCAATCTCCAGATTTTCATCATCCATCCACAAAATTGTAGCCTCTATTGATGATGTAACACCTATTTCTACACCAGCTGCCAGCACACAGCCTCTTGATACATCCACCTCACGATTTAACTGGATTGTAACAGGACGACCTATACCTGCCTCATCAACTTCCTTATCAAGCTCATGAATGCTTTTTACATTTGCAGTTTCTCCACTAGGAAGAATTGTAAGTTCATCACCTACTTTTACGCTTCCAGCTTCAATTTGCCCCTGAAAACCTCTGAAGGTATGGTTAGGGCGGCATACACGCTGTACCGGCATATAAAAGCCTTCTTCCACCTTGTTTGAAGCCACATCTACCTGCTCTAAATATTCCAGTAAAACAGGCCCCTTATACCAATCAATATTTTCTGATGGCTTTGTAACATTGTCACCTTCTGTAGCAGAAACTGGAATCACTACATGATTTTCAAGCTTCAATTCACTTACCAGCTCATCAATCTGTTCTGTGATTTCATCAAACCTTTCCTTGCTATATCCTACAAGGTCCATTTTATTTATTGCAAAAACAAAATACTTGATTCCCATTAGAGAGCAGATTCTGGCGTGTCGACGTGTTTGAACCAGCACACCCTGTTTGGCGTCTATCAGGATGACTGCTAAATCAGCAAAGGATGCACCCACTGCCATATTTCTGGTATATTCCTCATGGCCTGGAGTGTCTGCTACAATAAAGCTTCTGTTGTCAGTTGTAAAATATCTATATGCAACATCAATTGTGATACCCTGCTCACGCTCTGCCATAAGGCCGTCTAAAAGAAGTGAATAATCAATAGCACCGCCTCTACTTCCCACCTTTGAATCAAGTTCTAGAGCCTTTTCCTGATCTGCATAAAGAAGCTTTGAATCATAAAGAATATGTCCAATGAGAGTAGATTTTCCATCGTCCACACTTCCGCATGTAATAAATTTAAGTAATTGCATTAGAAATATCCCTCCCTTTTTCTACGTTCCATAGAGCCCGCTGCCTCATTGTCTATTACGCGTGTTGTTCGCTCACTCGAAACCGCACTTAATGTCTCCTCTATTATTTCATCCAAGGTGTCAGCATCTGATTCCACACCACCGGTAAGTGGATAGCAGCCTAAGGTTCTGAATCTGACCTTTTTGTTTACAACTTCTTCACCAGGAAGGAGTCGCTGTTCCATACGCGCATCATCAACCATGATGATATTTCCATCTCTGTAAACAACAGGTCTTTCCTTGGCAAAATACAAAGACGGAATTTCGATATTCTCCCTCTTTATGTACTGCCAGATATCCTTTTCTGTCCAGTTTGAAAGTGGGAATACTCTTACCTCTTCCCCTTTAAAAAGCTTTGTGTTAAAAAGCTTCCACATCTCTGGGCGCTGGTTCTTTGGGTCCCATGCATGAGCTGAATTTCTAAATGAAAAAATTCGTTCTTTTGCTCTAGATTTTTCCTCATCACGTCTACCACCACCAAAGGCAGCAGTAAAACCGTATTTATCAAGAGCCTGCTTCAAAGCCTGTGTCTTCATAATATCTGTGTAGGCACTACCGTGATCGAAAGGATTTATTCCCTGGGCCACGCCATCTTCGTTTATATACTCAAGCATTGTCAGTCCGTACTTTTCAGCTACTGCATCACGAAACTCTATCATTTCTTTGAATTTCCATGTTGTGTTTACATGTAAAAAAGGAAATGGTGGCTTTTCAGGATAAAATGCCTTAAGTGCAAGATGAAGCATTACAGAGCTATCCTTTCCAATGGAATAAAGCATAACCGGCTTTTCGCACTCTGCAGCAACCTCTCTGATTATGTATATCGCTTCTGCTTCCAGCTCATCAAGATGTGTTAATTTGCTCATAACTTACCTCTCTAGTATTTGTTTGATTCCTTCGTATTTACGGTAATTGTCTTCTTGGTTCCATCGGTTGCAGTCACAATCCAATGTCTCAAATCTCCCTGTTCCTCAACAGAAAGAATGGAGCCCTTGCCACCAATGTCTGCACCAAGAAAGAATTCAATTGCGCCGGTTTTGCATTCTTTCAAACAAGATGTGCATCCCCAGCAATCCTTTTCACGCTTTATAACTGCTTTTTTATTTACAATTTTAATAAGATTTCCAGGACAAACCTCTGCGCATCTTTTACAGCCTATGCAGGAGGATGTGTTTATTCTAATGCTCATCTTCTTCACCTCCCGCAAAAGCCACACTACCGTCCTCATTAAAGGTAAAAATAAGTGGTGTATATTCATCTACCACAAGTGGTCTTTTAACTATTTTAATCTGGCCATTTTCCTTTACGGAATTCACATATAGCTCAAATCCCTTATCTTCTGTAGGGTAGCTCATATTCTCAGCAAAGCTGTGCCATCTTGTTTCTTTTCTAGCCCCAAGATGCTCTATAAGTGAACGAGCAACTGTAAGTCGTTCCTTTATCTCATATATCTGCAATAAATCATCAGTATCTGCTGCCCTAAGAGATTCAAGAACAGGATATAATCCATTAAGCTTTTCTTTTGCAAGTGCAAGCCCCGTATCATTAAATTGATAGCCTTTTGAAATACCACCTGCATATTCATCCATTATTTTCTGAAGTGTCTCCTCCAGCTGTTCGATGGTGATATTGTTGCCTTCATTAGAAAGAAATGTCTCATATTCCTGTACTATTTTTTCCCAGCTATCATCAGTTTCGTGGCTGGAGTTTATCGACAAATATTGTTCAATTCCAAGAGCTGCAATTTTGCCTTCAGCCAAAGCTCCTGTCACATATTTCTGTGGTGCACCACCTGTCACATCGCCCGCTGCATACAGGCCCTGTACAGTAGTTGCACGATTGTTATCTACCCAATAACCACTTGCTGTGTGACCGCCCACAATATAAGGCTCAGTGCCTTCGATTTCCACATTTTGTTTGGCTGGTCCCTGTCCACCTTCCAGCCATTTCAAGGTTTGAGAAGGTGCCATGTTGAGATATGCCTTGTAAAGCTCATCCTCCTGTGCCTTTGAAATTTCATCTGTTTTTAAATAACATGGGCCTCTTCCCTGTCTGTTTTCCTCTGTGGTCCCATAAACTCTTTCACAGGTAGCTACACCATATTTTGTTTCATAGATTTCTCCCAATCCATTCATCTGCTTAGCCTGTACACCCTGAGCAATAGTTCCAGTTGGTGCAATAGTATCCTTGCATCGAAGAGCTATAAATCTCATTTCAAGAGTAGTCATTTCTGCTCCCGCGTTTATTCCCATGGCATAGCCAGCACCTGTATTGAAAGGTGGATACCACATTTTATGTCGTGAAAATCCAGGATTGTTTGGCCTATATAATCCGGCAGCACCTCCTGTTGCCATCAACACTGCCTTTGCGAAAATTACATAAGCTTTATTATCATTCACGTCAAAACCAACAGCTCCATAAACTCGATTATTCTTAACCAACAAATCTGTAATGTTTACATGGTTAATTACCGAAACCCTTTTACTTTCCTGAGCCATTTTTGCCAAAATCGGCTTGATGTTCTCACCGTTTATTTTTATATTTCGATTTCCTCTGGTTACATACTTTCCATTCTCATCTTTTAAAATGACAAGACCATTTTCCTCCAGGCGATGGGTAACCTCATTTAGATTTTCAGAAATAGAAAGAAGTAAATCCTCTCTAACAATTCCCTTTGCATCCTTTTTACAGTAGTCCACATAATCCTGTGGCACTCTTCCATCAGTAATATATGCATTAATAGCATTTACACCTGCTGCAAGACATCCACTTCGCTTTATATTGGCCTTTTCCACAATTAGAACATCTAGTTTATCGCTTAGTCCAAGTGTGTATGCCCCATAGCAGCCTGCTGTGCCACCGCCTATTATCAAGACGTCTGTCTCTTTTTTCTCTATCTGTAATGTATTTCCCATAAACCATCCTTTAAATAACAATAGTCTCATCAACAAGTGAATTGTTGGTAGCCAGAATCACATGATCATCTTCCACTACGTATATGCGATAAATAAATAAATCCACTACCTCGCCAACCTTAATTTCATTGTCATTTATGCTTCTGATAGCAGAAAGCAGATTTCCATGAATTCTTGCTTTAATTTCGATATTGCTTCCTCTAAAAATAATATCCTCTACCACTGCCTCTTCAGCTGAATTTGCGAACTGAACACTCTCTCCCTTTTTGAACACACTTACAAATTCTGGACGAATATAAGCCACCGAACTATTCGCTTTTCTATCAAAATGTTTAAATTCGTCGTAATTGTTGACCTCAACTGAGTTTCCTATAAACTGAGCAACAAAAGGTGTAGCCGGATACTTGTACAATTCCTGTGGTGAGCCAGACTGCTCCACCTTTCCCTGGTTTGTAACAATGATTTCATCTGCTACCTCTATAGCTTCATCCTGATCGTGAGTTACAAATATGCTTGTAATATTTAATTTTGTAATCATCTGTCTGAGCCAGGTTCTAAGTTCTAAACGAACCTTTGCATCAATAGCAGCAAATGGTTCATCAAGAAGAAGTATCTGTGGATTTGGGGCAAGAGCTCTGGCGAAGGCAACTCTTTGCTTCTGACCACCTGAAAGCTGACTTGGATATCTCTTTTCCAAGCCTTCACAGTTTATTAATGTCAAAAGCTCAGTTACTCGCTCCTTTATTTTGTCCTCAGGTACCTTTTTTACCCTAAGTCCAAATGCAATGTTGTCATAAACAGTCATGTATCTAAAAAGGGCGTAGTTTTGAAATACAAAACCGATTCCTCTCTCACTTCCAGGCACATTGTTTACGACCTTTCCGTCAATAATGATTTCTCCAGAATCAGGCTGCTCCAAACCAGCGATCATTCTGAGAATTGTGGTTTTTCCACTTCCTGAAGGGCCAAGCAGTGCTACAAGCTTTCCCTTTTCAATTGAAATATTAATATCCTTTGATGCATGAAATTTTTTAAAATGTTTATTAATATCATGAAGCTCAACGTAAGCCATATTATTCACCCCTTTTACTTATTTAAATCAAGTTCCTTTTGTCCACGTTTTTCAATAACAAGTCTTAATATCAAAACTACAATTGCCAGCACTACCAGAATTGATGAAGCTGCAAAAGCTCCAGTAAAATCGTAGCCTTGGTATAAAAGCTCTATATAAAGTGGTAATGTGTTTGTCTTTCCTCGAAGATGTCCAGATAAAACAGATACAGCACCAAACTCTCCCATTGCTCTGGCTGTACAAAGAACAATTCCATATAACAAAGCCCATTTAATATGTGGAAAGGTCACCTTCCTAAAAATTTTTGCAGTGCCTGCTCCCATCAAAGCCGCTGCTTCCTCTTCGTCACTTCCCTGGGCTGTAAGAACTGGTATAAGCTCTCTTGAAATGAAGGGAAAAGTGACAAAAATCGTAGCAAGAACAATTCCTGGAACTGCAAATATAATCTGAATTCCATAGGAATCAAGAATAGGATACAAGCTACTCTGTCGACCAAATGTAAGAACATATATAAGACCGGCAATAATAGGTGAAACTGTTACGGGTAAATCTATAAAGGTAGAAAGAATCTTCTTTCCCTTAAATGCATATTTTGTAATAAGCCATGCAGCTGATATGCCAAATATCGTATTTACGATAACCGCAAAGACAGTTGCCTTAATAGTTAAAAGTGCTGCTTTTATTGCATATTCATCTGATACTGCATTCACATATCCTGCGATTCCATCTTTTAAGGCTGTGATTACTATGTAAATCAATGGAAGTATCAAAAACACTCCGAGAAAAATGAAGCTGATTGTTACCAGAACATACTTTAAAACTTTATTCTCTTTTCTAAGTTCCATATTCTCACCTATGCCTTTCCATTTACTCGCTTTGATACAATACCCTGTGCCACTGCATTTATAGAAAGAATAATCACCGAAATGCCAAGCATCACAAGGGCTATTGATGTAGCCGCTGAATAATCATATTCCTGAAGCTCCGACATAATTAGAAGTGGTGCAATTTCTGTCTCGTAAGGAGTGTTTCCTGCGATAAAAACAACACTTCCGTACTCGCCTATAGAGCGGGCAAATGCCAATGTAAAACCTGAAATAATTGCTGGTAGAATTTCTGGGAAAATAACCTTCCTAAATGTTGTCCTCGAATCAGCTCCCAATATAAATGCAGCCTCTTCATACTGAATATCTATTTTTTCCAAAACCGGCTGAACACTTCTTACTACAAATGGAATACCAATAAAAATAAGGGCAACTGTTATACCAATTCTGGTATAGGCAATCTTTATGCCAAACAGCTTGTAGAATATCTGTCCAACCCAACCGTTTGTGGTAGTTAAATGAGTGAGGGAAATACCTGCTACTGCTGTTGGTAGTGCAAATGGAAGCTCAATAATTCCATCAATAAATCTTTTCCCCTTAAAATCATATCGAACTAGAATCCACGCCAATATTAATCCCATCACCACATTCACAACTGATGCAATAAAAGCTGTGGATATTGAAACAAAGTATCCTGATAAAATTCTTGGTCTTGTCACCGTATATACGAATTCCGATAAACTTAGCTTTGCAGAGAAGACTACAAGCGAACAAAGGGGAATCAATACCACAATGCTGAGTATAGTTATTGTTATTCCTAATGAAATTCCAAATCCTGGTATTACACTTCTTCTATTATTCATGTCCATAATCCTCTCTACAAAACTTTGGAATGGGTTGCCCCATTCCAAACCTTTTTACTGTTCGTAAATACTATCGAAGTTTGCGCCATCAGCGAAATGATCAGCTCTAGCCTTTTTCCAACCACCGAAGTGATTAATGTCTGTAAGTGTGATATTATCGTTAATCCACTTGCCATCTGAAGGTACTTCTGTAATAGTGTTTGAGTCTGTGCTAAATACATATTTGTCATAAATTGACTTTGTGCTTGGGCGATAGAAATTCTTTGCCTCAATTTCCTGTGCTTCATCAGAATACAGATAGCTTAAGTACTCCTTAGCAACATCTTCTGTACCATGCTTCTTTGCTACTTCATCCACTACAGCAACTGTTGGCTGGCAAAGAATTGAAACTGAAGGAACTACAATCTCGTACTCTCCTGGATATTCCTGAAGTGAAAGGAATGCTTCATTCTCCCATGCGATAAGTACATCACCCTGCTTGTTTTCAACGAATGACGTTGTAGCACCTCTAGCACCTGAATCAAGTACAACTACATTTGCGTAAAGCTTTTTGATGGAATCAAGAATTTCCTTTTCGCTCTGTCCCTGCTGTTCAAAATAATACCAAGCTGCAAGATAGTTCCACATTGCTCCACCAGATGTTTTTGGATTTGGAGTAATTACTCCTACATCCTTTCTGATAAGATCATTCCAATCATAAATTTTCTTTGGGTTTCCTGAGCGAACTAAAAATACAATTGTTGAAGTGTATGGAGAGCTATCAACGTCGAACTCTGATGTAAAACCATCATCGATAAGACCTGCATCTGCAACAACCTGTACATCTCCCTCAAGTGCAAGTGTAACAACATCTGCCTCCAAACCATTTGCAACTTCAAGTGCCTGCTTTCCAGAACCACCATGAGACTGAGTAACATCAACTGTCTTGCCAAACTCTTCCTGATAATGTTTTGCAAACAATTCGTTATAAGCTACATACAACTCTCTGGTTGGGTCATATGAAACATTTGTAAGTTCAATTACCTCGCCTGCATTTGCTGCACTTATTTTGTCTGACCCTTCTTTAACTTCCCCACTACTTGTATTTCCACATGCAATTAACGAAGCTCCAAGGGTAGCTGCAACTATAAGTGACAAAATTCTTTTCTTTTTCATATCCAATTCCTCCGTTATTAATGCCTATCTATCTACTAGGTTGATAGGATTATATGCCACAAAGCCTGTAAATACAATACTTCTAGCTCCTAAAGAAAATGAGAGCTAGTTATAAATCTAGTTTATAACCAGCTCTCATTCATGTTTTTCAGCTATTAAATTCCGAAGTAATTAAGCTACTTTTTGCCCTAAATGACATAATACCACTCATCACTTTGTACCACTTCTTCAGTCTTTATTTCATTCTTGTTGGTACGATATTCCATTTCCAGGCTCTTCATACTGACTATGGTGTTTGCAGATATAGAACGTGTGATAAAAGTATTACCACCTATAACAGTATTTTCCCCTATAATGGTATCTCCTCCAAGAATAGAAGCTCCTGCATATATTGTAACGTTATCTCCAATTGTAGGATGTCGCTTCTGACCAGAAAGCTTCTGTCCTCCTCTTGTAGACAATGCACCTATAGTTACACCTTGGTACACCTTCACGTTTCTTCCAATAACCGCGGTTTCTCCAATAACAATTCCAGTTCCATGGTCTATAAAAAAGTATTTATCAATTGTTGCCCCTGGATGAATATCAATTCCTGTCTGTGAATGTGCATACTCTGTCATTAATCTTGGCAGAACGGGTACCTGAAGCTTGTATAGTTCATGAGCAATTCTATAAACAGTAGTTGCGAAAAGCCCTGGATAAGCAAGAATTATTTCTGCAAAGCATCCCGCTGCTGGATCCCCGTCAAAAGCAGCCAGTACATCAGTTTCAATATATTCTCTTATTTTAGGAATAGTACCAAAGAAAGACTTACAAATCTTGTAGCTTTCTTCTGCACGTTTTTCCTTTGATAAATCGTCTCTTGTATTACAAAAATCCAAAGCCAAAGTAACCTGTTTGTTAAGATGATAAAAAATATCCTCTATAGTGATGGCGAAACTATTATTTGGATTGTAAATCTTGTAGGTACGATCTCTAAAGTACCCTGGATATATAATCCTAAGTAGATTCTCCACCAATAAAGTCACTTCAGCCTTGTCTGGCTTGTTAAAGATATTGACAGCATCAATAACTTTATTTTCCTTGAAATCTGCAATAACTGTTTCAACGATATTTTCAATTTCTGCTTCTCGAATTATCCCGTTCATGTCAACCTCACTTCTAAGCAAATGTTTTCAGTGCCCTTACTAAAGCATCAATATCATCTGGCGAATTGTAAATAGCAAGAGTTGGTCTGACAACACTTTCATATCCAAAATGTCTTAAAACAGGCTGTGCACAGTGATGTCCTGTTCTTACCGCAATACCATATGCATCAAGGCGTTTTCCTACCTCTTCATCTGAATAGCCATCAAGCTTAAATGCCAAGGCAGAAGCTTTATTCAATGCTGTTCCAACCATGGTGATTCCCCTAACATTCTTCATTTCCTTTAAGGCATATTGAAGAAGCTCGTGCTCCCAGCGGAATACACATGGCATTCCTATTTCTGAAAGATATGTAAGAGCCGCACCTAATCCAACTGCATCAGCAATACTTCCTGTACCAGCCTCAAATTTATTTGGTACTGCATTGTAAATAGTACGTTCAAAGGTTACGTCAGCAATCATATTGCCACCACCATGATATGGTCTGGCAGCCTCAAGCAATTCCTTCTTGCCATAGACTACACCAATTCCTGTTGGTGCAAAAATCTTGTGTCCTGAGAACACAAAGAAATCTGTATCTAAAGCTGCCACATTTACTGGAATATGCGCTATAGACTGAGCACCATCCACAAGTATTCTCACACCATGTCGATGTGCTATAGCCACAAGCTCCTCAATTGGAGTGACTGTTCCAAGAACATTCGAAACATGAGTAACTGCCACGAACTTTGTCTTCTTAGTAAACAGCTTCTCATATTCATGCAATATCAATTGGCCCGACTCGTCACAAGGAATAACCTTGATTACAGCACCAGTTTCCTGTGCGATAAGCTGCCATGGAACAATATTTGCATGGTGTTCAAGAATTGAAACAATTATTTCATCACCTGGCTGAAGGGTTGGCTTCACGTAAGCATTGGCAACTAAATTGATTCCTTCTGTAGTACCTCTTACAAATACAATTTCATCTGAGCTTGGAGCACCTATGAAGTCTCTTACAATACTTCTGGCATTCTCATAAGCATCAGTAGATCGCGCCGCAAGAGCATGAGCACCTCTGTGAACATTGGAATTTTCATGCTGATAATAATAGGACAATCTGTCTATTACAGCCTTTGGTCTTTGAGTAGTGGCTCCGTTATCAAGCCAAACCAGATTGTTTCCATTTACCTTTTCTGAAAGGATAGGGAAATCACTTCTAATCTGAGCAAGTGTTTTTGAACCAATTCTGATAGACTCATCTCTTGAAGAATAAGGCAGTGCAATATTGCTTTCTGAAGCCACCCCATCACCACCAAGAGATGTTGGCACATCAATTTTCCTATCATTTTCGGCAGCCTGAGTTTTTGATAATACAACTGGAGAATAGCCAACTGCAGGTGCACTTAGCTCTCCTGCAAACGGATGCTCCCAATCAAATTCTTGTACTGGATGATTAGCCTGTGGGATACTGCTTGCAGCATCACTTTCTCCATATATCTCTGGCTTTTGGGCTTCCTCAGGTAACTTCTCATCTCCAACTAAATCTGGGAAAAGCTGGTTAGCAAGCAGAGTCAATTCCTCAGCACTTGGTACCCCTGCCAAATTCTCAATCGTAGTCATAATACTCACCTACCTCTACATCCTCTAATACAGCAATAGCATCATCAGCTAAAATTGCTGCTGAGCAGTATAGAGAAAGAAGATAAGATGCAACTCCCTTGTCATCAATTCCTCTAAATCTTACAGAAAGACCTCTAGAATGTTCATTCTTTAATCCAGCCTGGAAAAGACCGATTACACCTCTTTTTGCCTCACCTGTTCTGACGAGAAGGATGTTTGTCTTTCCACCTTCTGACTGTGGATTCTTAAGGCCATCAACAAGAAGCTTGTCTGTAGGAATGATTGGAATACCTCTCCAAGCAAGGAAAGTACCACCAGCAAGGTTTACTGTTACAGGTGGAACACCTCTCTTTGTGCACTCTCTTTCGAAAGCTGCAATTGCACGAGGATGAGCAAGGAAGAATGATGGCTCCTTCCAAACCTTTGAAATAAGCTCGTCCAAATCATCTGGTGTAGGTGCTCCATTTCTTGTCTGGATTCTCTGAGAATCAGGTACATTCTTTAAAAGACCATAATCATCATTGTTGATAAGCTGGCTTTCCTGTCTTTCTCTAAGAGACTCAATTGCAAGACTAAGCTGCTCCTGAACCTGGTCATATGGAGCACTGTAAACATCCTCAATTGCTGTGTTTACATTGATGATTGTAGAAATTGAATTAAGTCTGTACTCTCTTGGTTCAGTTTCATACTCCACATATCCATCTGGAATGATATCTGACTTCTTAGTCTGACTGCAAAGAACATCTAGAGGAGTTTCTCCCTCTACAACCTTGTTTACTCTAAAGATTCCAGTTTCAAGTCCCTTAAACTCAAGGAACTTTGTAAGCCACTTTGGTGTAAGCGCACCGTACTGTGGCTTGGTTTTTGTAACATTGGCAAGGTTATACGCAGCTTTAGCACCTAAAGCGTTGATACCTTCCTTTGTTGCAACATTTTCATTTGCCATTATTCTCGTCCTCCTTTAAAATATGTTGCTTTATATAAAGCCTGACAGGGTTTATATCACTATAAACCTAGGCTTTATACCATCTTTACAGCCATGCTCCTTCGTGTGAGAACATGATATCCTTCAGGGAATCTATTCCTCCTTTCAGATTGTAGAGTGGACCTGTATATCCAGCTTCGCGAAGGGTGTTGATTGCCAATACACTTCGCTTTCCCTCCTTGCATAAAAATACAGTATCTATTCCCGGATTTAACTCCCCTTTTCTTCGTGCCAACTGTCCAATAGGGATAACCACAGCATTTGGAAATCTAAGTATTGCCCTTTCATGTGGTTCACGAACATCCACAATTGTCATTGGGTCATTATTTTCTATTTTTTGAGCGAATTCTTCAGCTGTAAATCCTTCTACAGGTACCTCTTCCTCAGCTTCTTTCAATCCGCAGAAATCATCATAATCAAAATCCTCCACCTTAATTATTGATGGAGTGTCGCCACAAATAGGGCACTTGTGGTTTCTACTAACCTCCAATATCCTTGAATGAAGATATAAACTATCGATTGTAAGCAATTTTCCAGAAAGGTTTTCACCTATTCCTATAATTAGCTTAAGTGCCTCATTTGCCTGAATGCTTCCAACTATTCCTGGAAGAGGACTAATAGCCCCACCTTCAGAGCAGGTTGGTACCAAACCTGCAGGTGGTGGCGATGGAAATACACATCTGTAGCATGGTCCTCCATTTAAATTAAATATTCCCACCTGTCCCTCATACTGATATATGGCGCCAAACACTAGTGGTATACCCACTAACGCACAAGCATCGTTAATCAAATATCTTGTTTTATAATTATCCGTACAATCGATTACTAAATCATAGCCATCAATTAGCTCTACAGCATTGTCTGCATCGAGCTTTGCGTTTTCCGGTTGAAATTCAATACTTTTATTTATATTTTTTACCTTGTCTCTGGCTGATGCCACCTTCGGTCTTTTCAAATCTCTTGATGTATGGAGCACCTGGTTCTGTAGATTATCAAGAGCAACAACATCAAAATCCACTACCTTTATAGTTCCTACACCGGCAGCTGCCAAATACTGAATCACAGGAGATCCAAGAGCACCTGCGCCAACAACAACCACCTTTGCAGCTCTGATTCTTTTTTGTCCTTTTACTCCAATATCTCTCAACATCAAGTGCTTTCCAAATCGTTCTATGTCAGAATCATCAAATGAAATAGCTTTGCTTCTCTCATCTGAAATAATGCTTTTATTTGGACTACCTCCCGCTATAGCAGGAAGCAAATATACATCCCCATTAGCAGGTAATGGATCACTCCATCCTATTTCCTCTGTCTTATTAATATCCCCCACATATATTTGAATAAAACTGCGTAGATGATTATCTTCATCAAATAATATCTTCTTTGAATCAGGATATTCATCTGTCAGCCAATTCAGTACTCCTCTTATATTTTCAGTTGCTATTTCAAATTTATGGTTCTTTCCAAAAAATCCTCTCAACGTTGCAGATATATATACATTCATGTCTCGCACCCCTTATCCAACTTTATATTCAAGCTCTATTACTTCACCGTCTGTTGCCTTTCTTGTATATGCCTTTAACTGTTTCATACCAGTACAGTCAACTGATGAAATGAAATAGTTAAGACCTGGTATCATATATTGTTTATCCATTTCAGAAGGAACTGCAGCCGCATCAGGATGAGAATGAAATATTCCAACAACATCCTTCCCATTTTTCTCTGCACATTTTTCAATTTTCAAATAGGCAAGTGAATCAATTTCAAACTCATCAGCGGTTTTAAATATGTTCCGTGGTTCACAAACTGTGTCTACCCGACTGGTTTCACTATTTCCCAGCAATATTCCGCATGCTTCATTGGGATATTGATTTCTTGATATAAGTGCCAGTCTAAGAAATAATTCTTTACTCATCCTCATATCTAATATCCTCCCAAGTTTTAAAAACCAATTAACTAGTAGGTTAGTAGGATAATAGCAGAAACTATGTCAAACAACAATATACTCCGTTCCATATAAAAATTAGATCTAGCTATCAATTCGCTTGATAACTAGCTCTAATACCTAAATTGTACTTTCTTTTATTGCTTGTATTGTCTTTTCGATATCCTCATCATTGTGAGCATCTGATACAAACATGGCTTCAAACTGACTAGGTGCAACATATATTCCCCTTTGTAGCATACCTCTAAAATATTTTCCAAATGCGTTAGTGTCGCATTTTAAAACATCACTATAGGATGTGACTGCACCCTCTTTAAAAAATGGGGAAAGTAAGGAGCCTACACGATTCACTGTAATTCCACATTCCTTATAGGCCTTTTCTAATTCAGCTGCCTTTTGGTCTATTCTACTATATATATCCTTGTCGTTTTTTAATACCTTCAGCTGTTCTATTCCAGCTGTGACAGCAATTGGATTTCCTGAAAGAGTGCCTGCCTGATACACGCTTCCAACAGGCGCCACCACATCCATAATATCAGCTCTACCAACATATGCAGCAAGTGGCATTCCGCCTCCAACTATTTTACCAAAGGTAATCATGTCTGGCTTGATACCAAAATACTCTGAGGCACCACCAAAAGACAGTCTAAAACCAGTGATTACTTCATCAAATATAAGTAACGAACCATTTTTTTTCGTAATCTCTCGAAGAAACTCCAAAAAACCATTCTCAGGTGGAACCACCCCCATGTTGGCACTGACTGGTTCAACAATAATGGCTGCAATCTCTTCAGGATTGGCATTAAACAAAGCTTCTACTGACTGTCTGTCATTGTAGTCTGCAAGAAGTGTTGTGGCGGTATATCCTTTTGGAACTCCTGCCGAATCAGGATTAGATTCTGTAAGAAGACCTGAGCCTGCAGTCACTAAAAGACCATCACTGTGACCATGATAGTTTCCTCTAAATTTTATAATTTTATCTCTTTTTGTATATCCTCTGGCAACTCTGATAGCACTCATCACGGCTTCTGTACCTGAATTTACTAGACGAACTTTATCCATAAAAGGAACAGCTTCAAGAATGAGCTTGGCTAGAATCGTTTCCTTTTCAGTAGGTGCTCCATATGAAAGACCGTCGTCACATGCCTTTTTCACAGCTTCAATTACAGCTGGATATGCATGGCCTAAAATCATTGGTCCCCAAGAGCATACATAATCCACGTATTCATTTCCATCTGCGTCGAATATATGGCTACCCTTGGCATTTTTTATGAAAAGAGGATTTCTTTCAACTGCTCTAAAAGCTCTTACCGGGGAATTAACTCCTCCCGGAATAACATGCTTTGCGTCCTCAAATAAACACTCTGATCTGGTACTCATTTTATGCTTCCTCTTCCTTTAAAAATTTGGCTACATCAAGAGCATGATATGTAATGATCCTGTCAGCTCCTGCTCTTTTCATAGCAATCATATTTTCCAGTACAATGCGCTTCTCATCTATCCAGCCATTTGCTGCTGCCGCCTTTACCATAGAATATTCTCCACTAACATTGTAGGTAATAAAAGGCACATCAAAGCGTTCTCTGGCCTGACTCATAATGTCAAGGTAAGCAAGAGCCGGCTTTACAATAATCATGTCAGCACCTTCATCAAGATCATCTGATATTTCACGCATGGCTTCACGTCCATTTGCCGGGTCCATCTGATATGACTTTCTATCACCAAAATGAGGTGCAGAACCTGCTGCATCTCTGAATGGGCCATAATACCCAGAAGCAAACTTGGCACTATAACTTAGAATTGGGGTGTTTATAAATTCTGCTGCATCCAAAGCCTCTCTGATAGCAGCTACTCTTCCATCCATCATATCTGATGGCGCCACAATATCCGCCCCTGCTTTTGCCATGGAAACTGCCATTTTTGCTAAAAGTGGTAGTGTCTCATCATTTAAGATATGGTCATGACATACAAGTCCACAATGACCATGGGATGTATACTCGCACAAACATACATCAGCAATAACAATCAACGATGAATATTTTTCCTTGATATGTCTGATACATCTTTGTGTGATACCATCATCAGCATATGCGCCAGAGCCTTTTTCATCCTTGTGGGCAGGAATTCCAAACAATAAAACTGCAGGGATTTTTGCTTCCACCACCCTGTCAAGCTCTTCATCTATTCTATCAAGAGAATATTGATATATCCCCGGCATAGAGTCCACAGGATTTTTCTGATTATCTCCCTCCACAACAAATAAAGGATAAATCAAATCCTTTACTGATACTTCATTTTCTCTGACAAAGCTACGTAATTCTTTTGTCTGTCTTAGTCTTCTAAATCGTCTCATATCTACACTTCCTGCATTTTATTTATAACATTTACAAAACTCTTGAATTCTTCCGAAGAAGCAATGTTTCTATATTTATATACGAACTTTATAAGATTATTTTCATCAATATCACTTAGCCTTTCCAGGCTCTCTCTATTTTTGTGGAAAATAAGCTCCTTTAAAAGTGAGTTTAACTCATCCTCTAAAATCAGCTCTCCATTTTCTTTTTCCTGGAATTTCAAGCTATTATTTTCCCTGGCGATTACTTCGAAATCGTCGATAGATATTAGCTTATTGCCCGAAAGACTTGTAATATCCTCATCAATATCCCTTGGAACTGCCAAATCAATAAACAGGCATGTGTCTTTTTCTTTTGCACTGTTTTTTAGCTTACCACTTGTAACTGTATAGTGAGGGCTTTTTGTAGCCGATACCACCACATCCATCTGTCCCATATATTCATATCTGTCTGCGTAAGGAATAATTTTCACCTGAGAATTATTAATATGGCTGATATGCTTTGTTGTGTATATCTGGCAATCTCCATAGGATAAAAGATTTAACATAACCTTATTTCCTGTATCACCTGTTGCCCCGATAATCATCACTTTTTTTATACCATGCTTGTAGTTGTGTATCTTTGTTGCAGCAAGTGAAGCTATTGAGGTTGATGTCTTAGACAATTTCGTTTTTGTCTTAATCTTTTTGGCACAGCAGATTGCTCCCTGAAAAATTGTGTTCAGCTCATAATCCGTATATCCGTTATCCTTTGAATAATGATAAGCATTTTTTATCTGTCTAAGAATTTCATCTTCTCCAAGTACCATGGAATCAAAACCAGCTGTCACATGAAACAGATGATTAATAGCCCCATCTCCATCAAAAAATAATGTCTGATCCTTTAACTCATCTTTATCCACACCTGCAAGTTCTGCTAAAATTCCAAGAGCTTTTGCTGCCTTTCCTATACCATAAAGCTCACAGCGATTACATGTACACACATATACCCCTTGGTTAATGCCGACTGCTTTTAACTTGTTTAATAATTCCAATATTTGTGAATCATCAAAAGAAAGACGTTCTCTAAATTCTGTTTTAGACTTTTTATGATTAAGTGAAATTACAAACATAACATCATCCTCTACTAAATTAAAAACCTTATCATAAGATAAAGTTGTACTAAATATAATTATAATCACCCACAAGGTCAATAGGTTTTAAGAAAAATAAAGTTATAGCCAGCTATCAATATTATTTATAGCTGGCTATAACGTTAAATTATGTTCTTAATTCCTTCGCAAATCCTTCTTGCAACCCGAGGATTGTTCATAGTATAAAGATGAATTCCATTGATATCATTTACCAAAAGATCAATCACCTGACTTAAGGCATAAGACATTCCTGCGTCAAACAATGCTTCCTTATTATCTTCGTATTTATTGATTATCCTTTGGAAACGTTCCGGGAATGAAGCATTGCACAGACTTACCATCCTCTTAATCTGAGCGGCATTAATAACTGGCATAATTCCAGGAATCAAAGGAACATCTATATCTGCATTTTTGCATCTTTCATTATATTTATAGAAAGCCTCATTCTCAAAGAATAGCTGTGACAGTAGAACCTCAGCACCTGCATCCACTTTTGACTTTATACCATTAAGCTCTCCTGCAATTCCTGTAGATTCAGGATGAAGCTCAGGATAACACGCACCTAAAAAGCAAAAGTCATGATTCTGCTTTAAATAAGATATCAGGTCTGTGGAATGTTTAAAATCTTCCTTGGCCAAAATCTTTTCATTTTTATCTCCTCTTAAGGCCAGGATGTTTTCTATTCCCTCATACTCAAGTACCTTTGCAAATTCATCGATTTCATGTTTGTCATAGCTAAGACATGTGAGATGCACCACAGGTTCAACTCCATAATCATTCTTTATCTTCTTTGCTATTGCAATAGTATTGTTTGAATTTGCACTTCCTCCAGCACCGAAAGTCACACTGATAAAATCAGGTTTCAACTCACATAAAACAGAAAGTGTTTCATCTATATTCTTCAGGTTTTCCTCTCTCTTTGGTGGGAATATTTCAAAGGATAATGTTCTTCTATCCTTTTTATATAATTCTGATATCTTCATTGCTACGAAATCTTTTCTCCTCTTAATTGTCTTGTTGCCTCAACAAGGTTTATGAGGCTTTCTTTTGTTTCCTTATCACCTCTGGTCTTCAAACCACAATCAGGGTTTACCCAAAGCTTTTGATCAGAAACCTTTTCACGCATCTTGGTAAGAGCATTTACAATTTCTTCAACAGAAGGCACTCTAGGACTATGAATATCGTACACACCTGGCCCAACCTCTGTCTTGAAATTATGCTGTTTTAAAGAGTCCAAAATCTGAAGATCAGATCTTGATGCTTCAAAAGTAATTACATCTGCGTCCATTGCATCTATTGCAGGGATAATATCTGTAAATTCGCTATAACACATATGTGTGTGAATCTGTGTTTCAGGCTTTACCCCACTAGTAACTAGTCTGAAGGATGGAATTGCCCAATCAAGATACTGGCTATACCAATCCGACTTTCTAAGTGGAAGCTTCTCTCTAAGGGCCGCTTCATCAATCTGGATTATTCCTATTCCATTTGCCTCCAAATCAAGAACCTCATCACGAATAGCCAAAGCAATCTGTAATGTACTTTCCTCCAGTGAGATATCCTCTCTTGGAAATGACCAGTTAAGAATTGTAACAGGGCCTGTCAACATGCCTTTAACTGGCTTGTCTGTGCAACTGTTTGCATATTTAGACCAGTTTACTGTGATTGCTTCCTTTCTGGATACATCACCCCAAATAACAGGAGGCTTCACACATCTTGTACCATATGACTGGACCCAGGCCTTCTTCGTAAATACGTATCCATCTAAATGCTCTCCAAAATATTCAACCATGTCATTTCGTTCAAATTCACCGTGAACTAATACATCAAGTCCAATTTCTTCTTGAAGCGCAATACACTCAGCAATCTTTTTCTTGTTGAAATCAATATACTCTTCTCTACTGATTTCTCCCTTTCTGTACTTTTGTCTGTTTCTTCTAACATCCTGAGTCTGTGGGAAAGAACCAATTGTTGTAGTTGGAAATACTGGAAGCTTTAGTAATTCCTTTTGAATCTTTTCTCTTTCGTTGAATTCAGGAAGTCTCACATAATCCTCTTCTTTAATAGCCTTTACTCTATCCTGAACCTGCTTGTTGACACTATCCTTTCTATTTTCAAAAAGCTTTATATTCTGTTTATATATTTCTGTTTCCTTATAATTGTCTGTCTCGAATAAATCTGCCAGTTCTTTTAATTCCTTAAGCTTCTCCTGAGCAAATGCAAAATGTTTTGTGTAATCTGAAGAAAGATCTGTTTCACTCTCAAGTGTGTATGGCACATGAAGAAGAGAACATGAAGTTGTTAGTACAATGTCATTTACACCAAAACTCTTTAAAGACTCTAGCACTTCAAGTGTCTTTGCATAATTGTTGCGCCAAATGTTCTTTCCATTTACAAGACCTGCAAATAGAATTTTGTTATTTGGAAAACCATTTTTTTGTACCAGTGAAAGTGTCTTCTTACCCTCCACAAAATCCAAGCCAATACCATCAAAATCTAACCCAGCGATTTCATCATATACATCTCTTACATCCCCAAAATAAGTTTGTATAAGCACCTTTACCGATTTCTTGTTTGAAAGAAGCTTCTTGTAGATTTTTACAAATTCAGTTTTTTCCTTTTCATCAATATCCTTTACAAGCCAAGGCTCATCCAGCTGTAACCACTCTACATTTTTTTCATCAAGTGCTGCTATAAGCTTTATATATTCATCTGTAAAAATATCAATGTAGTCCTCAACACTCTTTGTGCCTGTATACTTAAGAAGCTTTAAAAATGTGAATGGTCCTACAATAGCAGTTTTAGTTTTTATACCCTTTGAAAGAGCATAATCATATTCGGCCAATGGCTTTGTGCCTACAAATCTTACTTCTGTATCATCTTCAATTTCCGGAACAATATAATGATAGTTGGTATTAAACCACTTTTTCATTGCCAGTGCTTTTACATTACCATCTCCCTTTTGATAACCTCTTGCCATTGCAAAATATGTATCAATATCAGAAAGACCAAGCTCCTCATATCTTTTAGGAATCACATTAAATAATACTGCTGTATCAAGCACTCCATCATAAAATGAAAAATCATTAGATGAGATAAAGTCAATTCCTGCTTCATTTTGCTTGCTATGTCCGTATTCCTTTTGACGGTCAGCCTCTGCATATATATCAGCCTGACTACACTCTCCTTTGAAATATTTTTCTAAAGTAAATTTTAATTCTCTTTCCTTTCCAATTCGTGGAAAGCCAATAACCGCTGTTTTCATACTAATCTCCTAATCCGTTCTACAATGTTTTATTTTTTGAAAGTATACGCCTATCATGTTAATAGGTAAAATATATATTATTATGGGTTATCCATAGATTTTTTCTATCAATTAAGATAATATAATAGTCATATCTATTAGTGATTCGTATATACGGAGGATTCTCATGACTTTAAAACAGCTTAAATATATTGTGACGGTGGCTGAAATTGGAAATATTACAGAAGCAGCAAAAAGACTTTATATAGCTCAACCAAGCCTTACAGCAGCAATTCAAGAACTTGAAAAAGAATATGGCATATGCATTTTTAATCGAGGGAAAAAAGGTATCACTATCACCAACGAAGGTGAAGAATTTTTAGGCTATGCACGTCAGATTTTGGAGCAAGCCAACCTTATAGAAAATAGATATTTAGGCCAGATGAAGCGCAAGACTAAATTCTGTGTCTCATCTCAGCATTATTCATTTGTTGTAGAAGCCTTTGTAGAATTACTAAAAAAATATGGTGGTGAATCCTATGAATTTCATATGAGAGAAACCCAGACCTTTGAAATTATCGATGATGTATCTCATCTGAGAAGTGAAGTTGGTGTATTGTATCTAAATAAATTTAACGAAACTGTAATCCGTAAAACTCTCAAGGATAACGGACTTGTTTTTATGCCTTTATTTGTTGCTAAGCCACATGTATTTATTGGAAAAGACTCTCCTCTTGCCTCAAAGGAAATGCTTACACCTAATGACTTAAAGCCTTATCCTCGCCTTTCCTATGAGCAGGGTAATCACAACTCCTTCTATTTTTCAGAAGAAATACTAAGCACCTTAGACTGCGATAAAGATTTGATTGTCTGTGATCGTGCAACCCTATTCAATATGCTTGTTGGTCTAAACGGATATACCATATGCAGTGGTGTAATCAGCGAAGAATTGAACGGCTCCAACATTATAGCCAAGCCTTTAGACGTAGACGATTATATGGAGATAGGCTATATTCTGCCTACCTCCATCAAACCATCTCCAATGACGGTAAAGTATATTAGTTTGCTAGAAGAACTGGTGAAATAGGCTCTTGACATCAAGTCTTCCTCCCTACACCAGCTGATCAGCAGCTACCACTACCTGCTTTTGTTCTGCTGCAAAATCTAATATCTTTACAGAATCTGTAGTCACCTTGAAAATCACATTTACCTGTGGATCATAGTTTAACTGTGGTCTACGTTCTTTAATAAGATTTGCAGCTTGTTCTGCTTCAGTTTCATTAAGCTTTTCAGCTTTTCCATAGATTGTTACATTCTTTGGTGCTTGCTGCCCTTCATGCTGAAATAACAGTGCCACGTTATTGTTGTTTGAAATTTCATTGATTTTGGCAGTGTCTATTCTTGTTTGGAAAACGATATCCTTTCCATCAATAGAGTAACCTCCTATATGACGAAGATTTGGATTTCCCACCTCATCTACAGTAGAAAGCACAAGGCTTTTGTTGTCATAAATATATTTTTTAATCTCATTAAAATCTGCCATTAAATTATCCTCCATCAATTATTCATCTAAACAGCTATTTTGGAAACTGCTTCCTCTTCCTCATAATCTTCACTAGCTGTCAGCTTTTTTTGCTCGTGTTTTTCCTTTGAAGATCTTATTGCATTTTCAAGTTTTTCAGTTGTATATTTAATAAACTCTCCAATTTTCTCGTCATTAATATTTCGCGGATAAGAATAAGGAACCTGTATCTTATCCACTATGCTTGCATCTGGTGCCACAGAAAATATACTGATATTCTCACCTAAATATACAGCCTCAGCGATATCATGTGTAACAAATAGAATTGTCTTTCCTGTTTTCTTCCAAATTCTAATCAGCTCATCCTGAAGTGTACGTCTTGTCTGAGCATCCAATGCTCCAAATGGTTCATCCATTATGAGTACTTCTGGATTTGCCGCTATACTTCTTGCAATTTGTACACGCTGCTTCATTCCTCCTGAAAGCTCATCTGGATATTTATTTTCATGGCCCTTCAAACCTACAAGTTCAAGAGCATCAAATGCAATCTTTCTTCTTTCATCTTTCTTTACGCCTCTCATCCTAAGACCGTACTCTACATTTTTTTGCACAGTGAGCCATGGGAAAATTGCAGAATCAGCATTTTGGAAAACGACTCCTCTTTCAGAACCTGGACCTAAAATTTCCTTATCATCTAATGTTACATGGCCTTCTGTCTTGTTTAAGAAGCCTGCCACAATATTTAATAAGGTTGTCTTACCGCAGCCACTGGCGCCAAGAAATATATGAAATTCTCCCTCTTTAATTTCCAGGTTCACATTCTTTAGAACATAATCAGATTCATGTCCTACAAAGTTGTCATGGGCGCTATTTCCCTTAGTGAACAATAGTGCTTTATTCTCAACATCATATTTTTTCCCCATATGATCAATTCTAATTTTCACTTTTTCTGACATACAGGCCTCCTTATCCGGTTACTCCGTAATGTTTCAAGGATTTCTTTGCAATAAATCTTAAGAACTTATCTGCAAAGAAACCAAGAATTCCAAGAGTAACTATTCCTACAAAAATCCAGTCTGTTCTGTAATACAATCTTGATGTATACACTAAATATCCCAACCCGCTGTTGGCTGCAAGCATTTCGGCTCCAACTATCGAAATAATTGCTGTACTTAGTCCAAGTCTTGCTCCAGTCAAAATACTTGGAACTGCACCTGGAACTGTGACTGTGATAAATGATTGCAGCTTGTTTGCTCCAAGTGACTCTGCTGCCTGATATTTCACAGGATTTATTGTATTCACACCAGCTATCGTGTTTATGATGATAGGGAATATGGATGCGTAAGTAATTAAGATAAGTTTTGATTCTTCACCTACGCCAAACCACATTAGAAAGAGAGTCAAAAACCCAATAGCTGGTACGAACCTAAAGAAATTAATAAATGGTTCTATAAACCAATTCACTATCCTGAACCTTCCAATTAAAAGCCCTACCGGAATACCAATCAATAAAGCTCTGCTCCAGCCAAGAAGCACTCGCTGAACACTAATGCTTATATCTTCCAGAAGCTTTCCATTTAGAACTATTTCTTTAAACCCTTTATATGTTTCCAGTGGACTGGGGAAAAAGCTTTCTGTATAGAATAATGAAACAATCCCCCATAACACAAATAAAACCACCCATGAAATAAATCCGCTTTTTATTATCTTTCTTGGTATATTCCTCATAGGCTCCTCCTATCTGCTCCAGGTAACCTTATCAGGATGGATAAGTGTAAGTGCATCTGTATTAATAAAATCAGCAATATCATAATCTTTAGGGAAGTTACCATTGTTGTAGCACCATTTTTCCACCTTAACCAAATCCTCATAAGCCTCTTGTGGGAAGGAATAGCCATGACTTTCAGACTTCCAACCTTTAATAACAATATCTTTACTTAGTCCAGTTTCTTCTTCAATCCAGCCGGCTACTTCATCAAGATTATCTGATATATACTCAAATCCTTCTTCACTTACAGCCAAGAACTTTGCTACCTCTGCTTGATGCGCTCTTAGGTAAGAATCATTTGCTACTAAATATGTATACATCGTAGCATCGATATCCTTAATATTTACTAGTGGTTTCCACCCCAACTCCTCAAATTTAAATGCATTTTTATCATGTGTCCAATATGCATCTGCATTGTTTGTTGAGGCAAGAGCCAAAGCTTCCTGTACACTGGATACGTTTGTTAACTCAACTTTCTTCTTATCAAGTCCATATGTTTCTATAAGCTTTCCATACTCATACTCAAAAACAACTCCAGCCTGTGAAACTGCAATTTTTCCTTCCAAATCTTTAGGTTCTTTTATTGTTTCGGGATTAACCCATAAATTATAAGCATTACTTGTTTTAATTTCTGCGAATGCTCTAAGCTCTGTATCCGCTAAAGTATTACCAATTCTGTTTACACCCGCATAATCTGCAAAAAGTCCTACATCAAGTTGACCTGTTGTTATTGCATCTATAGTATTAATACCAGCAGCAAACTCTGTTGTCTCTAAATTAATTCCCCTATCTTTTAAAAAATTTGTATGATTGTCCAGTATCTTCAGATACTGATTATCATCTCCGGAATTGATACCAACTCTTATAGTAAACTCTCCAACATCGTCCGGATTAAAATTATCCGGCGTTAAAGCAACTTCAGATTTAGCATTTACATCAACTTCTGCGGTCTTTATATCATCATTGTTTCCTTCATTTGTACCACATGCCACAATTGAAATAGACAATGCCGCAACTAAAATAGCTGATAAAATCTTTTTTATACTTATATTTTTCATTTTTTCACCCTCCTGTAGCCAAAGAGGCCTCCTCTATAAAAGAAGCCTCCAGCTTTATGGTCAGCCTATGCTGTCTTTTCTACCGCTTTATTTTCATTATTATTTACTACACTATCTTCACCTACAAAGTGAACTCTATCTGCTTCATGCTTAGGTATATTCAGATGATCTCCATCTAAATCATAGAAATAATCAAAAATTGAATTTTCTATATTTGCTGAATTATATAAATCTCTGTGAGTAAGACCATTCTGTCTAAGTAATGTATATGTTTTTTGATATAAATCAAAATACCATTCTGGCGATGGTGCTCTATGTCCTTCAAGCTCTGAACCTGGGTTTGGAGTCCAATGAAGTGGTATTGCCACAACTCCTAATTCTGTAAGATATTGAATACCTTCAAGTAATGTAGATTTTGGCTCGATACCAGCTACAAAGAATGAGCGAACATTTCCTTTACCAAAAACTTCAACCTCATGCTTTAGAGCATTGATCCAGTTTTCTCTACCTCCACAAATCTGCTCCTTACCAGGGCAAATAGTCTTGAAGAAATTAGCATCCCAAATCTCAAGATTTGTAGAGATTGCTCTATATCCAGCCTCCTTGTATTTTTCAATTACAGACAAATCACTAGGGGCTCCTACACAGGCTGTTCCACCAAAATCTGAAAGCCCAGTCAAATCCTGAATAGCTTCAGCTACATCGATATAGTATTCAACTTCACGACGCTCTGGAACAAATCCACCTGTAATTGTGATTGATTCATACCCTTCTTCTCTTGCCTTTGCATATGTTTCAGCAATTTGATAAGGAGTCTTCCAGGAAATTCCCTGAATGTCTGCAAAACGACTTTTGGTTGCATTGATATTACAGAATTTACAATCAAGTCCTTTATCTTTTAATGCACATTCATTGCTATAGGCAACAGTAACCTTTGTCTTTCCAACCTCATTAGCAATTGTCTTCATGTTTACACCGTCAGAGGTTTTGAAATTATAAAATTTAGGTTTTTCAATAAAGGTAACTTCGCTGATTTGATTACCTTTTTCAGTCAGATAATACTTGCCATTTTCATGTTCAATAGAAAACGGTGCGTTGCTCTTATATGAGAATCTAATTCTATAATTACTATCAAGTCTTATAGCTGTTGGTAATTTCGACTTTAAATAAGTCTCATGATTCATATCAAAACAGGTTTGCATTTGCTCCTGAACCTGATTATCAAAATCAATTGTAGAAACCACTTCTGGACTAATATAGATACCCTCATTAGTAATTCTGTTGTCCAGTTCTAACTGTTTGTATAACTCGTCTCTTGTAATTGCTCGTGCCATTTTATCCTCCTTTTAGATGTTTTTTTATATAACAAAACTAGAGGCCTAAGACCGCCACTTCTGTGTCGTGTCTTAAACCTCTAGTTGTCTAGTCAGTATAAAACTTTTCTTAGTCTATATTTATTCCTTTAAATATTCTGTGTTTAAGAATGATTAGATTATATTCAACCAGTATATTCAGGTCAATATAGCTGGTTCATGGTAATAATAATAGCTAGCTATAAATATATACTATAACTAAATCGGTTTAGCTGATTCATAAAAAAAGCTATATTAGATCCTCAATATCACATTTTAGAGTTTTAGAAAGGGCTAAAACTGTGGAGGCAGAAGCTTTGCTCAATTCTTTTGCCCCTATCTCATATTGCTGAAGAGTCCTAAGATTAATACCTGATTCCTTAGCCAACTAGCTCTGAGATAACCCCAAAGCCTTTCTGTATGCCTGAAGTCGTCTTACTGTATCTGAATCATCTCTTTTCATATCGATAAAATCCACTATTTTTTCTTCATCCATTTCATGGTAAGGATGATATTTGGCCTTCAGTTCTTCCATTGTTATTATATTTTGAATATCTTTAAATCTTTTATTGGTACTCCATTGATAGTAAGCTAATACCCATCCTGTCCAGTATTCCTCCGTAGGTTCTTTATAAATTGGCTTAGGAATAATAACCTTTGATGCATTAGTTTTAGAAACTACATCAGCAACTAATTCTGCACCAGACTTTCCAGAAACATATTTAGGATTTCCTATTTCAAACTGAACAGCAATACCCGAAATAATAAAAAGCTTTAAGAAATAATCCAGCTGATACTTATAAACACTTGCTGCTATATCAAAGGCATCTGCAAGATTTTCCATAGCATCTGATAAATAGATTTTGTTGTATGGATGTGCCATCTTACTTCTCCTCTCTTATTAAATCCAAAATATAAACTCCATCTTTTTCCATAGTACCTGTGATTTTTTCATAATTAGCTCTAGCTTTAGTATCTCTTTGATTCTTTTTAGAGTAATATTCGATATTATCCACTGGTAATGCCTCAATAAAATCCAATTTTGAGAAGGCCTTTTTGCTTTTAATAAAATACTGAGTACCTAAATCACCAAGGTACATTGCCTTTTCAAGCTGAGCTATGCTTATAGAATTTGATATGAAGGCCCTGGCAAATGAAAAATAAGAATCATCAGCCCTATATCCCAACACCACATCATAATCATCTAGAGATATATGATAATGCCTCTTCAGATATTCCATTCCTTCAATGGCAACAGGAGCTTTAGCATTTAAAACTCTGTGCTCTAACAGAACTGTAAGCCAATGCAAAATACTATAATCTTCACTATTAAGATCTAGTACTTTTAGCCCTTTCAAATCTAGTTCATAGACATTTACAAAACCATCCCGGCCTTCATCTACTGCCCATTCTTTTGCAAGTTCAATATGCCTTGTGCAATAGAACCCTTTACCATAGTCGTTATATACTTTTCCTAAATTAAATTTAGGCTCAGAGACAATTTTATCTGAGCCATGATATAAAGTAATCTTATTCATTTTTTCTCCTATACTTCTTTGGAAGTATATTTATTATAACTCCGTGGAAGTATAGATTCAATCATTTTTGTTTTCCGTCATATAACATACTGAAGTCTGGAATTCTCCTGAAAAGCTGATATGGCAGCGCCAAAAGCTCCGGCAAAGGTGGAATCCAATCTGGTTTTTATAATAGGACTACCTATTTCTGTTTCAAGGGCTTTGACCATGCCTTCATTGTGGCTAACACCGCCTGTAAAGACAATGTCATTGTCAAAGCCTACTCGGCGTAAAAGTCCTTTTACTCTTCTGGCAGTGGCTAAGTGAATTCCTGCTGCAATATCCTCTTTTGATACGCCCTTAGCCTTTAGAGAGATAACCTCAGATTCTGCGAAAACCACACACTGACTGCTTATCTCTGCAGGACTTTCTGAGCGCAGTGCACATTCACCTAATTCATCTAAATCAAGACTTAAAAGCTGTGCTACCTTTTCCAAAAATCGTCCTGTGCCTGCTGCACATTTATCATTCATAATAAACTCTGTCACGTTTCCATTGTCTGGATCCACCTGAATGGCTTTTGAATCCTGTCCACCGATATCAATAATAGTTCTGGTATCCCTATTCATATAATGGGCGCCAAGTGCATGGCAGGTTATTTCTGTGACACCCTTAAATGGAATATTTCCAAAATTAAGGGCTACTCTACCATAGCCTGTACCAACAATGAAATCCACATCCTTAGCAGAGATACCTGCCTCATTTACCAGTGTCTCCAACAGTTCATGAGCAGTCTCATCACTAGATACTCCGCTGGCTTTAAGGACTGTGTACAGATATCCATTATTAATCAGCACTCCCTTAGCACCACGAGAACCAATATCTATGCCTGCCGCAGAGGCAACAGATAACTCTGTTGCAAAATCTTCATCTATAATGTCCGTTAATTTATATTTCATGCGGTTTTACTCTCCTTACACTGTTTTGCCAACATCTCAACAAAGGCCCTGACTCTTGTGGTAACCTGTCCTGTAACAGTACCTACATCAAAAGAGCCAATTAAAGATAGACCTGGTATGTTATGCTCTTTGAAATATTTTCTCTTTAGCTCAATATCTATTGTTGCAAATGAACAGCCTAAATAAGCATAGAAAATTACACCTGTTGCGTTGTATTTTTCCATATCCTTTATTATGTAGCGGCTGGCATTTTCTGATGTACCACTAATTAAATCACCAAGCTCAAATTCAACAAGGGCATCTATTGGATCAAGTTCCGTATTAAATTCATGTACTGTGTTGTTTGGAATATTCCATGAAAGTATAGCTCCGCCCGCTTCATCTATGGCCTCGAAAATATTAAACTCTTGCCCCCTTGCTCCTGACCAGCAAAGTATTGCCTTTTCATCATGGTACTCTCCTGGCTTTAAGTCGCTTAGTTCTTCAATGAGCCTATCTAGTGTAGCCTCATACTCAAAAGGCTTGCCAAAATAATGAGCATTGCCCATCAAAAGAAGCATCATAGGAAGGGAGCCAATATATGTTGGATGATAAGCTCTTAGGTTAAATATTGTCCTTATTTTCCTCTGAATCTTATTGTAAAAAATAAGCTCTGCGCGAAGCTTTTCTGGGTCATATCTACCTGGTGAAGCCCATTCAATGGCCTTGATAAACTCATCTCTGTAGTGCTTTTTGATGCTATCTATTCTATCCTGGCTTGCTTTTTTAGGACCGAACCCCACATCCATAACATGTACATCATAGCCGTAATCCTCTATTAGCTGAAATGCCACATTATATGGCTCACATGCCTTGCTTGAATAAAATAAACGATTGGCAATGGTGCCTCTTTGTAAGTAGAATTCCCCCAAATCAGATTTAACCATGGCACATGTCTCATTTGGAACCTGGAAAAAATCTTCTGCAAGCACAACAGCATCTGCAGAGCACAGTCTTCCAATCTCTGTAAATGATGCAGGTATAATTCCAAGGCTATAGAATAAAGAACTATCTGGACCCATTCCTGAAGTCCAAATTACTTCCTTGCCTTCCTGAAATGCTCTCTTACAATAATCTATATAATCAATACATAGATTTAATATATTTTGTGTAGCCTTGGAATGCTTATGGACTACGTCACGAGAGTAAATCACATGATCAAGCTGGGTTTTGTTCTCTATATTGGATTTGCTTTGCTCCGCCATCTCTTATACCTCCTAACATCTCTAAAAATGCCTCTGCTCTAATCTTTATCTGCCCCTCATCGCCTTTTGAATAATCGCTTGTCACCACAAGTACTGGCACATTGATAGCCTGAAGTGCTTCCGTATATTTCTTAATAAACATACTGTAGGTTGGGCAAAACTTAAGATAATAAAATACTGCTCCATCCACCTTGTATTTTTTTGCCAATTCCACTGAAGCTTCAATCACATTATCAAGTGGCTTCATTCTGGCACAAGGAGCCTGCCCTCTATATCCTCTGGCAATATCCTTCTTCCAGTCACCTGTATTTGGAATATCTCTGGTAAATGGTCTAAGTCCTGCACAGTTATCCTCTGCCACAATATCAGCTCCAAGATTTTCTATAATGGATGTCAATTTGTTGTCCCCATCAGCAAGAATTCCTCCTGCCAAAAGAATACGTGACTTATTACTTTTTCCTTTGTCATATGCGTTTTCAAGCTGGTCTAAAATCTTTTGTAATTCCTTTATCAAAACATCTACCGGCAAATAGAAAAAGCTGTGTGCGATAGTCTGAAATTGGCTACCAGTCAACAGAGGAGTTCCTTTAATTCTGTACTCCGAGATTTCTCTAAGTAATCTCCTAGCCTCATTGTAGAGCGCTATATTTTTGCTTATAGTGGCATCCTCTATCTTTTCACCTGCAAGCTCCTCCAAGTCCTTCTTGAAAGCCTCGATCTCTGTTATGTAGTATTCTTCCTGGCTTTCATCCTTTAAAAGACGAGGCATATTGTAAATTGTGGCTGGCACATAATTACTATTTACCGCCTCAATTGTTTTTCTCATACAGTCACAGGTAAAAAAGGTATATACGTGATCAAGAGCAGCTGCAATTGGCTTTTCTGTAATAAAGCTTCCCAAAACACTTTTTGTCAAATCACAAAAAACACTCTGTGTTAAAGACTCACCCGCCATAATCTCATCCTGATTACCTGCATGCATAATTCTATAGTGAGCCACATTGGCTGAAGCTAAAATCTCAATAGGCACGTATGCGCAGGTATAGGCTACAGTCTTTTTCTTTCCAGTTTCTTTTTTAACTATTAGTTCCTTTTGATACTCTACTGCATTTTCGATGGATGAAATATTGAGCTTGAAGGAGTTGGTATTAACCCCACGTTCAAAAGCATTTTCACTGGCATATTTATCTGCATAAACTGCTGCACCAATAGCTCCGGCATATACGGTATCTATGCTGCTTTGTGATATTTCAAATCCTAATAATTCTTCAAAGGCTCTTTTTATACCTACGTTTTTGGAAACACCCCCAGTAAAAAGCACATTCTGTTCTATTCCCACTCGACTTAATAGTGAGTGTACTCTGCGTGCCACAGATTTATGTATGCCATAGGCAATATCACTAACCTCTCGCCCCTTTGCTCTTTCAGATACCACTTCCGATTCCGCAAATACGATGCACTGGGCACTTACATCCATTGCATCATCTGACTTTAAGGATTCTGGACCAATATTATTAATATCTAGTCCCAGTACATTTGCAATCCTCTCTAAAAATCGACCTGTACCAGCAGCACATTTGTCATTCATGGCAAAATCTAAAACTTTTCCTGTGTCAGGATCTATCTTAATTGCTTTTGAATCCTGACCGCCTATATCTATTACGGTTTTAATGTCCTTTCCCAGATAGTGAGCCCCCATACCATGACAGGCAATTTCTGTCACTATGCGATTAGGTATATCCTCATATTTCAGGGCAATTCGTCCATAGCCTGTGCTAACAATATATTTTATGTCAGCTCTGTTTATACCGCTTTTATCTATTAATATTTGAATAAGCTCATCGGCTGTTTCCTGCATAAAAAAACCTGTAGGCACAAGTGTTGTATACAGATGTTTATCATGTAGTAGTGCTGCTTTAGATTGTCTTGAACCTATATCAATTCCTAGAACTGTGTTATTTGACAGTTTATCTATTTTAGTTTGTTCAAATATATCTATAAGCTTTCCTTGCCCGAGCCACTCATTACCATTCGAACTCATTTTTAGCTCCTTCCTTTAACTATTTTATTTTTAAAAATTGGGTCTCTGGCATATTGAAACAGCCTAACATATCGCAGGTATCCAATTGCCAACCCAACTGCCCAGCCTATTGGCCAGGCATATGGTATATATCTCAAGCCTAAAAAAAATGCCAACACGTATCCAAATGTAACCCTGCAGAGTAGATTTAGAGTAAAACTTTCCATAAATCCTTTGACATCAGCAGCGCCTCTGATTACTCCGTTATACACCTGCAATACCCCTTGGATGATTTGAAATAGGCATGTAATTCGTATGTATCTCAGTCCAAAACTAATTGCTTCAATATTGTTTTTATTAGAAATGAACAAAGTGATAGTTTTTTCACCAAATCCATATACTAGAACAAGTATAAATATTGAAAAACAGATATCTAATAATATGGCAGCAGAAATCCCCTCAGTTACTCTATCCTTTTTATTGGCTCCTAGATTTTGTGCTGTAAATGTAGTAACTGCATTTCCTATATCCATAACCGGCATGGATACCAGTCCAAAAATCTTTGTAGCTGCAATATAACCCGCCATAACATTTACACCATAATGATTTATCAGGGATTGCATCAAAGTGACTCCTATAGCAATTACACTTCTTTGCAGCACGGCAGGAAAACTTTCTTTAATTATTTTGTTTTGTTGTGCTATATCATATTTGTAATCTTCTCTTCCTTTAATCTGCCTTAGCAGCTTTGCAATCATTATCGTTCCCCAGGCAAAACAAATAACCTCCGAAATCACAGTAGCAACTGCCGCCCCAAAAATTCCTAGATTTAAATATTTAACTAGAAAAATATCCAAAAATACATTTATAAAAGTTGAAACTATAAGAGAATAAAAAGTGGTCCTAGAATCTCCCAAAGCCTGAGAAATGGCTATGATTATGTTAAATAAAAAGAGAAACACCAACCCACAAAAATAGATACGTAAATAAGTATTTGCTTCTTCTATCAGCTCTGCCGGCGTATTTGTTACGGTTAATATCCAGTTGGTAAATATAAGGCCTAATATCGTAAATACGATACCCAATAAAAACGCTAGAATCACTCCAGTTTTTATTCCTTTTTTTACCTCATGAATATCCTTTTTTCCAAATGAAGATGCAATAACAACATTAGTTCCCATATTTAGACCAACTGCAATATTTATCAGCAGAACAACTGAATTGCTTGCACTGCCAACAGCGGCCATTGCATTAACACCGGCATATCTGCCAACTATATAAATATCTGCCAAATTATATAGCTGCTGGAGCATATTTCCAGCAGCTATAAAAAGTGAAAACTTGAATAATACTCTATACGTATCTCCCTTTGTCATATCAGTTATCATATTAAGTCCTCACTATACAGCAACAGCCTCCTGAATAAACTCTTCAGCTGTAATGATACGGTTTGTTCCTGTTACGATTTCACTTGTTGGAATGCCCTCGTATAATCGGAACAAATCGTGAGCTACAGAATCACTACCGGCTGTTGCATCTGCAAACTGTTGCCAAGTAAGACCATTATTTCTATAAAGGGCAACTGCCTTCTCGAAAACATCCCAGTGCCACTCTGCATTTGGTGTTCTGTGTCCCTCTAAAGCTGAACCGCAGTTTGGATTCCACTGACTAGGCAGTGCCACAACTCCATGCTCAACCAAAAACTGTAACCCCTCTAATGTATCCTGCTTTGGCTCGATACCTGAAACCATAGTAGAGCGTACATTGAATTTGCCAAAAACATCGACCTCATATAAGAGAGCTTTAATCCAGTTTTCTCTTCCACCGCAGTACTCGGTCTTTCCTGGGCAAATAACATCAAACATTTTAGGGTTCCATATTTCAATGTTGCTGGCGATTGTTTTAAAACCTGCCTGCTTGTAGTTCTCGAATACGGAAAAATCTGTAGTTGCTCCAACGCAGGCTGTTCCATTAAAGTCCTGTAAGCCTGTGGCTTCTTGGATAGCTTCTGCAACATCGATATAGTATTCAACTTCACGACGTTCCGGAATAAATCCGCCACTGACAGTCATCTTATTAAAGCCTTCCTTGTAGCCCTCGGCAATAGTCTCTCCAATCTGTTTAGGTGTCTTCCATGATACCTGATCGCGCTCACCATAGAGTGACTTGGTAGCATTAATATTGCAGAATAAGCAATCCAATCCCTTATCCTTTAAAAAGCATTCATTACTGTATGAGACAAACATGTGACCATAACCGTAATCTACCGCTACAGTTTTCATAAGTGTTCCATCGGATGTTTTCTTATCATAGTATTTTGCTCTTTTTGCAAAGCTTACATTATCTAAAACAATGTTGCCCTGATACTCAACAAAAAATCTTCCGTCCTCATATTTAAGTGTATATGGACTGCTTTTGTCCCATACAACCCGTATCTGATAGCCCCCTTTAGGTGTTATAAAGCAGACTGGGAAATTGTATGCAACATGGGCATGTCTATCAGAAGAAAATAATACATTGACCTGTTCCTTATACTTGGTACCCAGCTCCAGATTTTTGAAAATATCTGGTGGAAAATTAATACCATAAACCTGTAGCTCATTTTTCAACTGAATTTCTTCCAGTAGATCTTTGTCTATTTCAACATTTCTTTCTGCCATTTTGTTCTCCTTTTCTAAATTACATACTCTGCTAATTCCTCTGTTTCTTCAAAAAACTCTGAATAAACTTTTCTTCGTATATAAGCGAAGTCCGTACCTGTTCTATTTCTCTTGCGAGGCAGTTCAACAGGAATCACCTTCTTTACTACACCAGGTTTACTTGACATGACAACCACTCGATTTCCCATATAAATCGCCTCGTCTATATCATGGGTTACTATGATTAATGTTGTTTTCTGTTTCTCCCAGATTTTCAGAACCTCATTCTGGAGATTTATTTTTGTAAATGCATCAAGTGCGCCAAAAGGTTCATCCAAAAGTAGGGCCTTTGGCTCGTTTATAAGGGAGCGAGCTATGTTTACACGCTGCTGCATACCACCCGATAGCTGATGGGGTAAGGCTTTCTCAAAACCTGTCAATCCAACAAGGTCAATGTAATACTTTACCTTTTTCTTTTTCTCTTCCTTTGTTAATTTATCTGTAATGCCAAATTCAATATTTTTCTCAACCGTGCTCCATGGAAACAGCCTAGGTTCCTGAAAGACAACTCCTATATCTTTCTTTGTTGAACCATCAACAGTTTTACCATCAATTACAACTTCTCCCTTTGTGGCAAAATCAAGTCCTGAAATTATTCTTAGCAGTGTGCTTTTGCCACATCCACTGCCACCTACAATACTAATAATTTCGCCATCAGCAATAGATAAATCCACGTCCTTAAGTACTTCAATATTTGAATTTTTTATAGGAAACACTTTTTTTACATTCTTTATTTCTATACCCATAATGTCCTCCTATCATTTAGCATTTGGCACCCAATAAATTGCTTTCTTCTGCAAATTGATTACCAAAAGTTCAATTATCAATCCAAAGATACCCATTGAAAAAACACCAATAAACAATGTAGCCGGTTGAGCCATCTCGCGGCCATATGAAATCAGATAGCCTATACCTGATGAGGCGGCAATCATCTCAGCTGCAACCACACATGTCCAGGAGCTTGATACGCCTAAACGAAGTCCTGTAAAAATGTATGGCGCTGCAGATGGGAAAATAATCCTGAACAACACTTCTCTTTTTGACTTATCAAAAATGGTTCCTACTTCTAACAGCTTTGGATCTGTAGTGGAAAGTCCTGCAATGGTATTTATCAATATTGGCCAAAAACTTCCAAGTGTTATAACGGCTACCTTTGATGTCTCACCAATTCCCAATGAAAGAATGAATAAAGGAATCAATGCAATTGCAGGTATTGGCCTTAACATTCCAATTAGTGCCACTGTAGACTTTTTTGCTCCGGCAAATAGTCCTATGATTGTTCCAGTTGTAATCCCCAACAGACTACCAATAAAAAATCCTTTAAATACTCTTCCAAAGCTGGATAGCACATGGTTTAAATACTTTCCACTCAAAATCATTTCCTTCCAGCTTGAAAATAACCTTTGAGGTGTGGGAAATATTGAATTATTTAAAGCCCCAGAATTAGTGCCTATTGCCCATAAAACTACGAGTATTGCAGGTATCCATATTGCTAGTAGAAAAGAACCACTATATTCCTTAAATTTAGAATCTTCCTTCATACTCTCTCCTAACGTAAACCTGCCTTCTCTAGAAATTCAAAATTAATATAATCGTTAACATCAAAGTCATTTTCAATGAGTCCATACTGAGCTGATTGTGCTTCGCCATCTACTAAAGCCTTAACATCTGATTCTGTAAAGTTAACTCTCTGATCAGCTAATTCAAGATTGGTTATTGTAGTCTGCTTATCTGTACCATCTGCCTCATAGACAATATCAGCAGCTTCTTCCGGGTTCTCTTCTGCCCATTTAGCGGCCTTATCCCATGCTCTTAAAAGCTTCGCCAACTCCTCAGTATGCTCTTTGCCATACGCAGTTCTTGCAACACTAATACTTACGTAGTCTTTGTAGCCCTCTGCATCTGTAACAATATGAACACCATTTTCTTTTGTAGCTACACTTCTAAAATGAGGCTCATAAACAACCGCCGCATCAATATCCCCTGCTATAATACTTGTCTCAGCATCTACAACACCTAAGTTAATTACCTCTACATCACTATCTGTAAGACCTACTGAATCCAAATAGATATAAAGTAATGGCTGAGCATTTGATCCAATTGGAACAGAAACCTTCTTGCCTTTTAAATCCGAAAGTGTTTTAATTCCTGAATCATCTCTTGCAATTAAACCATGACGTTTATTTGAGGCAGATGTAGTAGAAATAATTTGAATATCAAGCCCGTTTGAAATACCCGAAAATGCAGGTTGATCCCCCATAAAACCTACATCCAAATCCTCCGATGTAAGAGCCTCGATAATTGGTGGACCATAACTGAATACCTGTGCTTCCACCTTTAAGTCCTCTTCATCATAAAAACCCTTAGCTTTTGCCACATTATTTAAAATATCACCCGGCTGTGTACCTAAACGTACAACATTGTCTCCCGCATCACCTTCGATTTTCGCACCGGACTCAATAACATCTTCCCCATTTTTATTCGCAGTTCCTCCGCATCCCACCATTGAAAGTGCTAAAACTGCTGCCAACATAGTCATTATTCTCTTCTTCATAAATTAATCCTCCTGTTTTTTAGAAAATATAAACCCGTAATTATTTGCGACACCGGCTTATCCCTCCACAGGACAATTTCAAATAATTTTTCATATACTTTTCCCTATAAAAAAAACTAGGGGCCATTTATATGCCTCTAGTTTTCTAGTCAGTCATTTTCCAAATAATCAATTATCAATTTTGCTGGCGTCCTTAGTATTGTCTCTCTCAAACTCTTTTCTGACGCCTTTACGTTTTCCTTTTTGCTTAGTAACCCTATAGTTTTCTTATTTGCCATATCAGAAAAACTTCTGATACCAACAAAATCAATTTTTTTAGCAGTTGCAACCTGAGCTACAGCTGCTGTCTCCATATCAAATGCTATAGGATTAAACTCTTTTTTGATAGCTCTCCTTTTTCGTCTTTCATATAAAACGAAATCACCTGTTGCTATTCGTCCAGCTCTGTAAGTTATATTGTTTGCTTTAGCCACCTCTAAAATACCCTCTAAGATATAATCAGGTGTTGATTCTATAACCGGGCTATTTTCAGGTAATAGAGTCTTCATATCAACCTGGACATAATCTGTTCCAATTGCAACAGCACCCCTATCCAAATCATCTGCCAGACCACCTGCCACACCAACATTTACAATCAATTCAGGTTGAACATCATTAATTGCATCAGCGGTCTGAAAAGCTGCATTTACTTTTCCAACGCCCAATACTCTTACATGCAGGTGAATATCTTTATCAACATTTATAAATTCCCCTTCATTTTGCTTTTGCCACTGGGACTTATCTTTTAAATATTCATCGATGTAATCTGTCTCCTGTGGCAATGCGCTGACAACTAATACATTTTTCATTTTCATCCCTTTTTCAAATCATACTACGTCTGTTCGTTAACCGTTGCTAACACTAAACTCTTGCTTTCTAATGTATAATCCTTTGTTGCTTCTCACCCTGCTATAGCTATCTTCTTTTTCATACCACTGATTATTACCTGTTTCGTTTTTTAATTCTTTTACCAGTCTATCTCTCTTAGCATTTTCGAACTCTCTATTTACTGTGAAGTAATCTTCAATAATAGTTACAAGTCCTTTAACGCCCACAGTGGTCTTACCAATGATAAGCTTATCTACAATAGGATATGATATCTCAACCAAAGGCTTATCTAATTTTGACGCCACCCTGGTTTCAAGGGCACTGGCAAAAATCACTTCTGGCTTGCTTCCTCGAATAATATCATTGATATCTTTTTGATCAACAGATTTATATACATTATTACTGATATGCTTTAACAGCTCGTCATTTTGGGTTTCATGCTCCTCATCCTTTTTTAGAGCATCTGTAAGAACAGCAGCAGTAATCTCAACACCTAGCTTCTCTGTTAAAAATCCACCTATTCTAATTACCTGTTCCTCATCTCCTACAATGACCGCTTTCTTTGAAAGACCATTTTCAATAATCTCATCTCTCACTCTTCTTAAGAGATTTTTTTCATAGATTTCTTCCTTTTGGATGAATGATAAAAGCTTGTCCTCATCTAACTGAATTACATCCTTTATAGATGCTACCAATTCCTTTATTCCTTCAACTCCTATCGGAAGAGATGGTCTGATTACTCTTGGAATTCCAAATTTTTCCTCTAAAAGCTTTGCTGGCTGCTCGCCCCATCTTGAAAATACAATGGATAAAGCTGCATTTTTAGCATTTGACAAATCTTCATAGCTTCCTGTGGCACCAAAGATTACATTTGCTTGCAGTCCAACACCTTCAAGAATTCTTGAAATCTCATCAAGATTTCCCTGCCAGTAAGGATCCTTACCTGGAATAATTCCAAAGATATTTACAAGCTTTGAATTCTTTTGATATTCAGATTTTTTTACATTATCAATTGACTTAAGTATGTCTGTCAAAACATGCTCATACCCGTAATGAGTACCACCATTAAATCCAGCTATCAATGTATCTACAACTGGCTCCCCCTGTTCCACAATCTCTTTGGTCATGGCATCTACGTCATCACCTACCATTGCAGATTCACAGCTGTTTAAGATTACATATAAATCACCATTAACAACCTTTATAGTATTTTTTATCTGCTCTCTAAGTCTTGATGCACCACCAAAAATTACATGTCGTTCCTGTGCTGCAGTTCCTGGAACAGAAAATCCTGAATATTTAGCTGTTCCTGATGATGCGCCACCATTCGCAAGATAATTAATCACACCACAGCCTGCATTTGCATGCACAACTGGAACCACTCCATTTATCTCCTGAACTGTCTGTAAAGCTCCGTGGAGTGCACATCCATTTCGAGGATTTCTTATTACATTTGACATTTAACTTACCTCCTGCTTTACATACCAGTTTCCACTTCTCCGTTTCCAGCTGGCCTTATAAATACTTTCTTCAACATCTGCCTTTTCAACAAATCTTAGAGCTTTTACAATGGCATCATATAAAACCAAAACTCCTTTGAAACCATAGGTTTCTATTTTATTTGTTGATACTACAGCTGCACCTTCATCAATAGCAAATGAACCGCCTTTAAACTCAGTGATATAAAGATCTGTCTCGCCCTTTGAAATAGCATTTGCTTTTTCAAAATACTGTCCGTTTCCAATTACAACTGTGGTTCCCTTAGAAAGAAAATCAAGTTTACCAATCTGCTTTCTGTTCTCTAAATCAATAAATGGTGAACCTATGCCTACAATTGTTCCTCCAAGATACTGAAGGAATCTGGCATATGCAGGTATTCTACTAAATGAAGCATCTACAAATACCTTTTTATCAGCTAACAAATCCTTTGTAAGGCTCTTTGTAAGTTCCTCTTCTATTTCATCAACATATTTAATTGCCTTATCTTCAATATTTAAAAAGGTTGCCAATTTAAGCAGGAATTTTTTAGTACCTCTAAATCCGATTGGAGCCTCGCTGGCAATGTATGGAACATTAAATACCTCTTCAAGTTCCTTTGCTAAATACTCACCTTCCTCTGGATTTAATACTACTGTGGCTCTCGCCCTTGAGGCAGCCTTTATATCTTCTATGGAAGAAAATCTTGGAATAACCTGATAGTTGATATTTAAAGCCTCAAAGTTTTCCGTGACAGCCTCAATGTCCTCTATGCTTTCGGAAAAAGAAATAATATTGATAAAATCTTCTTTTTCCTCTACAAATTTATCTACCACATATTTCAAAAGACTATGAGTCACTATATCGTATCCTGTTACAGGTGTTTTTGTCTTAAATCCATCTGTATAGATGCTAATGATTGGAACACCAACCTCATCCTCAAGCTCTAAAATCACTGAATTGATATCGTCATTATTGATAGCAACTACCGGTGTACCGATGATAAAGATAGCCTTTGGATGCTGCTCTTCATTTGCTCGAAGAACAGCTTCTCTCAGCTTATCGTCACCACCTAAAATAGTGTCTCTTTCTACAAGGTTTGTACTGTACCAGTTAAAATTCTCACCGGCATTTATAAGTCCAATATTTCCACACCCCACAGAACCATTGACTATAATGGCAGCATCCTCAATCTTAGATAACACCTCAAAAGCATTTATAGTCTCATCGATGTGAATCTGAGAAAAAGTCCTGACTCTTTGTTTAATTTCTTCTCCAGAAGTTTCATCAATAAGACCTTCAAGCGTTCCATGAAAATGGCTAAGGGAACTGAGACGTTTTTCTCTTGTTAAAGCTTTTCTTTCATCTAAAAAACTCATCTTACCTGTTCTCCTTTCCTGTAGTACTAGATTGCCTCTGCAACTCCTACTACACCACTTTCAATATCGTATATACGATCTCCCCAATTTCTTGCCCAATCCCTAAGTTCTGCCGAGCCAAGTGGATTAGGAACTACCAGATTTTCATTTTCAGCAATGTACTTTGCAAGATTTCTATAAATATCTGCCTGGGCACTGTTTGGCTTTGCCTCAATAACTGTTTTTCCATAAAGCTCTGACTGCTGCACATCAATTGAACGATTTACATAGCCAGCAATGCTTGTTCCTGTCTTTGCCACAAAATCTTCAACGATCTCTCTGTGGTAACCTGGCTTCATGCTGTTTGCAATAACTCCGCCAAGCTTTGCACCACCTGTAGGAGCATATTTATTGATCGCTTTAAAAAGATTGTTGGCTGCATATAATGCCATGAAATCTGAAGAAGAAACAACGTATGCTCGATCTGTAATTCCATCTCTGATTGGAACAGCAAAACCACCACAAACTACATCACCAAGGACATCGTATAATACGTAATCTGGCTTAAACTCTTCGAAAAGATTAAGTTCCTGAAGAAGATTTACAGCTGCATTAATTCCACGGCCTGCACAGCCTACACCTGGAACAGGACCACCAGATTCAATACAAAGCACTCCACCAAATCCCTTTACTGAAATATCATCTAAATGAATCTTGTTACCTTCTCGTAGACTGTCAAGAACTGTTGGAAGGTAGTTATTTCCACGAAGTGTATTAGTAGAATCACTCTTTGGATCACATCCAATCTGAATTACTCTGTATCCAGCCTCAGCCAGGGCTGCACTAATATTTGATGTTGTTGTTGATTTTCCAATTCCGCCTTTTCCATATATAGCTATATGCTTTCCAATTTTTTCTGCCATTGCTCCTTCTACCTTTCTCCTTATAATGTCACTGCTTCTTTGGCTTCAGAAATAATCTGAACGGCCACATCTACCCTAATATCATCCAAGTTTTTTTTAATCTCATCCACCTTATCTAAATGTTCCCAAGGAAGGTCGATGTCTGTTCTTCCAAAATGTCCATAAGCAGCGGTCTGCTTATAGATTGGCCTACGTAAATCAAGGGCATCAATGATTGCTGCTGGTCTGAGATCAAATACTTTTTCAATAATGGTGGCAATCTTTTCATCATTCACTACCCCCGTTCCAAATGTATCGACCGATATAGATACAGGCTTTGCAACACCAATTGCGTATGCCAGCTCAACCTCTAATCTCTTCGCTACTCCTGCTGCTACCAAATTTTTCGCTACCCAGCGAGCTGCATAGGCTGCAGAACGATCAACCTTTGTTGGATCTTTTCCTGAAAATGCACCGCCACCATGACGTCCAGTGCCGCCATATGTATCAACAATGATTTTTCTACCTGTTAAGCCCGCATCACCCTGTGGTCCACCAATTACAAATCTTCCTGTTGGATTTACATAATAGATTGTGTTTTCATCCAAAAGCTCCTCTGGAATCACTGGCTTAATTACATATTCAATAATGTCTTTTCGAATCTGTTCAAGTGTTACATCCTCTGCATGCTGTGTTGAAATAACAATTGTATGTACTCGTTTTACAGTCTTGCCATCTTCTGCAAATTCTACTGTAACCTGTGATTTTCCATCTGGTCTAAGGTATGGAAGTGTTCCATCCTTTCGAACTTTTGTAAGCTGTCGCGTAAGGCGATGAGCAAATGAAATAGCCGGTGGCAAATATTCTGGTGTTTCATCTGTTGCGTATCCGAATATGATTCCCTGGTCACCTGCTCCTGTTCCATAGTCTTCTGTTGCCCCTTCCTGCTTTGATTCAAATGCCTTGTCAACACCAAGTGCAATATCTGCCGACTGCTCATCAATTGATGTAAGCACTGCAATAGAGTCTGCATTATATCCATCAACATTATTTACATAACCTATATTTCTGATTGTGTCCTTTGCAATCTTTGCTATATCCACATATGCCTTTGTTGTGATCTCTCCTACAACAAGTGCAAGTCCTGTAGCTACTGTTGTTTCAGCAGCAACTCTTGAATATGGATCCTGAGCAAGTAGCTCATCAAGGATTGCATCAGAGATTTGATCTGCGATTTTGTCTGGATGTCCTTCTGTTACTGATTCTGATGTGAATAACTTTCCCATATTTTTTCTCCTTTTTATTAATTATTATTTTTTATTTGTGGCTCTTGTAACTAAAGAAACAAGAGCCTATATAAAAAGAGGCCCAAGGTCACAGCTAATGAAACCGTAACCTTGAACCTCTAGTTGTCTAGTCAGTTCTTAGAGTCTGATCTTTTCACTTTTATCTATCTGAATGATTTTCCCATCCTGAATAATTATATTCACCGAACCATATTTTATCGATTCAATATAATTTTTAATTTGTGCCAGTTGAATTTCTGTAACCTCTTTTACCGTTGCCATATTATCCTCCTTTTTACATTACTGGTGCTAGTTGGATTCGAACCAACAACTTCAGTGATGCCTCACCTATGCCCTTCCAGCGGCTATAGCACCGATGCAATAAAAAAGACCTAAGCTCTAAAGCATCGCCTTAGTCTTAAGCCTTAACAAAAAAGTATTTTTCTCAAGTCTAAAGGTTTTGCCTTCGTCTGTATATATTGTTACAGCAACATACAGCATTTTTTGTACAACAATCAGAGGTCTGACAGCAGACCATACACATACAAGCACTATTCATTGAAGTCATAATTGTTGTTTTCATAAATTCTGTTCCTTTCTGTATTTCATTTAACTACTAGGTTGATAGGAATTATAAATGACGTTTTTTCTCAAGTCAATATTATCTGTTAATGAATAAAGTAATAGCCCGCTATAAATCTTGTTTATAGCAGGCTATTGAAAAGTCAATTATTACCAACACAGGCTGTCATCAAAGTCTTCTAAGCTAGGGTCTACAGGCTCTTCCTTTAAGATAGTACGCATGTAGCGATTAACCTCTGTACGCATATCTCGACGTGTGCCATCTAGAGGTACCATCAGATTATGGCTAACCCAAATCCAATGGATACCGCGTTTTCTGGCTTCCTCCTCAAAGAGTCCATGATATCCTGCCATGGACTTGCAGCCAATATGAACATACATGATTACCATATCTACATTCATCTGCTCACAGATTCTAAAAAGATCTTCCACACCAGTTTCATATCCACCGTTAGAACGACTTCTCATAATCATGTTTTCATACAGATAACCCAAATCTAATAGTGCCTGACGCTTGTCGGTGGTGCTGACCATTTCTGTAGAAACACAGCATAGCATATCGTTGATTGGGACAATTCCCCAACAGTTCATAAGCCAGTTTGGGAAAGCAGTGTAATAAGCCGCCTGAACTCCCCAAAGGATTGCTCTATGACGATATTCCTTGCAAGCCATTTCCTTGTTCTGATATGCCTTTGTGGCAAGGGCTGTAATCTTTTTGCTGGTTTCAAGGAAGATTGGCGAGCGACCTCCGGCAGCCATATATTCACCATACCTATAGAAACCAAGTGTGGCTCCCAAAAGCTGAGGATAAGGTGATTTGTTGATTTCCAACCACTCAAGAAATTCTTTTGTCTCCTGGTTGAACCTGTCCATATTTTCAAAGAGATAATCCCAGTCGTATTTTTCACCAGTTTGCTCTTCTATGAATTTAATCGCATTGTATATTTCATCGGCAGCATAATCCTGCACACTCTCCTGTCGATGACGAATTGGAGATGCCAACTGGAATGTAGGAATGCCCATGCTTCGTGCCATAAGTCCTCCACCCATAAGACTTCCATCACAAGTGGTGTTGCACTGGATTGCACATACACCAATCTTTGGCAAATCATCCTCAAGGGCAGCTCCAAGCTCTGCAGCAGGCATCGGACAAACATCTCCGGGAACACCATACTCCTGGGTCTTGTCCACATAATGCATGACACCGTCCTGACACATAAATGAACTTGTGTATATGGCAGGCACCTCGTAGCATACCCACTTGAGATTTCTAAAGCCGCCCATAAGTGTGCTCATCATATTCTCGTCAAAGACAACCATCTTTTTGCTAAGCTCAGTGTCATTTCCAATTTCTGGATCTGCCTTGAAAATATCTGTCAGGGATATTGTCATGTCTATGATAATAAGGCCAATGCCCTCATGGGCAAGCCTAAGGGCTGTTCCGCGAAGACCTTCTGTGTGTCGGTCCATAAAATCTGGCACAGCTAAATAATTGCTCATCCATCTGTATCTGAAGAAGCCCTTGAAATTGTTTGGCTTCATCATGAATTTACCAAGTATAAAAAGATAATATAGCCAGCGGGTGTAATCATACCAAGTATCCCTCAGGCCTCTCCATTCCCTTCGACGACGTGGTCGCTTGCCGTTATAGAGAGTCTTGCCTAATGGTTCACTTCCAAATGCTTTTCCCATTATTCTGCCCTCCCATTCTTTTTAGCCGCAAGCTTCTTCATTTCCACTCGCTCCACAAATGCCTGAATTCTGGTTCTAAGCTGCCCCGATGAGCGAACTGCATATGGTCTGTCTACTGAAAGTACCGGATAACCGTATTCCTCGTCCATAATGTGGAAGGCTGCTGCACGCTCATATCCCCAATAGTCACAGAACTTAATCTGCTCATATATCAGGCCATCAGCTTGATATTCCTTTGCCAGATAATCCACATATTCCCTGCGCTCCATCACCTTTTCCTGGTTGAAAAATCTAGGACACTTGCCCCACTGTAAATAAGTTCGGCATATCTGAGTGAGGGCATCTTCATCCTCAGTAAGCTCTATCTCCTGACGGCCTGGAAGTGAACCAAAGCAGAATCTATCTGCCACTATAAGGGCGCCACATTCCTCTGCCAATTTAATAAATTCTGGATCATCAATCTCCGAACCCACCATAACTGCTCTGATTCGATATTTATCTGCCGGATCAGGTTCACGAGTTTTCAGCTCTTCTAATGTTTCTTTGAGCTTGTCTTTGATAAGATATTTCGGACATACATAGCTGGCAAGGCAGAATACAGCAAACTCATAGCCGGTGATTTTAGGACATTCCAATTTGCGATAGTCTCCAATAGCAGAAATCAAACGACTGATTTCATTCTGCTCCTTAACTGCCATTCTAAGAGCTTGATCTGAAATATCTATTCCAAAATGCTCATTGAGTGGCTCAAGCACACGAATCCTCATCTGCTTAACGTAATGTTTTAATGCTGTCTCATCCGACTTCATAGGAACATCGGCATAAGTAACGAAAAATGTTTCCTTATTGATGAGATTCTGGTGTTCGATATTCTCCACGCAGCGGTTCATCTGAGCACAGGCATCTGGAGCAAGAATGCAATCCAGGAAATTGAAGCCACCCTCAATGGCACGCTCCAGATAAGCGCGACAGGCTTCACAAAGGGTGGAGCTCATGTAGTAGGTACCCATTTCAATGGAACCAGTGCGAGGTGCACGAAGACGTGTAGAAAAACAACCTGGCAGATTGAGAAGTGGCTCTGGAATCTGAAAGCATACATGACCGATGGCTATATTTCCATCCTCCTGCCCCTTTCTGCACAAATCGTTGTATGATTCTTCTAATAATTTTTCAAAATAATATAGATGTTTTAAATCTTTCAATTAATATTATTCCCCTATCAGATTTTGAATTAAATCCTGCTATGACTAATAGCTAAAAAACAATGGGATAGATTTTAAATCCCACTCAACAGTATAATTTTAGCAATAATCTGCATAACAAACAATGTTATCTTTTAGCATAATTACATAAAGAATTACTAAATATAGTAATCAAACTACACACTATATACAAAATGTGCTATTATTAACTAAACAGGGGGATTCTAGTAATGGTAATTAATGATATTCAATTTATAACACATCTAAACTATCAGATTCAAGCTCAAATCGATGCTTTAAAAGAAGAACCGCTTGATATTAAAGATGTTCAAGAGATAAATCTGCGCCGCTGCGTTTTTGAAGATTTCAAACAAGCTATGGAATATGTTCGAGACCATAATCCAGACTACAACTTCAGCGATTTCACAATTGAGGCAGTAAAGCCTGCTCCTGCTGATTTTTCCGAAGAAAAAAAATACGATTTTATAGAACTGATAGAATATGCCAAACACACTGCAATCACTATCGGTAATATGGCACTTTTCAGTGAACTTCAAAAAATAGCAAGTGCCGCAGAACAATTTAATAATACTATTGCAGAGCCTCACGAGAAAAAAACAACAATCAAATCCTTCCAGGACTATGATACCTATACAATCAAACGGCAGCCTCTCACTTTCGAGGAGCTTGGCAGCTGCGTTATCGGGGAAGGAAATTTTGAACCGGTTAAAATCACAGCCACATTTCACGAAAGCAGTACTGACACAAAACCTATAATTGCTATTCGTGCATTTTCACTTGTCAACAACAACTACCTGGACAATAGAGATATCATAGATTTAGACAGTATATACAAACCGAATGCTTCCCTTATGGAAGCCTTTGCTTACATGAGCTACACAGACCATAAAAACAATAAATTCAATCATTCCTTTGACAAACTACTAATAAGTGGAAGCTACGAAATAGAGTCAATAGATGATATGTATTCTCTCCATTACGATCTGAGAACATTTGATTATTCTATGAGGAAAAATTAGAAGCTTGTGATTTTTGTTATTATTATGATGCGAAAATAATTATATTATGTGAATTATAACGATTGAACATAAGAAACTTTCCCTATATTATATATAGCGATATAGAATACTGTTTTTCAAAGAAAGGTTTCCATATGATCAACATTATGATTCTTGCTGTATTTTCTGCAGTGACTATGTTTTTTGTTTACTGTATTGCAATCAGTGCACATTTTGCCAAAAGATCTGCAGAGCTTAATGATTCCGCTTGTGTTATAGGTGCATTTCGTACAATCATCTTCAGCGTATTTATCATTTCAGCACTTTGGCTCCAAGCAGCTTATTTTTATTTCAACTAGTTTTTCATGCCGTAAAAAAGCCCCTCTTCCAATTGGAAGAGGGGCTTTTCATAATCAGTTAGCCTTCTATAGCTATGTATTTTGTTTCTTCTTTCTCAGGAATTGCTTCCTTCTTAGGAATATTCAATGTAAGGACTCCGTCCTTGAATGCAGCATGAATATCTTCCTGTGTAACATTATCTCCTACATAAAAGCTTCTAGAGCAAGAACCTGTGTAGCGCTCGCGACGAATATATTTTCCATCGTCATCTTTCTCATCATTGTTCTGATTTGTCTCAGCTTTTATTGTAAGATAACCATCCTTCAATTCAGCTTTGATATCTTCTTTTGCAAATCCAGGAAGATTCATGTCCACCTGATAGTCGTTTTCATTTTCTTTTACATCTGTAGTCATCATTCTTGAGAAATCACTGTCCATGTGATGACCAAAACCTGTTACACGTGGTACTCCAAAGAAATCATCCATAAAATCATTTGATAAAATACTAGGCATTAACATAATTACTACCTCCTCTTATATATGAATTATAGTTTTAATCCCGGTTACGTTGCTGCCGCAGACCTTTTATTTTCTGCTCAGCCAGGTTGGTTTGGGAAGCTTTTCTTTTTCCTTCCCTTGTTGTAACTATGTTATACACCCATTATTAGCACTCGTCAAGTGAGAGTGCTAATAATTTATATTTATTTTATATTTACTTTATCTTTTTTATGGATTAGGTCGATAATTAGCCCATAAATACTGTTTTCTGCTTTTTTGTGGGTGGTAGTGGCTGGCTAGGCTCTACCACCTTTTTTCTTATTCTTGTGTCCTGTGGGGTAGGGACTGGCTTGGCCACTACCACCTTTTTTCTGTTTCTTCCGCTCTGTGGGGTAGGCGCTCGCTGGATTCTACCTCCTTTTTTCTGTTTCTTCCGCTCTGTGGGGTAGGCGCTCGCTGGCCTCTACCTCCTTTTTTCTGTTTTTTGCTTCCTGTGGGGTAGGCGCTCGCTGGGTTCTACCACCTTTTTTCTGTTTCTTGCTTCCTGTGGGGTATGAGCCCGCTGGGCTCTACCTCCTTTTTTCTGTTTCTTCCACTCTGTGGGGTATGAGCCCGCTGGGCTCTACCTCCTTTTTTCTGTTTCTTGCTTCCTGTGGGGTAATGGCTGGCTGGGCTCTACCACCTTTTTTTCTGTTTCTTGTGTCCTGTGGGGTAGGCGCCCGCTGGCCTCTATAACTTTTTTTCTGTTTCTTTCGCTCTGTGGGGTAGGCGCCCGCTGGCCTCTACCACCTTTTTTCTGTTTCTTCCACTCTGTGGGGTAGGCGTGTAAATTAATTATCACAGGATGCACGAAGCAAGATAATCATTTACATGAGAAAATCATGAATCTTTTATTCTAGACTTTGAAGCAATATCCAAGCAAGATAAAATGTTATTAAAAAATTTAAACACAAGTAGTCCACAAGATGCTACCGCAGAGGATGTTAAGAGTTTATTCATTTCAAATTAGGTAGGTATCTATATATAAAAAAGTACTAATAAAATCCATTTTAGTCGCAATTTTATTCGGCATCTCTGATGGGATTGCTAAATACTTTCGTTATCATGAATTTGATATGCCTCAATTGCTGTCGACAACAGGTGTATTCTTTGTAATTATAACCATCATGTATTCAATAGCACATCATGTATCCAATAGCTCATCATGTATCCAATAGCTCATCATGTATCCAAATAAAGCACCCACTACAAAGTGGATGCCTCACAAGAAAAACCAATTTCACTTATTTATAGCTTTTTGATTTTCCCCAAAAAATCAAGAACCAGACACAGACCAATATTTTCTGAAAGAAAATATTGCCTGGCAAAGCCAGGTTCTTGCGGGTCTTTTCCTTAAGTGGCCCCCAAGAAGTCATGACATCTTGCTCACCAAACAATGAAATTGCCCCCAAGAATCCTGCTTTGCAGGACAATTTAAAACAGATAGGCCCTTACCTGATGAGGCGCAAGCTTAATTGATTTATTTGAATCAAGCTCCTCCTGCTCATTTGACCAAATATCTGTAGCCTTTATTGGTGTTTCAAAATCCTTAAGGACAGCACTGGTTTCGATATCCAAAGGATGCTCAGCTAAATTAAAGAAAGCAACTGCCTTTTCTCCTGTAGCCCTATTTTCCGTCATCCAAATTGCCTGATTGTCATCACGCATTATCTGGCGTGGCTTCCATCCATCCTGAAGAAAACAAAGCAGTTTTTCATTTGTAAGCAAACCAAGATTTTCTTTTGTCATCATGGTAAGCTCTCCACCAATCATTAGTGGCGAACGGAAGAAACACCATAATGTCATCATTGTCTTACATTCTTCGTATGTAAAATTACTATCACGCAAGCTGTTAAAGCCTGCCCCAACTTTTCCTATTGGAAGCATATCACAATCTGGGAAACAGCCTGTCTTTACATGATCCTGCCACATTTCACAACGCCAAAACATGTTTTTCAGTAGTTCCCATTTATCCCAGAAATCATCTGTAATTCGCCACATATTGGCATTTTCCTGATAATGAAATGCCTTATCAATATGGGCTGGTCCTGGGGATAAGCTTAGTGTGATTGGCCTGCCTGAATTCATAATGGCTCTGTGAAGCATTCTGGTCTCGTGCCAACCACTGAAATCCTCAGGTTTATACATCCATGAATCACAGATATCATCACATTTTATGAAATCAACTCCCCAACTTGTGTACAGCTCAATAATGGAATTGTAATAAGCCTGTCCTGCTTCATTATCCCATACACCATACATGTCAGGATTCCATCCACATATACTTGATGGGTTTACAGCATCATTTGCTGTGTAATCTGTTCCAAGAATTGGGAGATGACGCTCTGCCGCTGTTCTTGGAATTCCTCTCATAATGTGAATTCCAAACTTTAATCCAAGGTTGTGACAATAGTCGGCAAGAGGCTTAAAGCCAGCGCCATTTTTGGATGATGGAAATCTGTTTGGACTTGGAATAAATCTTCCGTACTCATCAATTTCATCATCCCCAAAAGGAATGTACTGGAACTTATCTCTTTTTGTAGCTGCATCATTTGAATACCACTCGATGTCAACCACGACATACTCATACCCATATCTTTTTAGATTCTGGGCCATGAAATCAGCATTGGCTTTCACAGCATCCTCAGTGACAGCAGTATCATAATAATCATAGCTGTTCCACCCCATAGGTGGAGTTAAAGCAAAATCATTTTTGTTCATACCTTCTCCTACCTTTTATAATCAATTTTAGATTTATCTCAAATATTATACCACTATTTAAAACATAATATGGTTCATATTTTACCCTTTACCATTAAATATTTACCTCTTATCCCATATTGTTGAGGTTTAACTTCAAGTATGTTTTACTATAATCACAAGGAGGGCAAGGGTTTGAAAATCACAATCGATGTTGATGACTCTTTGGAGCAGGATTATATAACGATTCATTGTCGAGAGTTAACCTACGAGATTTTAGAGCTTCAAAAAAGCTTAGCCGGCAAATCTTCTGGTTCACTTCGCATTTCAGCTTTTCAGGATGATGTGGAGCATTTCCTTGAGCTCAAATCCATAATCTTCATGGAAGCTGATGGCAATTATATCCTGATTCATACTTCAAAGGAAATCTTCAAAACTAGACAAAAGCTATATGAGCTGGAAGAAATTCTACCAAGAGATTTTATCAGGGTTTCCAAATCTACTATCGTAAATACGATAAGGATTTCAGCTATAAAGAAAAACATCACTGGTGCCAGTGAAATATCTTTCAGCAACTCAAATAAAAAAGCATATGCTTCAAGAAATTACATTAAGGCACTTATTGAAATAATGGATGAAAAGAGGTTAAAAAGATGAATGAATTTAATAGTAAAAAAGTTATAACGGGTCTGGTATTAATCATTTTTGCCGCTGGATTATTAATAGATAAAATGGGGATTTTTCCTGATTTTCCTTTATTTAAAATTGCAACAGCTATTCTTCTTGTATACATAATGATAATCAATGGAATCGGCCGACATGGATTTTTGGCCATCACCTTCCCAATGGCTATCCTGGCTTGTCTGTTCAGTAAAGAGCTTGGTATTGCAATGGTCTCTCCAGCAATCATTATACTTGTAGCTATTTTGATAGGTGTAGGCCTTTCACTGATTTTCGGAAAAAGTCCCATCGTAAATGTCGTAACCAACCACCATGGCGGCAACTGGAATCATTCTGGCCATTCTTCTACAATAGAATATTCATCTGAAGATGGCACATTCTCCGTTGATAATAATCTTGGCGAAAGAACAGAGTACGTAACCGTGAAAAACCTTCGTCGTGGCGATATAGACAACGCACTTGGAAGTCTTACAGTATATCTAAATGGTTCCACTCTTGATCCAAATGGAGCATTTATCAATATTGATAATGGTCTTGGCAGTCTGAAGGTTTTCATTCCAAAGGAATTTAGAATTTCTATGAAATGTGACAACGGACTTGGCACTATCAACACCCATGGAAATTATTCCTGTGATGAATCAAGCCCACTTCTTTCACTTGATATAGACAATGGACTTGGAACAACAGATATTTATTTCGAATAAAATTTAATTATTTACATCTCACAAAAGGAGCCTTCATTAGAGGGCTCCTTTTGCTTTGCACTTAGATGATATCAATATACTCACCAGATAACGCCTTGTTCATGCTGCGAACTGCACAGAACTTGCCACACATAGAGCAGGTGTCATCGAATTCCGGTGCACGATCAGCCCTGATTGCTTTGGCTGTTTCAGAATCGATAGAACATTCCCATTGGGTCTCCCAATCAAATCGCTGACGTGCTTCGGCCATCTGATTATCTATATCCATTGCATGTGGAATCTTCTTTGCAATATCTGCTGCATGAGCCGCGATTTTGGATGCGATAATTCCCTGCTTTACATCCTCCACATTTGGAAGTGCAAGATGCTCAGCTGGTGTCACATAGCAAAGAAATGCTGCTCCATTTTGTGCTGCTATGGCTCCACCAATTGCTGATGTGATATGGTCATAACCAGGGGCAATATCTGTTACAAGTGGTCCCAAAACATAGAAAGGTGCGCCCATGCAAATCTTTTGCTGGATTTTCATATTGGCTGCGATTTCATCCATTGGCATGTGTCCAGGTCCTTCCACCATCACCTGTACATCCCTTTCCCATGCACGCTTTGTCAGTTCTCCCAAGCGCACAAGCTCCTCTATCTGACATACATCGCTGGCATCTGCAAGACAGCCAGGGCGACATGCATCACCCAGTGAAATTGTCACATCATGCTCACGACATATTTCAAGAATCTCATCATAATATTCATAGAAAGGATTCTCCTCTCCTGTCATGGTCATCCATGCAAAAACCAATGAACCTCCACGACTGACAATGTTCATCTTTCGTTTGTGCTTCTTTATCTGATCAATAGTTTTTCTGGTAATACCGCAATGCAATGTAACAAAATCTACTCCATCCTCTGCATGAAGTCGTACAACATCTATGAAATCCTTTGCTGTAAGTGTCGCCAAATCTCGCTGGTAATGAATAACACTATCGTAAATAGGCACTGTGCCAAGCATTGCAGGGCACTCTTCCACCAATTTTTTGCGGAATGGCTGTGTATTGCCATGACTGGATAAATCCATAATTGCCTCTGCCCCCATATCCACTGCAGCCATAACCTTTTCCATTTCAATGTTGTAATCCTTACAATCTCGAGAAACCCCAAGATTCACATTTATCTTTGTGCGAAGCATACTGCCCACCCCTTCAGGATTCAGGCACTTATGATTTTTGTTGGCAGGAATTGCTACCTGCCCCTTTGCCACAAGCTCTCGAATCTCCTCAGGAGTTCTGTATTCCTTTAATGCTACCTGCTTCATTTCTGGTGTAACAATCCCCTGTCTTGCCGCGTCCATCTGTGTTGTATACTTGTTCATTTCATTCTCCTTTAATTTTACTTATTCAAAAGATACTTAGCCTTTGAATCTTTCTATTATCTTTTTTGTGGTCTTGTTTTTATCCCACATAAATATAATCATTAAATACTGGCTGCAAGCCTTCCTCTGCCATATCTATGTACATCTTTTCAAGACTTCTTCCGTCTGTAATTTCAAACTGCTCATCACCTGATGCTTCTGTCTGTTCCCCATTGTATTTTTCATCATGATCTCCAATTCCTGTGGATACACCAGCTGAAACCTTTGTAGCAGCTATTTTGGCTATACCATTTCTAAATTCCGCTGATTCTCTGGAAGAAACAGTAATTCCGCAATACGGCAGAAATATGCGATATGCGCAAAGAATTTGACAGAGTTGGCGCTCACCAACATCCAACGGATTTATAGTTTCGTTATTGATGATAGGACGTAACCTTGGGCATGACAGTGACATCTCTGCATGTGGATATTTCCTCTGAAGGTAATGAACATGCAAGCCTGAAGCCAATGCATCCTTCCTAAAATCTGAGAGTCCTAATAGTGCAGCGCAGGCCACACCACGCATGCCGCCCATGAGAGCACGCTCCTGTGAATCAAATCTATATGGCCAAACCCTTTTATTTCCCATCAGATGCAAAGTCTCATACTTATCGGAATCATAGGTTTCTTGGAAAACAGTCACATAATCCACACCACATTCATGAAGATATTTATAATCTTCCACATTTACAGGATATATTTCTATTCCAACCATCTTGAAATATTTTCTCGCTATTTTACAAGCCTCACCGATGTATTTCACGTCAGATTTTGCGGGACTTTCTCCTGTTAGAATAAGAATTTCTTCCATACCACTATCAGCAATAACCTGCATTTCGTGCTCAATCTGTTCCATTGAAAGCTTCAAACGCTTGATTCGGTTATAACAGTTGAATCCACAGTATACACAATAGTTTTCACAATAATTGGCAATGTATAATGGAGTGAATAGATATACCGTATTTCCGAAGTGCTTGCTGGTTTCCTTCTGAGCCTTTGCCGCCATTTGCTCCAAATATGGTTCTGCTGCAGGTGATAAAAGTGCTTTAAAATCTTCAATTGTACACTTGTCACTTGCCAGTGCTCTAAGAACATCTTTGCCTGTATATCTGTTATAGTCGTAGGAATTCATCTCCTCTATGACTTTTGACTGTATATCTGAATTAATCACATCCATTCCAGGCAGGTATTCCATATGATTAATTCTGGAGCTTGGATCATTTTCTATCTGGTGCTTTCTTCTTAAGGCTGTCTCGGATAATTCTTCTGAATCAATTAAAAAATTGTTTTCCATTTCGCCCCTCCTAATGCAAGAATCCTGTTAATGGATCAGATGCTGAGGCTCCTCTGGTTAGAACTCTTCCCAATCCTGCCAAATAAGCTTTTCTACCTGCTTCAATTGCGTCTTTAAATGCTGAAGCCATCAATGTCAACTCTCCTGCTGTTGCAAGTGCCGTGTTTGCCATAATGGCTGCCGCTCCCATTTCCATTGCTTCACATGCCTGGGATGGCTTGCCAATTCCAGCATCCACTATAATTGGTAAATCAATTTCATCTATCAATATCTGAATAAATTCCTTAGTAGCCAGCCCCTTATTTGAACCAATTGGTGATGCAAGAGGCATTATTGTTGCAGCTCCTACATTTTGAAGCTCTCTTGCTACATTCAAATCTGGATACATATATGGCATTACTACAAATCCTTCCTTTGCAAGTATTTCTGTAGCCTTGATTGTTTCATAATTATCAGGAAGGAGATATTTGCTGTCTCTCATTATTTCAACTTTTACAAAATCGCCACAGCCAAGCTCTCTTGCAAGTCTGGCTATTCTCACAGCCTCCTTTGCATCTCTGGCACCACTTGTATTTGGAAGCAAGGTGACATTTTCTGGAATATAATCCAAAATATTTTCTTCTTCCTTGGTATTTGTTCGACGCACTGCCAAAGTGATTATCTGTGCTCCTGCATCCTTTATCGCCGCCTCAATCAACTTCATGGAATATTTTCCCGAACCCAAAATAAATCTAGAATCAAATTCTTTTCCACCGATTACCAGCTTGTCATTTTCCATTTCTCATACCATCCTTTTACTATTCAAAACATTATTAAACTCATTGACCTAAGGAGTTTCTCGTCCCATCAGTATTCGAAGCACCATATGTGCTTCATGTGCAGCACATACCATAACACGTGATGAGATTAAACCTATCCCTTCATTTACGTCGCTCTCCCCATCTCCAGATAAATAAAATCTTCTAGAGATTTTTCTTGTTTGAATCGAATTTGCACTATCAAATCCTGCCATACCCGAACTTGAAACAATATATTTGTCTGGTGCATTTTCAAGCACTGCATTAACAAGCATTGCCTTGTTTATGGCATTATCAAAGGCTTCACAGACTATATCCCCTTCAGAAATAAACCCCACAACATTTTCCTCTGTCACCATATCAGTGTGTTTGCAGATTCGTATATACGGATTGATCTCTAAAATATTTTCTTCCAGAGCATCGGTTTTGTATTGTCCTATCTGATATGCTTTATACTGTTGTCGATGAAGATTTGTCACATCCACCTTGTCAAAATCTATTAGAATTAATTTCCCAATCCCCGCTCTAGCGAGACATATTGCAATATTAGAACCCAACCCTCCCAGGCCAAATATAGCTACTGTTGCATTACTAAAACGTTCTTGATTTTCTTTTCCATGCCTTTCTATTAAAGCTTTGATATACTCCTCCTTTGTAGGTATTGTTTGATACATCTCAACCGCCTCCCACAAAGCTAACTACTTCAACCACATCACCATCATCAACTGTTGTAGTCTCATAGTCTTTTTTTGAAACTATTTCCTCATTAATCTCCACCGCGATAGTTCTGAAATCATACTCTAGCTCCAACAGAATTTCTGCTAGAGACTTCCCCGATGTTTGATATTCCTTCCCATTTATCTGAGCCATTTTGAATTCCCCCTTTCATATGATTCAATGGACCTTGGCCTTTACCAAGATTAAGTCCATCTGAAATACATGCAGTAATATAATTCTTTGCCCGTCTGATAGATTCTTCCAATGTATACTCAAGAGCAAGATTACTAGCAATAGCACTGGAAAGTGTGCAGCCTGTTCCGTGAGTGTTATCACTCTCCACTCTTACTCCATCAAACCAAGTAATTTTGCCATTTTCACAAAGTACATCGCTAGCATCCTCTATTGTATGTCCACCTTTCACAAGCACTGAACATTCATATTCCTCACTAATAATCCTTGCAGCCCTTTCCATATCTCTTTTATTGAATATCTTTGTATTCGAAATAACCTCTGCTTCAGGAATATTTGGTGTAATTACCCTACTAAGTGGAAAAAGATAATCCGCCAGAACTTTTTGTGTGGACTGTCTGGTCAACTTGCTTCCACTGGTTGCTACCATAACAGGATCAACAACTATATTTTTCACTTGGTATTCCTTTAGCTTTTTTGCTATTCGTTTCACTTGTTCTGCAGAGGGTACCATTCCAATTTTCACTGCATCTGCTGGGATATCACTTAGACAGGCTTCTATCTGAGCCTCCAAAAATTTAGGTGACGACTCCACGATCTCGTATACGCCCATAGTGTTTTGGGCTGTAAGTGCTGTAATTGCTGTTGCGCCATAAACTCCATGAGCTGTCATGGTTTTCAAATCAGCCTGTATGCCAGCTCCCCCGCTGCTATCACTCCCCGCAATTGATAAAACAACCTTCATACTCTTTCTCCTTTTAACTACGATATTTGCCCTATAAGTTCCTGTACTTTTTTCTTCATATCAAGGGCTGCAATCATTGGCTCTTCAGCTTTCATAATTGCTGAAACAGCACAAACTCCAGATATTTTTATTCCCTTCAACACATCCATATTTGAGGGATTCAATCCTCCAATTGCATTTACAGGTATTGGCACAGACTCTGTTATATCCTTCAAAGTTTCCGTTGAAGTTAGCACTGTTTTCACCTTGGTCGTTGTGGGATATATTGCCCCCACTCCAAGATAGTCTGCCCCAGATTGGTAAGCCTCTATAGCACGCTCTACAGTCTTTGCAGTGGCTCCCAATATTTTGTCTGGTCCAATCAGTTTTCTAGCCATTGACACAGGCATATCATCAAGCCCAACATGTACACCTTCTGCTCCCGAAGCCAACATCACATCCACTCTATCATCGATAATTAATGGCACCCCATACCTTTTTGTTATTTTGTGCACTGCCTCGGCAAGCTCTATGTATTCCCTTGTGGTTCTTTCCTTTTCCCTCAACTGAATTAAGGTTACCCCACCCTGTAAGGCCTCCTCCACACGTCGAAGGAACTCCTCTTTCTGATATGGGCTACTGTCAGTAATAAAATAAAGCTCTGTATTAAATTCCATATCTTTCTCCTATTTCTACTTAATAACCAATTTCAACATAAAAAAATAGAAGCCACCTGATTTCTCAAATGGCTTCCATGTAATATACGTGTATCACGGCATCCCTACGTTGGCATTATCCAAATCAGGTTCTCGGTCGAAGGTCACACCTTCCTCTCAGCCTGTTTACAAGCTCCCGTTCTATTCAATTATTCTTGAAACTGTCTGTTTCAAACAGGTACAGTATAACGTATTTGCGAATTATTGCAAGTGGCAACCTGCCCATTTTGCAAAAAATACTAAAAAACTTTACATGAAACTTGCAAATAAAGATGCAAGAACAACAGTAAACACACCTGCTACCGCGATTGAAAGAGAACTCATTGCCCCCTCAACATCGCCAAGCTCCATAGCCTTTGCTGTACCGATGGCATGAGCTGCAGTCCCAAGTGCAAGGCCTTTTGAAATAGGCTCGTGGATTCTAAATATCTTGCAGATGAACTCTCCAAGAATATTTCCAATAACACCTGTAATAACAATAACGGCAACAGTGATTGTCACATATCCACCAAGCTCCTCAGATACCCCCATACCAATAGCTGTTGTGATTGATTTTGGAAGAAGTGTAACATAGTTTTCATGAGATAATCCCATCATCTTTGATAATACAAATACGGTAATAAGGGAAGTAATTACACCAGAAAAAACTCCAAGGATAACTGCTTTTGCGTTTTTCTTCAAAAGCTCCCATTCCTCATATAAAGGAATAGCTAGACAAACTGTGGATGGAGTTAATAGCCAGCTAAGATACTTAGCTCCCTCATTGTATGTTTCGTAACTAACATTGCAACTTACAAGCACTAGAATTGTTACTACAATCGATATTAATAATGGATTAAAAAATCCAAACCCGAATTTCTTTTTAAGCCAGGAACCAAGGGCGTAAGATATTAAGCTTATTGTGACACCAGCATAAGCACTGTTTTGCATGAACTCTGTCATTATTTAGACTCCTTTCCATCCATCTTGATTATTGTCTGAGATATCAATCCTGTAGCACCCATTACTGTGAAAATAGTGATAACAGTGATTACAGAAACTGGCAATAATACCGGCTGTAAAACATTCCAAGATGACATCAAACCTACACCTGCAGGAATAAACATTACAGGCATAATTTCAATTAGGAATCTACCTGTCTCCCTTACCTGACCAAGCTTTATAACACCTGTGAGAAGGAGAATAAACATCAATACCATACCATAAATACTTGCTGGAATTGGTAGTGGTAACACTGCTTTAAGGATTTCTCCAATCAGTGACACTGCCAAAATAATGAGAAATTGTCTTAAATACTTCATTACTTTACACCGACCTTTTAAATAATTAATTTCCTAATAAAATAAAAAAAGGGCACGAGAATCGTAATCCCCATGCCCCAATTCATTATACTACTATTCCAAAATATAATTGTCTTTTTTTCAATACTATCCTGATTAAAAAACTGATAAAAAAAACTTAAGTGTATTTTATAGTTCAGTAAGCGGTGCAATCTGCTCAAGAACATTATTCATATCCTCAAACATAAAGCCCTTATTTGTAATCTTAACCTTGATGTTCTCAATATCATTTGAAACATCGTCAAAGTATCCACGAGAATCAGCCATATTTGCTGATATGTCTTGAATAGATGATTCACAATTTTCAAATACGCCAGCCATTTGCTTACTTTGATCTGTAACTTCATCTGCAACAGTCTTTATCTGGCCCACAACCTCCTGAGTTTCAACAACTCTATTGTGTGATGCTTCAATAGCTTCCTTTGTATGATCTACTGATTCAACCAACCGATTGTTGTTCTCGTCAAGCTCCTTCATACTATCAAAGATAGATGTTACAACGCTTTGAATCTCAGTTGAAAGATTTGTTACTTCATCTGCAACAACGGCGAATCCACGTCCTGCTTCACCAGCACGGGCAGCCTCGATTGAAGCATTAAGAGCAAGAAGGTTTGTCTGCTTAGCAAATCCACCAATCAACTCTACCTTTTCACGAATGTCATCAAAGCTCTTTTGGAATGCAGCGAAAACTTCCTCAACCTGTGCAATTGTATCAGCAACCGCACCAGAGCTTTCGTCCACCTTTTCCATACCGCGATGAGAATCATCAGCTGTAACCTCTAGTTTCTTTACAATATCATCAAATGCTCTGGTGATTTCCTCGATAGTTTTAAACTGCTCTGTAAAATCAGTAACAGAATCTGAAATGTTTGCATATTTGTTTTCAACAACAGAGAAGGCCTCTCTAATTGTTTCGATTCCGGCAATAGTATTTGCTTCTTCCTGCTGCAACTTTTCTTTCTGCTCGATAGAAAATCTTCCAACATCCTTGATTGCCTTCATTCTGGTCTTAATATCAACCTTCTTTTCAGCTTTTTCAGCATTTGTTTCTACTGCCTGTTCAACAGCTTTTTTTCTTCCGAAAAGTCCCATAGTATTTACCTCCAAGAAAAGGAATTATCCACACGCTACAATTACTCAAATACTGCACATACCATAGTTTGATTTACGTGCTGCTTTTTGTATTGTTCACCACCACCAACTATTCCAACATGAGGTCCTACAGACTTCATATTACTTATAAACTCTTTCAGATAGCCCTTGTTATCAAATAGAAGATGTCTATAAATACAATTTACAGAGAATATAAATGAAATCTTTCCATTCTCACTTTTAATTCGATTTCTTGTATCAGCTGATATTGCCTCATAATCTTTTAATTCCAACAGCTGAATTGAGTCATTTTCGTTTATTCGCTTATAACTAATCAAAGAACCATTTGCACCAATGGCATATGGGCTTGCAATGAAGATATCATCTCCAATAACACGTCCCAATGGATTTGTTAAAACATTATCTGCAATCTGATTTCTGCTTACATTAGCATCCTCACAATAAACATCAGCTGCTGGACGACCATCCAAACTGAAAAGTTCCTTATTATGAAGATCTACTTTTGTAGCAATATGTGTCCTTGGGCACTCCATTGGACCATATATATTTTCAGAATAAGTTCTAATCTTTCCTGACTTATTTTTAATCAGTGCATAACAACATGCATCAGGATAAAGCACACCATTTAACATAGCCTTAGGTGTCTCCCCTGCCTTATAGCCAAAGATTGTTCCACCGACAATTGGAATTCTTGCCTTTTCTAATGCAACATTTAGTGTTGTTACAAGTCGCTCCTCATCATTAGTACAGAATTCCAAACAAATAGTGTTGCTGTCACCTGCAGAAATCTTTGAAACCTTTTCTGATAATGTTGGAATATCCAACATCGGAGCCTTAGAAAGATTGCGAATTATACCTGCCTCAACCTCTGCATCACTTCCAAATGAAATAAGCAGCATCCTTGAGTCGGAAGCTTCTGTATCATAATAGGATGTAGTTCCCGTACCAATTAATGCTGTTTGTGGATACTTTTCTGAAATAAGCTTAGATGCTTTCTCCAAATGGACAAACGAACACAAAAGGACCAAAAGCTTTGGATTACCAGCCTTTGCACACACCTCAGCTACAGCTGCATCAACGTCTTGTTTGTTAGATGAACCTATTGAAATCTGCATAAAACCCCTCCTATACTAATACATCTCCTCCCAATAAATCTATTTAACAACTCCATCATATCACAACTGTGTAATAAGACTCGCCAATTCACAGATTTTTTAAAATAAAGCCTTGCATCATTCACATTTTCTGACTATTCCCCCAGACATACATTACCTATAACGCAAAAAAAGGGAAAGCTCATCGCTTTGATAAGCTCTCCCTATTACTTTTTGATTTTCTGAAGAAAATCAAATACTTATATTACTCATATCTTAATGCATCAATAGGATTTAACTTTGCTGCCTTATTTGCAGGATAGTATCCAAAGAATATACCGATAGCCATTGAGAAACCAACAGCAATGATAATACTTTGTAATGATACTGCCGCACTATAGCCCATAAGTTTCACAGCTATAGTTCCAAGGATTACACCTAGAATGATACCAATAATACCACCGATAACACAAATAACTACAGATTCAGTAATGAACTGCAAGCGAATTGAACTGTTCTTGGCACCAAGGGCTTTTCTGGTACCAATTTCCTTGGTTCGTTCAGTGATTGATACTAGCATAATATTCATAACACCAATACCTCCAACCACAAGGGAAATACCAGCAATTACAGATAATGCCAGCTGAATCATGTTAATCATGGTATTCATGGAATCCATCATTGATGCCATACTGATAGCCGCTACTTCATATGCATCATTTCTAGCATAATATCGAGTATTGAAATAGTCTCTAACCGTAGTGGCAAAGGTAGAATTATCTGTATTCACCGATGTAACAAGCATCATGAAATTAAATCCCTTGTTTTGGTTGTGATTCTCAAGTCTAGCCGTCATCAGTGGGATCATAATCTCAGTCGTTGGATTATCAGACGCTCCAAATGCAAACTGTTCTGATACATATTTGTATACTCCAACCACATGATAGGTGTAATAAGTGCCCCCTTGTGACACTTCTATTTCCTGACCAATAACACTGTCGTTGTCACCTTTGTAAAGGCGTTCTACAAGTTTGTCTGAAACCATGCAGACCTTTTTGCCTTCCAAATAATCCTGTGCGAGGAATTCTCGTCCAGCCAAGACCTCACGTTTATTGAACTTCATGTAGTCTACATTGTAACCAACGATTTTAACATTGGCGTTTTTACTTCCCTTTGTCACCTTTGAAGCAGGTGCGCCATAATAGTCCTCACCAACATTTTCCTGAAGAAGAATGTACTTTATATCATCTGAGTACTCCGCCTTGAAACTATCAATCATTTCCTTGGTAATCAGGTCGTCGTCTGTCATATCGCGAACATAACCAGAACCATAATTCATTCCAGTGTCTTCTGATTCACTATCAGAAGATTTCTGCATAACACCCACCTGCAAATTGTTTGCACCAATATCCTGCATAGTGCTGTTTACAATCAATGTAATTGAATTACCAACTGTCATGATAGCAATTACTGAAGCAATACCAATGATGATTCCCAACATTGTCAACAGGGATCGCATTATATTTGCTTTTAGTCCTGCTAATGCAACAAGGACGTTTTCTGTAAATAACATTATTCGCCCTCCTTTGCTTTAAGCCCTGTCCAGGTACCTTTTGACTCGCCAATGATGTGACCATCCTTTAGTGTAATGATTCTTTCAGTTTCCTGTGAAAGCTCTGGCGAGTGAGTGATTAACACAATAGTTTTCCCCTGCTCTTCATGAAGCTTATGGAAAATATCCATAATTAATCGTCCAGTAGCAGAATCCAAGGCTCCTGTTGGTTCATCTGCAAGGATGATGGCAGGATCATTGGCCATAGCTCTTGCAATAGCAACTCGCTGCTTTTGTCCTCCTGAAAGCTCATCAGGCTTGTGCATCATTCTATCGGTCATTTCCACTTCTTCTAGAAGCATCTTTGCACGCTCTGTTCGTTCTGCTCTTCCCATGCCTGCATACATCATAGGAAGCTCCACATTTTTCAGCGCGCTTGTTCTTGCTATAAGATTGTAGGTTTGAAAAACAAAACCTATCTTTTTATTTCTAAGAACAGAAAGCTCAGAATCTTTTGCCTTCTCAATATCTATTCCATCTAGGGTGTACTCTCCTTCAGTTGGTCTATCCAAAGCTCCAATTATATTCATCAGTGTTGACTTACCAGATCCGGACTGTCCAACTATAGAAACGAATTCGCCCTTATTTACTGTAAAATTCAAACCATGGAGTACTTCAAATTCATTGGGCGTACCAATAAAGAAGCTCTTATGAATATTGCGAAGGTCCAGCATAATATTGTCTGCCATAAAAACCTCCTACGCTTAATACATATAATCCATGATATTAGTACTTGGACCGTCAGCAAGGATTTCCTCAACCTTCATGCCCTTCTTAAGGCCCTTACCTTTAACTTCCACATAGTAGTCACTTTCAAGGCCCTTAGTAACCTTTATATTTGATTTCTTTCCATTCTTGTCAACGACTGCTACAAACAGGCTATCATCGTCCTCTGAATGTTGAATACAATCATAAGGAACACAAAGAACATTCTTTACAGAATCCATAATTACGCTGGCTTTTGCTGTCATACCCACGCGCATTCTCTCATCTGTTTTCTTCATTTTAATCTTAACCTTATAATTGGCTGCACTAGAGCTCTGTGAACCGTTCTGTGTTCCTGCTGAAATAGCTCCTTCCGATGCAAGAGATGCAAATGTCACCTCACCATCAAAGGTTTCATCTCCTGTAGCCTCAAACTTAACCTTTGCTGGAAGGCCTTCTTTTATATAAGCAATGTCGTACTCATTTACAGTTGCCTCAACAACAAATTCGCTTGTGTCGGCAATTGTAAACACTATGCTACCTTGAGCATAGTTGTTGCCCTCTGTTACATTCATTGTGATGATGTAGCCAGAAATAGGTGCCTCTACATGTGTAGCATTCTTGCTTTCGTATACTTTATCCTTTTCATCTACCTGAGTGTAGTTCTGAGCAAACTGCTGCTTAAGCTGTGCCAACTCAATAGAATTCTGATATGAAATAATAGATTCCTGAAGAGTCTTTACCTCGTCCTGCTTTGCCTCATAAGAATCTATTGTAACGTTGTGCATGGTGGCACATGCAGAAGATTCTGTTTCGAATCTCTTTTTCTTTTCTTCATCATATGGATGATTTAGATAATCCTCTTTGGCATCCTTAAGATTCTCATAGTAAATCTTCTTATCTTCAAGCCACTTATTATCTTCTTCGATTTTTCTTTGAGCATCTGCTATCTTCTGCTGCATATCAGCAATAGTGTTTGATGATTCAACTGAATTGATGTTGTACTGTTCATTCAGCTCGCTGATTTTTCTATCGTAATCATCACCATCGAATTCTACAACAACTGTTCCGGCCTCTACATAATCACCCACTTCATAGTTAACCTTTTTAACCTTGATACCGGTGACAGTTCCCCCGATAGTTGATGTTACCTTTGCCGTATCCTTAGCATTCAGAGTACCAGTAACACTGACTGTTTTCTGCAAATCCATCTTCTGAACCTCTGCAGTAACAGGTTGATTTTCCTGCTCCTCAAGAAGCTTCTTTGCCTTCTGAGTACTATAACGTACATAGAAAACAATTGCAGCGATAATCACTAGTACAATGATTAATTTTATATGCTTCTTAATCTTCTTTAATATCATTTCCCTTCCTCCGATATTACACAATATATACTGATTGGTAGTTTAATTATTATTTATGATTCTGTAAATATCTAAAGATTGTTTTTTAGAATTATTTAAGAATTGTCTTGTTTTTAGTGTTTTTCAATCGAAAAAAGGGTCGACACTTTTCGTGACGACCCTAATTAATATCTTCTATATAATATTAGATTAAACCTACAAATCCACAAATCAAAACGATGATTCCGAGGATGATACGATACCATCCAAACACTTTGAAATCATGCTTTTTAATGTAGTCCATAAGGAACTTGATTACAAACATAGAAACTGCAAAAGCAACAACCATACCTATAAGAAGGATTGCTGCTTCCATTGCTGTGAATGAAAGTCCAAACTTTACAAGCTTTAAAAGACTGGCTCCAAGCATAACTGGAATTGCAAGGTAGAATGTGTACTCTGCTGCAACTGTACGAGCAACACCAATAATAAGAGCGCCTACAATTGTTGCACCTGAACGTGATGTACCAGGGAAAATTGCAGCGATAAGCTGAAACATACCAATCAAAAATGCTGTTGTATATGTGATATCAGCAACTGTTGTGATTTTTGCATTCTTTCCTGAGTGCTTTGTTTCTACAATAATAAAAGCAACACCAAAAACAATAAGTGCAAGAGCTACACAAACTGGATTGTAAAATAATTCTTCGAATAAATCATCCCAAAGAACACCAACGATTGCAGCCGGAACACAAGATACTAAAATGTGAAACCAAAGAACGAAAATGTCTTTTTTAATCCATGCTCCAACACCAGACTGACTAAGTGGAGCTTCATTGTTCTTTTTACCAAATGGCCAAATCTTATTCCAGAAAATAAGTACTACCGCAAGAATGGCACCAAGCTGAATAACAACCTGGAACATGCTGTAGAATTCCTCAGATACATCAAGCTTTACAAACTGATCCAAAAGAATCATATGGCCCGTACTACTGATAGGAAGCCATTCTGTGATACCTTCAACTATACCGAAAAGTATAGCCTTTATAATCTCTAACATTATTATTCCTCCTAAAAAAAGACTGTCGATTTAAAAACCAACAGTCTTTATCATACTATATTGTGTTTCCTTCAACAACCTTTTGCTGCCATCCGTTAGCTTGGAATTTTTCTCCCCGCTCCCGTTCTGCCTCCTCTAGAAGCTTTGTCTGCATAATAGCGTTGTTAAGCTGCAGCATCTTGGTATCCATCATTGATACAATTTCAGAACATTCCCGCAAATCACGACTAATATATTCTGGTGCATTTCCTTCAAACTTGTAGTAAATCTTGTGCTCAAGGCTGGCCCAGAAGTCCATACCAATTGTACGAATCTGGATTTCAACCTTTGTATCTACTGTTTTGTCTGAAAGATAGATAGGAATCGTAACCAACATATGATAACTCTTGTAACCTGATGCCTTTGGATTCTTAATGTAATCCTTTATAGAAACAACAGTAACATCAGTCTGGCGACCAATCATCTCAGCTATCTGATAAATATCGGATGTAAAAGAGCATACAATACGAACACCTGCGATATCATTACAGTGCTCAATCATACTAGGAATCGAAACCTCATAACCGTTCTTCTTGAGCTTCTTGACGATACTCTCAGGGGTCTTCACTCTAGTCTTTATATACTCAATAGGATTGTACTGATGTACCTGCTGAAATTCGTCATTAAGAATTTCAACCTTTGTACGTACCTTTTTAATAGCTGACTCGTAAAGCAGCATGACAGTGTTCCAGGAATTCACTCCATCATCTGGAAACATACTCATGTCCAAAGCTGTTCACCTCCCCAAATTTTTCTAAATCTATAATAACACACATTTGTGTAAATAATTATTAAGTCTTTATTAAATCTCAAATACTGACATTAAATAGTTTCCTATATCAATCTTTAGATTCACCCTTTTTGGAATGCAAACGATTTTGCGTTTTCTTGTCAAAGAATTTTCAATCAAATTTAAGCGTCGAAAATGAAGTTTTTTTGAGCGTTTTTGAGTGTTTTAACCAAAGGAAATCATTTTGAAAACGTTTACGCAGAATTCACAAATTGTTCACAGGATAAACGTAGACAAATAGCGGTTTTGAGGCTAATATTAACTCGTTCGTAGGGAGTTATGGCGAACAAGACAAAATTTTTTAGGCCGGGGAGGAAGAAGAAAATGGCTATTGGTACAATTATCACTTGCACAGGACCAGAGGATCTTTACAGAAGAGCTGAGGATTTACTCAGACATGGAATTCACACTGAGTTTATTGCAAGAAACACTTTGAAGGTTGTAAGTGTTCAGCCTACAAGCAAGGTTAGTACAATGAAAATATCAGATACACAGGCACTTAGCATTGCTTAGTCATAAGTGCTTTTACATACTTGATATTAAACCAACAAAAAGCTATCTAGTAGTCTTCTACCAGATAGCTTCTTTTTTAATTTGTCACTTGATTCTTTCCATGCCCCTTTGAATAGTAAAGGTTTTCGTCAGCCTTTTTTACAACCTCATCATTTCCTTTTCCTACAGAAGTCCCTATACTAAGAGTAATCACCAAATCTGGTGCAAACTCCCATCCCTGCTGTTGCATATAGTCTCTCAGACGTTCAGCAATCTTTGGTACATATGGAACCACATCTCTCATAACCATGATGACAAATTCTTCACCGCCATATCGATATCCCCTGATATCATTGGTAGTTTCCTTCGATATTAACTGTCCCAGTCTCCAAAGTACAATATCTCCTTCCGGATGACCATAGGTATCGTTGACCCTCTTGAAATTATCTATATCAATCATAATGATACCGTATGGAACATTACTACGTTTTACTCTAGCTAAATCACGATTAAAAACTTTACGACTTAATAGCTTTGTGAGGCCATCAAATCTGGTGTTCATCAATATAATAAAGAATGCTAACAGCAAAGTGCCTAGTAACAGAGCCGCTATCATTCTCAGCTCTAACTTTTTGATTCTATCTCTTCCAGCCATCTCACTGTTAATAATTTCATTTTTGGAATCATTAACCAAATCATTTATCATATCTGAATATGTTTTATTTTGCTGTTCAAACATTTCACGATACAGCTGTTCCAAAATGTTATACAGTTTCTCCCTGATAACTGGATTTTTGGTAGGATATTCTCTCTGAATCTTCAGCAAAGTGTATAGTTCAGCCTTCTCATATTCATTTTCATCACAAATTGTCATAAACTCATCCAGATAATCTACAACAGCCTGGTCCCTTGCCTGAGCTTCTACATCGCTGGAGTTGTTGCGCTCTTTAATATTTTCAGCGCAGAGATAATAACACTTGGCCTGATAATAAGGAACAATAAAGTCTCGTAGAAAGACCTTTCGATATACTTCCTCTGTAAACATCTCACTATCAGCCCATTTATCCAGCACCTCACCACACTTTGCAAGACGCCCCGTTTCCTCATAAACTCTGGCTAGCCAAACATCAGCCATAGCAATATAGCTTTCCTCATATAAATTAGTATGGCTATCCTCAAGCACTTTTTGTGACTGCAAGAAGTAGGTTTCAGCCTCATTATACTCTAGCTTTTGAATACACATTATACCAAGCATTCTATATGCATAGCTTTTTATTCTAACATTCTCTATTTCCTCAAACGGCTTAATATTCTTTGCCTTTTCAATCATCTCCTCGGCATAATCTTCCGCATAGTTATTCAGATAAAAATTTGCCAAATCCAGATACACATTAACTGTATAATCGTCTTCATCACTTTTTTCCAAATAATAGAGAGCATATCCCAAATATCTATAATAAGACATGCTTTCACCTTTTTGCATATAGATAAGACCAGCACGCTCATACAAACGGCCTAAATCTCCATTGGACAGATGTTTATTTTTTATAAGGCTATTTATTTCATCAAGCTCATCGTCCATTGTTGCCCAAGAATATTTTAGATCCTGAGCTATCAGCTTATTTACTTTTTCATGATTATTTATAGTTTCAATTTTAATAGCAGCATAGAAAATAGACTGCAACAACAAAAGTGCAGCAACCACAACACCGATAATTTGAATTATACGTTTAACGTCTTTCTGTTCCATTGAAAAAACTCTTTTCTAAATTGCCAGACAGTATAATTTCATTTACGGTTTCAAACCATCTAGTCTTTGATGTCATTTCCAAAAAACCTTTGAATATAAAGGAATACAACTGCAAATACAACGCCAATAACCATAATAAGAATAATATTTACAAAGGTGTATGAATTAATCATTTTATGTATCTTACTTACATCTATGTCCACACACAAAAGAGCAAATGCATTTCCATTAGCATCCTTTAATGGCATACACCCAGAGTAATCATCTCCCCATCCACTTTCTATTTCAAAAAAAGTAATTTCATTTTTAGACATTGCCGCACGATATTTGGCTGCTTGATCGGCTGTGTACATATCTTCTATCAAATATCCAAGATAATATCCATCAGGTGCATACATACGTCCATAAGCAGTATCTGCAGACAAAACATTATATATGCTTGCATCATCTTCATCCTTAGGCGGGATTATAATATACAGATAATGTATATCCATTGTTTCTGTAATTCTATCCATGAAATCCTGTAGTTCCCAATACTTATCAGATGGCTCAAATGTCTCGCAGCATTCACCCAAATCCTCTAAATCAATATAATAATAGACATAGTTAAGTAAATCTGTCATTCGTTCTTCGTAGGCGCTATACAAAGATTGCGTATGACTATAAAAAGTAACTAAACTCAAAATAAGACACAAAAATGCGATGAAAATTGCATAACCAATTGTTATACTTCTTTTAAGCGATTTATTATTTTTTGCCATAGCACACCCCACAGCTATCCATACAAACACATCATAATTATAGAAAAGAAATATGAAAAAAAATTGACAACATGTAGGGTATTTTGTTAATTTACAACAGCTGTGGCATATTTAATAGAAATTTAAGAAAAGAAAACCGAACATCGATTGCACAAAATGTAATTGTGTGCTACTATGACGACTATGATAAATGAAAACACTATGGAACTACTATTAAGTTCCTTTCCTAAAATACTTGAATACGGATTGAAAGTGACCTTGCCTCTTGCAGCAATAGCCTTTATCTTATCCACAGTTCTGGCAGTTATCGTTGCAATGATTCAATATGCAAAGGTACCTATTTTAAAGCAGATATGCCGTTTTTACATTTGGATTATTAGAGGTACTCCACTACTTGTACAACTGATGGTGGCATTCTACGGATTGCCTCTATTTGGAATCAGTATCAATCCATTTTTGATGGCAGTAATAGTCTTCACAATAAACGAAGGCGCTTACAGTGCTGAAACTATGCGTGCCGCTATGGAAGCCGTTCCGGCAGGACAGATGGAAGCAGGCTACTGTGTAGGAATGGGATATATGCAGATTATATGGCATGTTATTTTACCACAGGCCTTCAGAACTGCCTTTCCTTCACTTTTTAATGCATTAATCAGCATGGTAAAAGACACATCACTAGCTTCAAGCATCACCGTAGTGGAGATGTTTACCCGAACAAAACAGATTGCAGGTCAATCCTACAATTATCTTCCACTGTACATTGAAGTTGCCGTTGTTTACCTATTGTTCTGCACCATACTCACCTATCTTCAAAAGCGTGGTGAAAACTTCCTTGGTAGCTACGGAGTCAGAAAATAAAGAGGTACTTGTTTAATGGGATTATTAGAAGTGACTAATGTGCACAAGTCCTTTGGTGACACACAAGTCCTTAAAGGTATAAATTTAAAAGTTGATAAAGGTCAAGTCGTCTCAGTGCTTGGACCATCCGGCTCAGGAAAAACTACGCTCCTTCGCTGCATCAACTTTTTAGAGACTGCAGATGAAGGCTATCTGAATTTTGACGGAAATAGCTATCATCTTCCAAAGGCATCAAAAAAGAATATTGCAGATATTAGAAAAGAAACAGGTTTTGTATTCCAAAACTACAATCTTTTCGCCAACAAGACTGTTCTAAAAAATGTAACCCTAGGACTTACTTCAGCTAGAAAAATTCCTGCAAAGGAAGCTGAGAAAAAGGCCTACGACACATTAAAAAAAGTCGGCATGCTGGAGCATATGGATAAATACCCTAGCCAGCTTTCTGGTGGTCAGCAGCAGCGAGTTGCTATAGCAAGAGCGCTTGCTACGGATCCAAAGATTCTATACTTTGACGAACCTACTTCTGCTCTTGATCCACAGCTAACAGCTGAAGTTCTTGATGTTATGAGAGATTTGGCAAAGGATGGCATGACAATGATTGTTGTCACTCATGAAATGAGCTTTGCCAGAGAGGTTTCCTCCCACATTGTTTTTATGGCAGATGGGGTCATCGTCGAGGAGGGCACACCAACGGAATTCTTTGAGAATCCAAAAAATTCTATTACCAGAGATTTTTTACGACTTACCAGTGTAGAATAAATAACTGTTTTCCAGAATCCATTTTACGTTCCCGGAAAACTCCACTAAAGAAAGGAATATGAACTTTATGAAGAAAAAACTTATTGCAATGTTATCAATCATGACTATTTCAGCTTCAGCTTTAATTGGTTGCGGTTCAGCTTCTACAAACTCTGACTCAACCACAGCATCTGATGATAATCAGACTACAACAGTCACTGAGGCAGATCACCTTGCTCGTATTAAAGAAGCCGGCAAAATCACAATCGCTACAGAAGGTGTTTGGGCTCCATTCACTTACCATGATCCTGACAGCGAAGAACTTGTTGGTTTTGATGTAGAGGTTGCAGCTGCTATTGCAGAAAAGCTTGGTGTGGAGCCTGAATTCAAAGAGGTTGCTTTCGATGGCGGACTTACCGGCGTATCTACAGGCTCTTTCGATATGATGGCCAATGGTGTAGACGTAACCGAGGAAAGATCAAACACCTACGATTTTACTGACGCATATGCATACGACCACGCAGTAGTTGTTACACTTGCTTCAAACAATTCTATCAAGAGCTTTGACGACCTTGATGGCAAAACTACTGCAAACTCTGCTGGTTCAACATACGAGGCTATGGGCATTGAACATGGTGCCACAGTTTCAAATGTTGACACACTTGGCGAGACAATGACTCTCGTCCTCAATGGAACAGTTGACGCCACAGTAAATGCCAACACTTCCGTAAGCGACTATATCAAAACAACAGGCACAAAGGACTTAAAGGTAGCCGCTGTAGACGAAGAAACAACAAACTACGCTATTCCACTTGCAAAGGGTTCTGACAACGACACTCTTAGAGAAGCCATCAATCAGGCTATAAAAGAACTTCGTGAAGATGGAACACTTTCAAAGATTTCTGAAAAATATTTCGGCACAGATATTACAGCCGAATAATCACCTATAAACCTATTTCCATTCACAGTGATTATCAAACACTATGGAGAGCTAATCAATCCTGATTGGCTCTCTATTTTTTTGATTACATAGCCCTTTTTGGCACCCTCCAAGGTGCAGGGCGGGGCCTTGGAGGAGTGCCTAAAGGGGATGTTATTTTTGCTAGATTTTAGTGTCGTATAGGGAGTCATGGTGAATTGGACTCCCTATTTATGACTCAGGGGGACGAAGTTCACGATACAATTTAGAGGAAAATTAGGGGAGCAACACGAATATCATATACTTCGCTGGAAAATCGTGCTCGTGGAAAGCCTCGCCGACACGAAAATGATATATTTCACCGGAAATTCATGCTAGATGAGAGATACCTCGACACGAAATACTATGTACTACACTGAAAATTCGTGCTAATGAATAGGCTTACCAACACGAAAATCATATATTTTACCGGAAATTCGTGTTAGATGAGATGAACCTCGACACGAAATATCATGTACTATACTGAAAATACGTGCTAGTGGACAGTTTTACCGACACGAAAATCATTTACTTTCACCGGAATACGTGCATTAGGGGTGTCACAGACTTATATAACTTCAAAAAACAAAGCCTACATTGCTGTGAACATTTTTGGTGATTTATTTTGCCATAATCATTATGGCTTAGTTTGTGTCTGCAATTTTCGATGAAAACTTGAGGAAATAAAATAGTTTAAGAAAAATAAGTAGGATTCAGATGGCTATCCGAAGATAGTCACTGAATCCTATACTTTTTAGGGGAGTTTTTTAACAACCCCTTTTGGGTTAGCGTTTTACTCTGGCTCCAGCGCCTCCCATAATTGCTTCTACTTCTGCGCAAGTAGCCATGGTTGTGTCGCCTGGAGTTGTCATTGCAAGTGCACCGTGTGCTGTTCCATATTCAACAGCCTTTGCTGCATCGCCTGTAGTCATCAGTCCATATACAAGGCCTGATGCGAATGAATCACCGCCGCCTACACGGTCTAGTATTTCAAGGCCCTTGTAGTCCTTTGCCTTGTGAATCTGTCCCTCTGCCCAGCAAAGAGCTGACCAGTCATTTACTGTGGCTGTTTTTACTGTACGAAGTGTTGTTGCAACAACCTTGAAATTTGGATAAACCTTGGCTGCTTCATCAATCATCTTCTTATAACCATCCAGATTAAGCTCCTTAAGGTTGGCATCATTACCTTCAATTTCAAATCCAAGACAGGCTGTAAAGTCTTCTTCGTTTCCAATCATTACATCAACGTATTTGGCAATTTCCTTATTAACTTCCTGAGCCTTTTTCTGACCGCCAATTGCTGACCACATAGAAGCTCGATAGTTCAAATCATAAGAAACAACTGTACCATATTTCTTTGCTGTCTTGATAGCTTCTACAACTGTCTCGGCCGACTGCTCAGAAAGTGCTGCATAAATTCCACCTGTGTGGAACCATCTGACACCAAGCTCACCAAAGATATAGTCGAAATCAAAATCCTTTGCAGTTGCCTGTGAAATTGCAGTGTTTGCTCTATCTGAACAACTGAGAGCACCTCGAATTCCAAAGCCTCGCTCTACAAAGTTTATTCCGTTTCTGCACTCACGACCGATTCCATCAGTCTTCTTCCAATTAATGAGCTTTGTGTCTACACCACCCTGGAGGATGAAGTCCTCTACCAGATGTCCAACTTCGTTGTCTGCAAATGAAGTAATAACAGCTGTGTCCATTCCAAAGCAGCGACGAAGTCCGCGGATTACATTGTATTCTCCACCGCCTTCCCATACCTTGAATTCACGTGCTGTACGAATTCGGCCCTCACCTGGATCAAATCTAAGCATTACTTCACCGAGGGATACGGCATCATATTTACATTCTTTTTTGTCTCTAATGTTCAAGTTCATAATTAAATATCTCCTATAAAATCTAAAACTTAAAATATTCTATTGCATTCTTTCCGCATATACGTGTGACCATGGTACGTAAATACGATAAGTCTGCTGGGTACTCTCCATTTTCTACCCATGAGCCTACCTTATTGCACAATATACGGCGATATAGTTCGTGCCTTGGGAATGAAAGAAAACTGCGGGAATCTGTAAGCATTCCTACAGATGTTGAAATCAATCCAGCATCACTGACCGCTTCAATTTGATTTTCCATTCCATTCTTGTGATCACAGAACCACCATGCAGCGCCAAGCTGCACCTTTCCCTTGATGCCTGATTCATTGCTACAGAAGCTACCCGCCATCACTGCAAGCATCTGGGTATCCTTTGGATTCAGGCAGTAAAGAATTGTCTTTGGCAATTCGTCGTGTAAATCCATTGCAGAAAGTAGTGCTGCCAGTTGAGGTGCATAGTTGAAATCATTCATAGCATCAAAGCCTGTGTCCACCCCAAGAAGTCTGAAGAATCGCTCTGAGTTGTTTCGAATAGCTCCAATATGTAGCTGCATAACAATATCATGCCTTGCATATATTTTTCCAAGTTCAGTGAGCATGTAGCCTCGGAATTTTCCTTCCTGCTCCTCGGAAAGCTTTACTCCAGACATTCTTGTCTTTAAAATCTGATCAACCTCTGCCTTTGTGGCTGGGACATAGAATAATCCCTCCAAGCTATGGTCAGAAACTCTGCAGCCCTGCTCCATAAAATATTCAAGACGAAGTTCAAGAGCTTTTAATAATGATTCAGTGTCATCTATTCTGAATTCAACAACCAAACTCAAATCATTAATGTAGTCTACAAATCCAATTTTATCAATACCAATTGCCTTTTCTGGTCTAAATGATGGAAGCACTTTTATTTCAAATCCATCTTCTCTGATTTTCTGGTGCCATTCTAAGGTGTCAATTGGGTCATCTGTAGTGCAAAGGACAGATACTTTTTGCATTCGAAGGAGATTTCTTACTGAAAACTCTTTGGTGTGAAGCTTCGCGTTGCAGGTATCCCATATTTGTTTTGCAGTGTCAGTATTTAATGGAGTGGTGATACCAAAATAGCGCTGAAGCTCCAGATGAGTCCAGTGATATAGGGGATTACCAATAAGATTTTGTACTGTATCTGCCCATGCCAAAAATTTATCAAAAGGAGCGCCATCTCCTGTGATAAGCGATTCCGATACTCCGTTGGCTCTCATAGCTCGCCACTTGTAGTGGTCTCCTCCAAGCCAAACCTCGGTCATATTATCAAAACATTTGTCCTCATAAATTTCCCTAGGATTCAAATGATTGTGAAAGTCAATTATTGGTTCATCCTTCACAGCATTGAACAGCTCTCTTGCTGTAGGTGACTGCAATAGGAAATTTTCGTCCATAAAATTCATTATACTGCCTCCAATTCCCTACGGATATTGTGTGTGCCCTTCATTCTTGAATATATTTCAAGAACTCTCTTGCCCATTGTATCTTCATACAAATCCACGCCAAATACGTCTTTACGTTTTAATACATCTTTCGCTGGAAGTCCTTTTAACTCTTCAAGAAGTGGATCTGGGCTCTGCTCAAATACCTTGCCCTCATCATCTACGCCCTCAAGATATCTCAAATATCCAGCCAACACCAAAGGAACAACCTTTAAGGATTCTGTACTAAGAGATGACTGACCTCTGTATGCTTTAATTGTCTCACCAAAACGGATTGGGAGTTTTTGAGATGTATCACATGCAATTCGCTGTGGTGTATCTGGCATAAAAGGATTTGGAAGTCGTTTTGTAAGTACTGCATCAAGGAATTTGTCTGGTGATAAAACCTTTGGATCTACCACTACCTTCATTCCCTCTTCTTTTCCAAGAATTGTTACAAGCTTCTTTAAATCCTTGTCATCCATCTCATCATGTATAGTCTTGTAGCCAAGAAGACAGCCAAATACTGCAAGTGCTGTGTGAAGTGGATTCAAGCAAGTGCAAACCTTCATCTTCTCTGTCTTATCCACAGTTTCTCTATCTGTGAAAATGATTCCGCCCTTTTCAAGTGCAGGACGACCATTTGGGAATAAATTTTCAATTACAAGATATTCTGTTTCCTCCGCATTTACGAAGTTGGCTACATATGTATTCTTTGTTGTGACAATTGGCTCAGCCCCCTCAACTCCGTCATCAATAAGCATTTGCTTTACTGTATCGTCTGGACGAGGAGTGATTTTATCAATCATTGAAAGAGGGAATGCCACCTTTGAAGGATTTCCCAAATAATCAACAAATTCCTGCTGACATTTTCCATTACGAACCCACTCATTTGCAATTTCTAAAACTGCATCCTTTAGTTTATCGCCATTGTGAGAACAGTTGTCCATGCTAACCACTGAAAGAGGAAGTTCACCATTATTAAATCTTTCCAGCAAAAGTCCAACAACCTTGTCCATATAGGCGCGGGTTTTGTATCCTTTTTCAGTAATTGTGAAGCTTATCATCTGAAGTGATGGAGCTTTAAAAATTTCTCGAAGTCTGCCTATTTCTTTTTCATTTTCCTCATCAAGAATGCAGGACTCAGCAATCGAACCGACTACCTTTTTCTCCACAGTACCATCAGCCTTTAATGTTGCAAGAATACTCAAATCATCGCATGGTCTATTGTACTTTTCAATTATTTCATAATCGTAGCCCTCTGCTACAATAAGACCTGACTGCATCACACCGTTATCAAGTAATTCGTCAACAACATTTGCCTGAAATGCTCTGAAAATATTTCCTGCGCCAAAGTGCAGCCAAACCGGATTCTGCTTCGTATTTACGATAACTTTTTCTCTATCATAATTGGGAAGTTTATAACCTTTCTCCTCCCAAGACTTTCTATCCTTCAAACCTTCATTTGTTAACTTCATTTTTCTATCCCCTTTTATTGCTCTTGTCAATTGCTTCCCATAATCCATTAATATATGTGGCGCCAAGAGCTCTATCATAAAGACCATAGCCTGGCATTGCCTTCTCGCCCCAAATCATACGACCATGATCTGGTCTGATTGGACCTTTAAAATCAATATCATAAAGAGCCTTTACAATTTCATACATATCAAAGCTTCCATCACTTGAAAGATGTGCAGCCTCTTCAAAATCTGTAGGTGAATTGAATTTCAAATTTCTCACATGGGCAAAATGAATACGTCCCTTCAGACTTCTTATCATATCTGGCAAATCGTTCTCCAAATTTGTACCATACGAACCTGAACAGAAGGTGACGCCATTGTGTGGATTATCTACCATCTTCATCATGCGATGAATATTTTCCTTGTTGATGATAATACGTGGCAAGCCGAATACTGGCCATGCTGGATCATCTGGATGAATTGCCATGTTAATGTCATACTTGTCACAAACAGGCATAATTCTTTCAAGGAAATACTTAAGATTTTCAAATAAATCCTCGTCTGTAATATTTTTGTATTCTGCAAATAATTCCTTTACATGAGCAAGTCTGTCTGGCTCCCAGCCTGGCATTACTGTGCCATTTGTATCCTTTGCAATAGAATCAAACATTTCCTCTGGAACGAGGGCATCAACAGCTGCCTGATTATAAGCAAGAACTGTTGAGCCATCTGCTCTTTTTCTTGCAAGCTCTGTACGTGTCCAGTCAAACACAGGCATAAAGTTGTAGCACACAAGGTGAATATCTTCTTCACCCAAGTTTTTAAGTGTCTCAATATAATTGTCAATAAGTTGATCGCGACTTGGATTTCCCAGCTTGATATCCTCATGAACATTGACGCTTTCGATTCCTGCCACCTTAAGGCCGGAAGCCTCAACCTCATCTTTCATTGCCTTGATTCTTTCTCGGCTCCAAACCTCTCCTGGCTTTGTGTCATAAAGAGTTGTAATAACACCAGCCACCCCAGGAATCTGCCTAATCTGTTCCAAGGAAACCGTGTCAAAGTCCTTGCCATACCATCTAAGTGTCATTTCCATTGTAATATTTTCTCCAATCTGCTTGTTCCTCAAGTTTTTTAGTATCTGCCATTTGAGTCATAATAGATTCTGTTTTTCTTGCTGATGACAGGCTACTACTTATATTTAGTTAGCCTCGAACTTCCTTTACGATTCGAGCTGCTTCCTGGGCTAATTCTTCTACTGAGGAGAAATCACCTGAAGCGATTAAATCTCCCTTCACCATCCATGTTCCACCACAGGCAACAATTTTATTGTAGGATAAATAATCCTTCACATTATCTTTGTTGATTCCACCTGTTGGCATGAACTTAAGTTTTGAATAGGGTGCTGCAACTGCCTTTATCATTGGAAGGCCACCTGCTGGCTCAGCTGGGAAAAACTTTACAAAATCCAATCCCAACTCCATAGCCTGTTCCATCTCCCCTGGAGTTTGCACACCCGGAGTCACAGGATACCCCTTATCCAGGCAGTACTTTACTACATGTGGATTAAATCCTGGAGCAACGATAAATTTTGCACCTGCTGCAATTGCTCTGTCTGCCTGTTCACAAGTAAGAACTGTACCTGCTCCAACAAGCATCTCTGGGAAATCAGTAGAAAGAATCCTAATAACTTCCTCTGCCGCTTCTGTTCTAAATGTAACCTCCGCTGCTGGAAGCCCTCCTTTCATCAATGCTTCACCAAGTGCATGTGCATCATTTGGGTCTTCCAAAACAACAACCGGAATAATACCTATCTTTTCAAATTTTGATTGTAAATCCTCGTACATAGTTCTTCTCCTTGTAATATCCTAATGTTGATTCTATATTAATCTACTTGTATACAAGTTCCCATTGTACCGATTGTTGCGTACATTGTATTTCTTGCGGTATTATGATATTTTTAAATAACTAGTAATTTTCAAACTCTTTTATCACCTTAGCAAATTATGTTAGATAAGCCATGTAATACAAAGCTTGATACTTACTAGCCAGCTAAAATTAATGGGGATTATCAGAATGAAAAAGAATTTAAAAACAGAATTTACAACAAGACAATATATGCTTTCTCAGGACTTTGAGATTTACTATTACAGTGACAGAGTCCTTCCCAATGTCACTGCCCACACTCACGACTATTTTGAATTCTATTTTTTCATAGAAGGCAACATCATCATGTATATGGACGGTAAACAATTTGTGCCAACTCCAGGCACCATGATTATTATCCCTCCAAATCTGCCACACTACGCACGACTAATTGACGGAGATGTTCCTTACCGTAGATTTGTTTTTTGGGTCACTGAGGATTTTTTGAATACCTTAGGTGATACCTCTAGGGACTATCTTTACCTTACAAACAAATCCATTTCAACAGGCAATTTTATCATCAATAAATTTAATGAAATTGAATTTAACACCATCCAGGGAAAGGTGTTTTCTTTAATTGACGAAATTAATTCCAAACGATTCGGGCGAGATGCCAAGATTATGATTTATATCAGCGACTTTATTCTTAGTATCAATCGAATGGTCTATGAAAATCAGCATCAAAATCAGATGGAATCAAACTCAGACACGCTCTACCAAAGTCTGATTCAATTTATCGAAACTCATATTGATGAGGATTTATCTTTGGATCTTCTGGCTGAAAAATTCCACGTCAGCAAATTCCATATTTCCCATGTATTTACCGAAACAAACGGGCTGCCGCTTCATAAATACATAACCAAAAAACGCCTCGACATGTGCCGAGACGCTATTCTCTGTGGACAGGATATTTCAGTGGTATCCCAAACCTATGGGTTCTCTGATTATTCCGTATTCTATCGTGCTTTCGTGAAGGAATACGGAAAAAGTCCTAAAAAATTTAGAGACGAAATAATTAGAAAATAATCCAGCTAAAAATCCAGTTTGCCAGATTGCTCTCTCTTGATTACCTTATTGAGAACTATAAGCATAGTGATGAAGCAGGCCATTCCACCAACCACATTACTAATTGGTTCAGCTGCAAACACACCATTCGTTCCCATATTGAAGGCATATGGCAATATGTAGGTAAGTGGTGCAACTATCACAATCTTTCTAAACAATGAGAAGAATATGGCATGTCCTTTTCTTCCTAATGACTTAAACACAATCTGACCAACATACTGGAACACCATAAACACAAAGGTTGAAAAATACAGATTAAATGCTGGTATTGCATCCTTCAAAATGGTTTTGTCACTTGTAAAAATACCTATAACAGCTGATGGTGCAAATCTGATTATAAGCCAGACGCAAATGGTATACCCCATTTCCAAACTAAACATTATAGCAATCGACTTTTTTATCTTGTCAAACTTATGTGCTCCATAATTATAGCTTATGATTGGTGATGTTCCCTCCGAAATTGCGATAATAGGTGTTTCCATCATCTGGCGGGCACTATTCACAATTGTCATTACAGATACATAGATATCGCCACCAACGTGGGCAAGAACACTGTTGCATGATATTTGAACAACAGCATTTGTAAAGTATGTCATAAACCCTGCTGTACCAAGTCCAATTATCTTAGCTGACCTAAAACCACAATTTTTAATTTCCTCTACCGACAACAGCTTAAGCTGATATTCACATTTCTTTCCAAACAAAAATTTAAGAACATAGGCTGCTGACAACCCCTGTGAAATGATAGTGGCAATTGCAGCTCCCTCAACTCCAAATCCAAACACAAAAATAAATAAAGGATCGAAAACAATATTTGCTGCAGCTCCCACAATAACTGTAGTCATGGCTACTGTGGAAAAGCCTTGAGCTGTAATAAATGGATTCATGCCTGTAGCAATCATAGAAAATACTGTTCCTAAAAGATATATTCGTAGATACGGTAGTGCATAAACCATTGAAGCATCAGAGGTACCAAAAACTGAAAGGATTGGTCTTCCAAGAATTTCACCAATAATTATTAACAATAGAGATGTAATAACTAAAAGAAAGAATGATGTATTTTGTATTTGTCTAGCTTCCTCTCTATCCTTGCGTCCTCTGGCGATAGAAAAAAGCGGTGCACCACCACTGCCATACATATTTGTGAATGCAGTGATTAATATAACAATAGGGAAACATAAGCCAACAGCTCCCAGTGCCTGGGTTCCAATCTTTGGTATTCTTGCTATATATATTCTATCCACAATGTTGTATAGCAAATTTAAAATCTGGGCCACCAACATTGGCAATGCTGTTTTAAAAATATTTGTAAGGGTTCTTCCATGTTCAAAATCTACTTGTTTCATAATTGGATGTCACTTTCTTATAATAGTACAGGTTTTTGTTTTTCCTCAGAAAATCAAGAACCGGACATGGACCAATATTTTCTGAAAGAAAATATAGCTTGGCAAAGCCACAAGAAATTGCTCTGCTCTTAAAAAATATCTTGTTTTAGTGTATACTCATATTTACCATATGTAAAATATTAATTATATCAACTTACTATATATATTATATATAGCATTTATTTTCTCAGTATTGTTGAACCAAACTAACAACTTGACTATCAAACTGAATTAACAGGAAAGGAAATATGGTTAATCTCACATGGATTAATCTAACAATATCATTATGGATTTAAAGCAAATGGAATATTTCAAGACAATCGTAGACGCCGGAAGTATAAGTCAAGGGGCTAAGCTTCTACACATGAGCCAACCACCCCTTTCAATGTCTATAAAAAAGCTGGAAGAAGAGCTTGGAGCACAGTTGCTGATTCGAGGAAACAAACATATATCTCTGACTGAAGCTGGTAAGATTTTTTATCAGCGAAGCTGCAGTATATTGGACCTGGCTGATTCAACTACAACTGAGGTAGCAAAAGCTGGCCTCCAGCGTACCTTTGCCCTGGGGCTCACTCCCTCTACCATCCCGGTAGTATCTGATATGCTTGCCAGATTCAGCGAAGCATATCCTGATGTAAAATATCGTATATACGATGGTTCCACCCTGGAGCTATCTCACTTGCTGGATACCAATGTATTAGATGCAGCTTTTCTTAGAACGCCCTTTTCGGCTGGAAGTCTAATATCTGTACCAATAATAAAAGAACCTATGGTGGCTGCAATACCAAAGGCTCTTTTGAAAAATACTATTAAATTAAAATCCGAGAAATCTATATCCCTGCAGGAGCTTTCAGCTTTTCCAATCTCTACCTACAGAAGATATCAAGCTCTCTTAAATGAAACCTTTGCAGCCGAAGAATTAACTCCAAACATCTTTAGTGTATGTGACGACACCCGCACATCCTTGCTGTGGGCAAACAACGGAAAAGCTGTTGCAGTTTATCCTCAGTCTCTCAAAACAAATACCTCTAACGATTTGCTTTTGATTCCTATCAATAGCAAGAAGCTGGAAACCACAATCCTATTTGTGTCCCCAACTTCCTCAAATAGCAAAAATACAATCGTCGACGATTTCCTTCCATTCCTAAAATCCGACCAAACCTGATGGTCCCTACATGAAATGTAGGGACCATCAGGTATTTATTCATAACGTAATGCATCAATTGGGTTCATTTTGGCTGCGTGCTTGGCTGGGGAGTAGCCAAAGAACACGCCAATAGCCATTGAGAACCCTACAGACATATAGATGCTAGCAAAAGAAATATGTGGAGTGTATCCCATGAAATGTACTGCCACATTTCCAAGGACCAATCCTAAAACAATACCTATGACGCCACCAATAAGACAGATAATAATTGCTTCACTGATAAACTGAAGCATGATCATGCTGTCGGGGGCACCGAGGGCTTTTCTGGTACCAATTTCTCTGGTACGCTCCGTGATAGAAACAGTCATAATGTTCATTACTCCTATTCCACCTACAATAAGTGCAATGGCTGCAATCATAGAAATTGCCATTGTCATCTGATTCATTGTTTTTGTATTTTCTTCAATCATAGACTGATTGCTATATGCATCTATCATAAACTTGTCGCCAAGCTGAGTTGCCATAGCATCTGTAAGATATAGTTTTATGTCCTCTGAAAGAACGGTGGCATTTTCACCTTCTGCTGCAACTACAACGCATTCCATAATGTCCTTGTTGTGAGTTATGTTCCATGCAGCTTTCAAAGGTATATATACATTTGTGGTGATATTTTTGCTGCCGCCTCTTTGGCCTGCTGCTTCATAATGATATATACCAACCACTGTCACATTAATGTATTCCTCCATGGAATTTATTTCTATTTCTTTTCCAAGAAGATTCTCTGGCTTGTATTCTGAACCATATAGTTGCTCGATAAATTTGTCCGAAACTATTGCCACATTATTTCCCTGTTCATAGTCATATTGATTAAAGCTATTTCCATTTATAAGCTTTACCTTGTTGGCCTTGTAGTATCCAGCACTGGTGCCAAGAATATTTACATTTGCTGTTTTACCATCTCTGATTACTTTTCCGCCATCAACAGATGCTTCCACAGATATGCCAGCTATTCTCTTACCAAATTTCTCAGATAGTTTGTGTAATACGTCGGGTTTAAAAAGCATATTTTCCATATCTGCTTCCGATATTTCTTCGTTCCAGTCTATCTGGCTGACATAAAGCGTGATGTTTTGAACACCATAGCCCTCAAGCTGTTTTTTCACATCGGCAGTCATAGAATTACCAACTGTCATGATTGCTATGACAGCACATACACCTATGATAATACCAAGCATTGTAAGGAATGCTCGCATCTTGTTTGCTTTTATACTAATGATGGCAAGCTTGCAATTTTCTTTTATCATTATGCCACGCCCTTTCCGCCATTAGTTTTTTCTGAAATAATGTTGCCATCGCTGATTGTGATAATGCGGGGAGTCTCTGCTGCAAGCTCGTTAGAGTGGGTGATTAGCACAATAGTCTTTCCTTGTTTCTCATGAAGCTCATGAAAAATATCCATCACAAGACGACCTGTCTTTGAATCAAGAGCTCCTGTAGGCTCATCCGCAAGAATAATATCAGGATTGTTTGCCATGGCACGAGCTATAGCAACACGCTGCTTCTGTCCGCCTGAAAGCTCATCTGGTGTATGGTGCATTCTCTCTGCCATACCAACCATTTCCAAAAGCTCTTCAGCTCGCTGTCTTCTCTTTTTCTCTGGGATGCCTGCATAAAGCATTGGCATTTCTACATTTGAAACTGCATCTGTTCTAGCTATAAGATTGTATGTCTGAAATACAAATCCTATATGTTTGTTTCGTAAATACGATAATGATTTGTTTGGTGCTTTTGAAATATCCACCCCATCGAGAATGTACTCTCCAGCAGTCTGACGATCAAGAATACCAAGTATGTTCATAAGCGTACTTTTTCCTGAGCCTGACTGTCCTACAATAGAAACAAATTCTCCTCTTTTTATATCCAAATCTATTCCATGAAGAATTTCCAGCTCATTTGGTGTGCCAACATAATAGCTTTTTCTTATGCCTCTGGCCTGTAATAAAATATCACTACTCAAAATAAATACCTCCATCTGAGCCCATATCGTCTAAAACTGCATCAGCACTACCATCCAAACCAGCTTCAACAATCACATCTCCTTCTTTTAGAGAACCGTCCTTTATTTCTGTATAGAAATCATCCGAGATGCCTGTTGTTACAACCACATCTTCTGTAGTGCCATCCGCCTGCTGAACAACTACATATTTGTTGCCATCAGCATTGGTCTGCAAATCTGATGATGGAACTACAAGAACGTTTTTTGCATTTGCTGTAATAAATGTCATCTTGGCTGTCATTCCAAGTCTGAGATTTTCGTTGTTGTTGTCCAATGTGACATCAACTCTATATGTTGCACGGCTCTTAGAAACCGACTCTGTTGAAGATGTTCCTTCTGTTGATTTTGTGCTGTTCTTTGTGGCTGTAGGAGATACAAATGTAACTGTACCCTCAAGTATTTCATCACCTGTGGCATCAGTTTTAATTTCCACCTTCTGCCCTACAACAATCTGTGGAATCTGCCCCTCGTCAATATCTGCTGTTGCTTTGAGGCTTGTAACATTATCAATAACTACTGCATCCGTTCCAGAATAGGTCTGTCCCTTTACGATATTTACATTTGTTACTGTACCATCCTGACTGGCATAAACTACAGCTTTTGACAATTCCTCCTGCGACTTTGCAATCTCCTGCTTTGCTGAAAGTGTGCTTGATTTAGCTGCAAGCTCACTTGATTTTGCTGCCGAATACTGTGAGGCAATATTGCTGTTTGCTGAGTTCTGAGCATTACTAGCAGAAGAATTTGCAGAGTCAACTGCTCTATTTGCTGATGACACACTATCCTTGGCACTCTGAAGACTCTGTTCAGCAGACTGTCTTGCACTAACTGCACTCTCGTAAGCTGATTTTTTACTATCTCTATTTGCAATAGCATTAGACAAATCAGTCTTTGCTTTTTCAAGGTCAGCTTTTTTATTTTTCAAATCTTGATCTGTGGTACCAGATGAACTTGAGGATGATGATTCATCCTTAGAATCCTTATCATCATCTTTACTCGAAGAACTGGTCTGTGTGCTTGCTGTATCCACTTCCTTTTGCAATCTATCAACCTTTGACTGCAATGAAGACACTTCTGAACATGCATTATCATAAGCAGTTTTTGCTTCATCCTCTGCTTTTTTGCTGCTTTCCAACTGGGAATTTACTGTAGACTGATTTCTATCTGCTGTTGCCTTGTCCTGCTTTGCCTGATCCAAAGCTCTGCCTGCATCATTTACCTGTACTGCACCACTATTCTTTGCATCCTCAACTGCCTTGTTGGCATTTTCCTGTGTAATGGCATTCTGCTGATTTTGTAAATCAAGTGCCTGCTGCTGATATGAAAGAGTTTCTTCCATTGAGGTCATATCAAGTTTATAAAGTGGATCGCCCTTCTTTACTTCATCTCCCACCTTTACATAAACCTCTTCAACAGGATAGCTTCCACTGACTGTTGCAAACTGTCCGCTTTCCTCTGCAGAAATAATTGTTCCTGTTGCTGCAAGTGTTTTTTCCACATCCTGCTTTATTACAGTGACAGTAATTGGTTCCTCCTCTGTCTCCTTAGCCTGAGCCATCATATACTTGACGCCAGACACTCCAGCGATAGTGCTTATAATAAGTGCTGCTGCAACCATAGCAGCCACCACCTTTTTACTAAATTTTATTCTTCCAAGAACTTCTTTCAATTTCATTATTTCTATTTCCTCCGTAAATTCGTAACAGGGAACAGTATGCCATACAAATCTTAAGAAAAGCCCATAGTAAATCTGAAGAAATCTAAAAATTATTTTCTGATTACTTCCTTACTCTTTTCAAAAATCTTTTGTTTGAGATATGTTTTCTACTGAATCGGGTGCAGAAATTCTTAAATCAGTCGTGATGTTTGACATAACTAACTTCCTATGGTAAATTTCTTTCACGTTGTTAGATTATTCTAACTTTAGATAGATAAGATATGGAGGATTAATTTTAATGAAAAAACCATTACTAGCTTTATTGTTATCTACTTCGATTTTTGCATCATTTATTGGTTGCGGTTCTACATCACAGAAAGCAGAAACAGCTGTTTCTGAGACAACAGCAGAAGCTGATACTCAGTTTCCACTTACTATTAAACACGCATTTGGTGAGACAGTTATTGAAAGTAAGCCAGAGCGAATCGTAAACCTTGGATGGGCTAATCAAGATACAACACTTGCACTTGGTGTAGTTCCAGTTGGTGTGTCTGCCGCAAATTATGGTCTTATGACTGAAAACAAACTTCATCCTTGGACTGATGATGCTTTCAAAGATTTAGGTGAGACTTCTCCAAATGTTTTTAATGATGAAACTGGTTGGGATTACGAAGCCATTGCTGCATGTGAACCAGATGTTATCATTGCTTCTTACTCTGGATTCACCGAAGAGGAATATAATCTTCTTTCTGAAATTGCTCCTGTTGTTCCTTTCTTGGAAGTTGCATGGAAGACAAACTGGCGTGAGCAAACTATTACAAACGCTACTGCAATGGGACTTAAAGAAGATGGTGAAAAGCTTGTAGAACAGACTGATGCATTGATTGCAGAAAAGCTTGCTGACTACCCTGACCTTGAAGGAAAAACTACTGGTTACTTCTGGATATCACAGGATGATATGAGTACATTTTATGCATATCTTCCAAATGACCCACGAGCTTCTTATCTTAATGATTTAGGCTTAGCTACTCCAGAAAGCATTCTTTCTTTGGCAGAGACTTCTGAGGATTTCTCGGTAACTATTTCACGAGAAAAAACAGATATGTTAAATGACGTAGATATTATGGTTGTGTATGGTGATAAAGGACTATTGGAAGCACTTCAGGCCGACCCACTTATGAGCCAGATTCCTGCTGTAAAAAATGGTGCAGTTGTATTAATTGATTCAACAACAGCCTTGGCAGCAGCAACAACTCCATCAATTCTCTCTATACCATATGCAGTAGATGATTATCTTAAAGTATTAAATGAGGCAGCACAAAAAATTGAAGCAAAATAATAAGATTAAAACAATAACTTTAATAGGAATATTATTACTGTTTATATCAGTTATCTTGTCAATAACCTACGGAGCAAAATCCGTAGGTTTATCTGATGTTATAGATGCATTACTTGGCAGAAATCTTGAAGATTACAATGTGAATGTAGTTCAGGCACGACTACCTCGCACCCTCTTTGGAATTATAGCTGGTGCGTCTCTTAGCATTTCTGGTGTATTGATGCAGTCTATTACCAGAAACCCAATAGCTGATCCAAGTATACTTGGGGTTAACACTGGTGCCTCCCTTTTTATAGTATTTGGAATATCATTTTTTAATATTCAATCCAAACTATCATATATTGGACTTGCCTTTGTAGGGGCGCTCCTCACTTCCATATTTGTTTATCGTCTGGCAAGTCTTGGTTATAGTGGCGCTACGCCAATTAAACTTGCTATTTCTGGGGCAGCTATTAGCACCGCTCTATCCAGTCTTATAAGCATAATTGTTATGCCAGATTCCAGTGTAATGACATCCTTCAGATTTTGGCAGATAGGCAGTATTGGCGGCACATCTACTGATGACATCTTATTGCTTCTCCCATTCACTGTTTTGGCTATCGTGGTGAGTTTTCTTCTATCAGACAATCTGGACACAATGCTTCTTTCAGAAGAAACTGCAATAGCTCTGGGACTAAACATTGGTCGTACTAGAATTTTGGCAGCTCTTTGTGGCGTATTATTATGTGCTTGCACCACAGCACTAGCAGGACCAATTAGCTTTATCGGTCTTATGATTCCTCATCTTATCCGCTCTTCTATTGGATCCAGCCACAAACCACTTATTATTCTAAGTGGAATATATGGTGGTGCTATTCTTATTATCTCAGATGTGCTTGGACGAATCCTTGGCGCTCCAGGTGAATTGGAGTCTGGAATAATGACAGCACTTATTGGAGCTCCAGTATTTATTTACATTATTAGAAAGGCAAAGCTTCAGAGCTTATGATAAAAAACGAAATCATTTTTCACGGAATAGAAAAAAGACAGAAACACTACTATATTGCAATCTTTATAATGTTTATTATCCTTGCAATACTTGTTTGTCTCAATGTTACAATTGGCGAGAAAAACTATACTCTTGCCGAAGTAGTAAGCATCATTTTAAATGGTGAAAACAACTATATCATAATGAAGCTTAGGTTACCTCGAACTATAGCAGGTATTTTTTGCGGAATTGCCTTTGCCATTGCAGGAAACACATTTCAGACCCTTCTTGGCAATCCACTGGCAAGCCCTGATATTATCGGAGTTTCCTCTGGATCAACAGTAGCTGCAGTTTTCTGTATTTTATTTTTGAATCTAAACAGAGGGATTGTCTCTATCATCTCCGTTGCTGCCGGATTACTTGCAGCGTTTACAATCTACAAGCTATCCTGCAAAAATGGATTTTCTAACAGCAGACTTATTCTCACAGGTATTGGGGCCCAGGCATTCTTTACAGCCCTTATAAACTGGATGGTAATGCGAGCTGCAGAATATGATGTTCCAACAGCCATGAGATGGATGGCAGGCAATCTCAACGGAATCACAACAGATACACTACCTCTCCTTGTGATTGTGGTAATCCTTGCTTTTGCGATAATGGTTTATTGTAATCAAAGTATCCGATCTCTGGAATTAGGCGAACGATATGCCACAATCCTAGGAGTAAATGTTAGTGTAGTTAGAACACTCCTCATGTTTTGCTCCGTTGTGTTGATTGCATTTGCTACCTCAATCTCTGGTCCAATTGCTTCAATTGCTTTTTTATCTGGACCAATTGCGACCCGTATATGTTCAAACAACCAAACCAACTACACGTCCTCAGCATTAATTGGAGCAATTCTTGTAATAGCAGGTGACTTTATTGGACAAAATCTTCTTCCAACCAGATATCCAGTTGGAATTGTTACTGGACTTCTAGGAGCTCCATACCTTGTATATCTTCTAATCAGACAAAATAAAGGAGGCGTAATATAGTGAAAGCCCATTCTCTTAAAGCTGAAAATTTAGTTGCCGGATATGGCGACGATATCATATTAAACTCTGTGAATATGAAAATTCCAGAAAATAAAATCAGTGTCATTCTCGGTTCAAATGGAAGTGGCAAGTCTACTATGCTAAAAACCTTCTGCAGACTTTTGGCTCCAAAATCCGGCTCGATTCTCCTAGACGACAAGTCCATCAATTGCATTAGAAGCAAGGACATTGCCAAGTCCATAGGATTACTTCCACAGGATTCTATAGCACCAGCTGGAATCTCTGTAGCTGAGCTTGTTGCCAGAGGACGCTTCCCTTACAGGAAATTTATGGCACCTCTTACAAAAGAAGATTACATCGCAATTGAGGAAGCTATGGAAGCAATGAATATATGTATGCTTGCAGACAAAAGTGTAGATGAATTGTCCGGCGGTCAACGTCAACGTGTCTTTATTGCCCTAGCACTTGCCCAACAGACAGATATCCTGTTTTTGGACGAACCTACAACTTACCTAGACATTGCTTATCAAATAGAAATACTTGATCTTTTAAAGGATTTAAACAAAAAGAAAAAGACCACCATTGTGATGGTCTTGCATGATATAAATCTTTCCAGCAAATATGCTGATTATATTTTCGCCATGAAAAATGGTCATCTTATCAAAGAAGGCGAACCAGCTGATATTATTACCCCTGAAACTATCAGGGAAATCTATGGACTTGAAAGTGTTGTTGTGACAGACCCTGTCTCCAACAGTCCTATGATTATCCCTATAAGCTCTCACGATGAGATTTCTGGAGTTTCTTAAAGGCTCCTGGGGATAAACCACACCATTTTTTAAATGCATTATAGAAAGCAGTTTGGCTATGATAGCCGACTGCTTTTGATATTTCTTCAAAGGTATCCGAATCGTTTAAAATGAGCCATGCCGCTCTACTCATCCTAATATTATTTTGAAAATCCCAAATAGTCTGTTTGTAATAATCTAAAAAACCATACTTCAGCTTTTGCTCACTTATACCCACTTCCTGCGCCAACATGGGAATAGTTTTAAATTCATATGCCGAAGACATAATTATATCATGAACCTGATTTATCTTGCGCAAATCTTCTGAATTAATCTTTATATCTCTGGCCCCAGCTTTGATAGTGCGCAGGCTTTTATCCCCTTCTGCGCTGAAAAGCTTTCGTGATGGTGGACTAAGAAGTAGTTCTACAAGCTCCACAGCCGCTGCCTGGGCTATATGCTCTGTCATAATCCTATTTTGCATATACCCCTCCAGTTTGGACAAAACGGCAGTAATCTCTGGTATCAGGATTGTATATCTGGTATTAATTCTAAAAAAATTAAACTCGGAAATGCTCCTGCCAATAGATGGTAAAAGACTATTCACCAAATAATCGTAGTTAATAGAAAATTCTATTCCTTTAAAGTGTTGCTTTGCCCTCCATGCACCTATCCCTCTATCCATTTTTTCTAAGGACATAAATGACGATGGAATTGACTGAGCTTTTATATCTCCATCTTTAACAGAATACGTCACTCCTGCATAAATAATTCCAAAATGCAAAAACTGAGTGTCATACTGATATTCAATAGAAAAATCATCCTCTATTAAATAGTCACCAATCCCGCATTGGATTGTATCAGGATTTCCATAGCTTACTATCGTTCCCAATGAATCATTTTTATAGATCGTAAAGCCATCTTCCTCGTTCACATATTTAATCCTTGCGAGCTTATGAAACAACTTCTGATATTCAGTTGATGAATGTGCGATTTCACTTTTCATGTAAATAATTTTACATCAAAACAAATGAACTTAAAATAATTGAATAAATATCTATTTTGCAATTACATTGATATGAGTGGTGGCTATATGAAGGTGGTAATCAGCCTTCCAATCAAGCCATCTGCTAACAATGCTACATCTGTATCAGATGATGGCAAGACACTCACATGGGATTTGCTTTCGGAGTCAAACATCCACTTAGAGTTTAGTCTTATCAACATTGGCATGATTATCGGCTTATGTGTTCTCGCATTAGCAGTTGTAACTGCTGTTGTAGTTATAATCATAATCAAAAAAGGTAAAAAGAATACTGTTGAAGTAAGTACACCAATTCAGTAATGTGAAAAAAAGCCTCTATCTCTTATGTAGAAATAGAGGCTTTTTCATCTGCATATCTCCTTTTTTACAACAAGGCATTTCACTGCGCCAACCTAGCATTAACAAGACCATAGTCTCCATAACTATCGAAATATAGATTTCCCTCAACTACACACCATTTACCATCATACTCCCGTAAATCTTCACTGGTATAGCACATCAAACCATCATAATTTTCATAGTAATCAGATTCAATCTCACAATAAATATGAAACTGAGCATCTAAAATACCCGGTATCTTAACCTTTGTACCAAAACATTGATCTAAAGTATTTATGACTTCTGATACTGACATATATGTATGCTCATTGTCCTTCGTTAACGTCACAATGGCATTTTCAGATTTATACTCGGTTCTAAACATCTCCGAGTCACTTGTATAACTCTCATCTTGATCAAAAAAACCACTAACATAAACAATATCGCCCTCCTGTACATCATCAGTATCGCAATATATTTTTATGTATCTAGCTATATCTTCCCCATTAGTCAATTCTATATACTTTCTGATTTGATGACCGGACCATTCCTCAGTTCCCACGCTGGAAACTTCGCCATACAAGTAAATAGTTTCAAATTTTTTTGACACGGCATTATAAAGGCTTTCAAATGAATCCAATGAACAATATATTTCTCCGCCTAAATAATCATCAATGTTTTCTTCAGTGAACTCGATTTTAGGACCTTTATCTGTAGGTATGTCGTCTTTTTGATTATTATCTTTTTGATTATTTTTGATATTATTACATACAATAAGGAGCAACAGTATAAATGCTACTATACCTATACATTTTTTTCTCATTTAACACTCCGTTGAACTTTTATACATAATCAATAATTTATATCAACATTCTGAAGTACTTCCAGAAACGGCATAGATTAGTGCTAGAAATTTGTGTAGATAAAACCTGTTTCAAATAACTACTTTGGTTGAATTCTAAGATAATATCATGTGATATGCTTTCAGTCAACTATTATGTTACAATTCACAGTCTATAGTGTATATATTCATGCTGCCCCTGCAGGCCACGCCGCCCACCATGGGATGGAAAACATCGCAAGAATATTATGTTTTTCATACATGCAAGATTTCGCATCTTTATTGGCCTGTGTCTTTTGCAGGTCTGCACAGTTTTCAGTAATGTTTGCCTGGATGCGGACACTCTTATACTTAAGGGGATATATTTTAATGAATATTTGCAGAGTACTTGGGTGATTTTGGAATGAGCTTAGAATAATAAAAAGCAGGTTTTGTTATATATAGTCATGCGCCGCCATGGACGGCGGCGCAAGTGGTCACTTGAAACACGATGTTGAATGTGCCACGGTGGCTATATATACAAAACCTGCTTTTTTAATTATTCTTAGCAAATGTAATATGAACCCAAGTACTCTGCAAATATTTTTAAAATATATCAATTTGCTCAATGTGTCCGCTTCAGTCATACATTATTGAAAACAGTTCATTCCCCAAAAGACACATGCAGATGCTCAATTCCTTGCATGTTGATAAATTATAATATTCGCGAAATAGTTTTCCATCCCATGGTGGGCGGCGCGGCCTGCGGGGGCAGCATGAGTTGGTGATTACCTGACTGTGAATGTTAACACTATTATCAAATTTTATTTAATAGTGGAGAACTGCTTAGTGTATAATGAATGTAATAAATATCAATGCAAAGGTTGGGGTGAGACTATGAGAGAAATTTGGGAATACTTACAGTCGATGAATGAAGTTGCTGTGGTTGTTAGGTTGGGAATTGCAACCTTATTAGGCTGTCTAATAGGTTGGGAACGTTTACTGCGACACCATAGTGCTGGAATAAAGACTTTTGCTTTAGTTAGTTTAGGATCTGCAGTTGCAACAGCCTTGAATTTGTATCTTGCTATGCTTCCAGGTTTAGATGCAGATGTTAGTAGAATCCCTGCAGGAGTTGTCAGCGGAATTGGATTCTTAGGCGCAGGTACGATTCTTGTTACTGGAAAGAACCAGATAAAGGGGCTTTCTACGGCGGCATCTTTATGGGTTACATCTTGTATGGGGATGGCAATCGGCGCAGGATATATGATAGTCGGTGTGTTTTGCTTTGTGTTTGTGCTTATTACAAATGTTATCCTACTGAGATTTAGTGCGCTTGTAGAAAACAATAGTAGATACATATCTATATATGTTGAACTTGCAAAGGATAGAGGGGTTCCGAAACTTACAAAAGCCCTAAAGGAAGCCGGATTTTCCGTAAGTAGTATGACAAAAACCAGAGAAAAAACTCTACAATCTACAGATATGGCTGTACTGATTGATTTGGAAATGGACAAACTTCAAAATCATCAGGATGTTATTGATATGCTATCTGAACTTGAGTACGTTAATTATGTTGAGGAAATATAGTTCTCCCTCTATAAAGCAAAGAGAGCTGCACTTAGTGCAGCATCTCCACGCTTGATAGTTGTGTATTTCCATTACCTTTGAAACGAAGGTAAAGGGCTGAAGTTCCGTTAAGTGGCTTGAATTCTCCTTCAGCTGCAGTCCATATATTCTGAAACTCTATATTTACTCTGCCAATAACTGGGCCGTCAATAGCTGTAAGTATTTCAAAGCAGCCAGCTCCGTAGCCTCTAGTTTTAATTCTGATTCCTGTGACATTCTTAAAGTCAAAGTATTTAAATCCTATTACTGTAGAATCTACGATATCCGTAATATAACTGTCTTCATGGCCCGAGGTTCCATATTCCTGAACAATACGAGGATTACTCTGTTCCACGTATATACCCGTGTTGTCATTAAAAATGTTGCAAGCAACATATGCTGGATATTCACCAATATCTGAAAGAGGACCACCATTTAGTCCACAGGATGTTATTTCTACCTGAGGAATACTGTCATCTTCCATAAAGTGAATTTTTTCAGCACATCCCTGACGGGAAAGCCATGTTCCGTTGGTGTGTCTGTGATAGAAAATGTACCAGTCATCTCCTATTTGGACAATGCTACCATGATTGTTTGCACCAGGTGCAACCGGTTTGTCTTTGGCTTTGTAGGTATCTATATGTAAATCACAGTTGCTTACAATTACGCCACCATATTTGAATGGCCCAGCAGGTGATGCCGAGGTTGCATAGCAAAGTTCGTGCATTACCTCTGATGAATATATGAAATAGTATGTATCATTATGCTTTCTGATAGATGGGGCCTCGAAGAATGCATGTCCTTCGTAGTCTGTGCCCTGACTGTAGCAGCTTCCTGGCACAATGATTTCAGGAGCTTTCTTGATAGTAAGCATATCAGAATCCAGCATCGTGAATTGTGCTCCTGTACGGCTCTTGTCTCCCTGTCCACAAAAGCCTGTGTAAAGATATGTTTCATCTCCTTCTGTCATAACTCCAGGGTCAAACTGTGGCTCATCACCTGGCTTTTCACCTAGACGTGTACCATCCTGATAATGAACATAACCATAAAACTTAAATGGTCCAGCAGGTGTGTCACTCACCGCAACAGACACAATGCTGACTTTATCTAGTACGTAGTAGAGATAGTATTTGCCATCTGGTCCCACTGTCACATCTGGGGCATATAGGCACATATGTCCATCCTCATTAAGAGGGTCGTCAGTCTTTTTGTAAATAACACCCTCATAGTGCCAATTTCCCAAATCATCCACAGGAGCTGACCAGCAAACATAATCTCTCAAACAGAAGGCTGCACCATTATATGAATCATGAGAACCATAAACATATACTCTGTCTCCAAAAACGTATGGCTCCCCATCAGGTATGTATTCCCATGATGGAAGATATGGGTTTACTGCCTGCTTTCTTGTGTTCTGTCGAATTCCACCTTCCCGACGAGGCTTTGCACCTTGACTTAAGAATTCCATCTCATCTCTTTTTTCAAGACTGAAGGCTTCCCACCTTGGAAGTGAATGCATGTCACGACCTATACCATTTGGATTTCCTGTTTTAATAAACTGAGCAAAATAATCGCACATCTGCCTAGCCAGATCAAAATGTCTTCCTTCATATGGACGATGGCATTTCCCAAGGGACTCAAAGAAAAACCACAAATCTACTGAATGGAAATTGTCTGGATAGTCCACTCCGTCTCCTGGAATATCTGTATCAAAACGATAATAGTAAAGTTTTCTGCTTGGATCCTTTTTCAGCGCATCATCAAAGGTGCTCTTTACAGAACGCTCCACCATATTTATTTTATCGAAAATGAATTCGTCGGAAGTGTTTCCAGCAATTACTGGAACCTTGGCACAATCGCCATCTATAAATCGTTCAACTGGATCACCTTTACAGAACACTCCATCTATGATAGGGAACATCCTTGGATGATTTTGAACATAACGATTGTAACCATTAAAGATTTCTTCTGCAGAAAGAGCTCTGGCCTCTTCCAGTGTGTTCACACCAAGCTCTTTAAAAAAGTCCTGGCCACGCTTTTCAGCTTCCTGCAAATCTATTGGCTTGAAGATATCCTCTCCTTCGCTTGGGAGTCGTATTATACCACTTAAAATCACTGCACCTTTTACAATATCTCTATTGGCTTCGCAAACCAACTGATTCATTGTGCTGGCGCCTCCTGCTGACTGACCTGCAATAGTAATTTGCTCTGGATTTCCACCAAATGCTGCTATATTTCGAGCCACCCAGTGAAGTCCAGCCTTTTGGTCTAAAAGTCCAAAATTTCCAGGAGCATCAGGTGCTTCCTTTGTGATATCCGGGTGTGCCAAAAAGCCAAAGCAATTTAAACGATAATTCACACTTACTACAACTACACCACGTCTGGCTAGTCGCTCACCGTCAAACTCCATCTCTGAAGTATATCCCCATTGAAAGGCTCCGCCAAAAAACCAAACCAATACTGGAAGCTTTTCGCCCCTTGCTTTTGCCGGTGTCCATACATTCAAATAAAGACAGTCCTCATCTGACTTCAAGCCATCATCTACATGCCATTCTCTATCATAAAGTCCATCGCCCCCCTGTGGGACATCCTGCATTGAAAGTGGCCCGAACTCAAAACAGTTTCTAACCCCTTCCCAATTTTCCGCTGGCTGGGGTGCACGAAATCTGTTTGCTCCTACTGGAGGTGCTGCAAATGGAATCTTTTTATAAACAGTTACCCTTGGATCTGCTCCAGGCAATCCACGAAGTGTACCGTTTTCAACTACTGTTTCTCTAATCATCCCAATATTCTCCTACTATTTTCATTTCCTGATGACAATTACATTTTTTGTGTCATATACTATTTTAATAGTCTAGGAAAATATTTCAGGTGGAGAAACAATAGTTTTTTCCGGTCAAATTATTCTTTTTCAACCAACAATCCAGTTCTGTAGGCTTCAAGTAGTTCCTCCAGTTCCTTGATTGTCTGTTTTATATTCTGTCCATTGTCGGTGTCCGCAACAGTTTTTCTTCTATCTACATGCTGTACCAACACTGTATCTGAGTGAATGTCACTACCAGTTTCTACAGCTTTTTCTACTGATTCAAATGGCTCATGTGCAGCCAACAAAAATCCGTAGGAATTGAATGTGAGTGTGTATCCCGCAATTCCAGTCTTTGGCTGATATGCTTTTGAAAAGCCACCATCGATAACAATAAGACGTCCGCCACATTTGATAGGAAGTTCCCCTTTCTTGGCCTCCACTGGCACATGTCCATTGATGATATGGCTTTCAGGTGACTCCAATCCAAACTCCTTTAGTAGCATGGTGACAGTCTCATCCCTATCATACCAAGTATAATAAGGATTTTTCTTTTCCACATGAGTTTCCTTTTCAGCAATAAAATATCGTTCAAAGGTGGCCATTTTATCCTTGCCAAAAACAGGTGAATTTGAATGACACCAGGTATACCAAATCATATCCATTCCACGCTTTTTTTCTTCAGCATCAACAGAATAATATCCCTGTCGTAAAAGCTGTTCTAAGGCATCATATAATGCCCGGCCCTTGTACTTCTTTCCATTTATTTCAACTTCTTTCAGCTGGCCATTATCATCCAGCGGAACACATCCGTGGAATAAAAGATTGTTGTTGTAGGTCTTGTACAATCCGCCTTTACGATATAAAAATCTCACATGCTCCTGGAGCTTTTCACATTTGATAAATCCATTTCTAAGCTTATCTAAAACATCGGCTTCCTCAGCTGAAAGAGCATATGGATCATCTGGTTTTACTGTAGGGAAATTCTTATCCAAAAGTTCATACTCTTTCCCCTGAATTGTTATGACCCCTCTGGTCAAATCCATTTTGTCTAAAAGCAACCTGTCTTCCATATGGAATTCTGGATGATCTTTTATAAGCTGCCCCTCTACTTTGAATTGAATAACAGCAATGGCCTTGTGCATTTTCCTATCAATTTCTGCATTTGCAAGGTCATACTCTCCCTCACGATAATGAAGCTTGAAGCAATCACAAGGATCCTCTTTGTAGGTATCCATAGCAAATTTAAAAAGGGGAAGAAGATTTATTCCATAGCCATCTTCCAAAATATCCAAATTGCCATAGCGAGCTGAAAATCTAAGGACATTGGCAATACATGCAAGCTGGCCTGTGGCAGCTCCCATCCACACAACATCATGATTTCCCCATTGGATATCCACACTATGGTAGTTCATAAGTGTATCCATGCAAATATGTGGTCCCGGACCACGATCATAAATATCTCCCACTATATGAAGATGATCTACTACAAATCGGCTGATGGTTGTGGATAATGCAGTAATCAGCTCTGGCGCTTTTCCAATTCGAATAACAGTATGTATGATTTCATTAAAATAAGCCTCTTGATCACCATGATCTCTGCGCCCCGTAATTAGCTCCTCAATCACATAAGCAAAATCCTTTGGAAGAGCTTTTCTAACCTTTGAGCGAGTATACTTGCTTGCTGCAGATTTACACACCTGAATAAGGCGATTAATCATCACCACATACCAATCCTCCATGGACTTTCCCCACTCAGATTGCTCAATCATTCTCATTCGTTCCTTTGGATAGTAAATCAGAGTTGCCAGATCACGCTTTTCTTTTTCAGAAAGCATATTCCCAAATTCTTCATCAATCTTGCGCTTAACTGCACCAGAACCATTTTTCAACACATGTGCAAATTGTTCGTGTTCACCATGAATATCTGAAAGAAAATGTTCTGTCCCCTTTGGCAGGCTAAGTATAGATTGTAAATTAATAATTTCTGTGGCAGTTGATGCCACATTTGGGAATTGCCTTGATAGAATTCTAAGATATTGATTTTCCATTATTCTCATACCTCACTATTTAAATACCCAATTACTTAAACAGCTCCCTCATGTCTAATACTTTAACATAATCGTTCTTAAATTATCGTCTATTTTTTAGTACAAAAGATTCTAAAAAAATAACGGTCATAAGAATTAAACCAATTCTTATGACCGTTATATGATTTAGTCTCCTATTTTTAATCAATAGTAAGAATATCCGAGAATCCTGTCACATCAAAAATTTCCATGATAGAATTTGATACATTCTTTACTACCATATTTCCCTGTTTGTTCATAGTTTTTTGTGCTGAAAGAAGCACTCTAAGTCCTGCGCTGGAAATATATTCCAATTTAGATAAATCAAATACAAGTTCGCTGATACCCTGTAAAGAATCCTTTAACTCCTCTTCAAGATTTGGGGCTGTACTTGTATCAAGACGTCCCTCTAATAAAATAAATACAACTCCACCATTCTGTTCCTTTGTAATATTTAGCATAACTATTTCTCCTCCTTGACATCATAAACTATTGTCATTGTAACACTATCCTTCTTTATCCCAACAATTACATCTCTTGCCAGACTTGCAACTATAGATTTTTCAAGCTCATCCCAAGCTTCTTTTCCAAACTCTCCATTCATCTGTTCCTGTAGCGAATTTTTATAATCTTCAAGTGACCAACTAAATCCACCATAAGAGCCTGGAGCTGATGATATTCCTACATCAATATACGTACCCATGGAACCATAGTTTATCATTCCACCGCCACCATACTGCTGCTGAAGTTTAGAAACACCCTCATAGCTAAGTACACCAGTCTCAATCACATCTCTGATTTTGTCCATGATTCCTACAACTGCTGCATTTTTCTTGGTTGTAGAAGCCTTTAAAAATTCAGTTTTTTTATCAATATCCATTCTTGTAGCAAGAATCAAACGAATTGCACACTGTCTTTTATATCTTTCTGCCCATATAATTGCTGAAAAATCCCCAGATATTTCTTTAACCATTCCGATGGTCTCTTCGAATAGAAGCTTTACATGAAGCTCTTCCTTTTTACTCAGTTCCAAAGCAGAAAGCCCTAAATCTACAGAAGATAATGCGTTACTAATAAACTCACTATCATTATTAAAATAAATTCGCTCTGTGTGGAGCTTTGGCTTTTTGCCATTTACCTCCTCAATAGATTCAGTAAAGTCCTTTGTGATAATCATCAACACATACTTGCCCTTTACCCCAACTGAAATATCATCGGCAAGACTGGCAAGTACAGAACGCTCCAAGTTTTCCCACGCTTCTTGTGAATACTTATCCTCTCGACGTTTAATCAAAAGCTTTGCTTCATATGCAGCTAAAGACCATGTAGCCTTCTTTGGTTTTACAATTGCCTCTTTCAAATCATCAAAGAAAGTTCTATCTGCCTCGTTCATATGTTTTGATGAAATGGATACAAATTCTTCCGCCTTATTTGCATTCATATCACATTTAGCCTGCAAACAAATATGTGATACTCTGGCATTACCATCAAACCACAGCTCGACAGCCTCTCCTTCCTGAAGTATAGACTTAGCCAGTCTCACCGCTTCCTCTGTAAGCAGATTGAATCTAAGTGCATTCTTACCAGTGATATTTAATCGAAAGAGATAATCATCAAGGACTTCATTGATATCATCAAATTGGCCCTGTATGTCATCAATTAAAATGTGTTTAGATTCCATATTCTCCTCCTCGGTAACAATAATTATCTTTATGTGATATATAATAGCAATCCTACTATCACACTATTGTCACATAGAATATATTACCACAATGGCTATGATGAGTCACAAAATGCTACAACAGTTCAAAAAATAGTCAAATATTCTGTAAATTAAGCTAGAGTTTTGTCATTCACACACATCTTATAGCAAAACTTGCTTTTAACTAATTGGAGATTATGATGAGATTAAAAAAAAGATTGATTACGCTTTTAACGTAATCAATCCTTTTTACTATACTCGGGTAACGAATCCAACCTGCTCAAGCTTTTTCATGTAGATGCTGAGACGCTCATAGAGAGGTTCTGCATCATCTCCATATTTGTCATGAACAAGAAGGCCTATGTCGTAGACGCTTCTCTGACCATCCACACATTTGAAGATAAAACTTCCGAATCCCTCAAGAGTGATATAGGATTTTGCAGGCTTCTTGAAAAAGCGCTGGGCGATTCGATTTGTAAATCCTTTGTTTTCCATTTCCACAATCACCTGACCGGATTCATTCTCCACCCAATCAATTGTGTCATTTATTTTATAGACTCGGTCTAAAAAATTTTCTTTATTTTTCATTCTTCTTTGCCATAGCTGACTTATAAACAGCTGCTGTGATTAACAGAATAAGGATAAATGCTGGTACATTGCCTGTTGGGATTACAGCGCTTAAGTTGATTTTGTCTGTAATACCTACAACTGTAAGGATTGCAAGAAGTACACCTACAATACCTTCACCAGCAATAAGTCCTGAACAGAAAAGAATTCCCTTTCCTGACTCATCCTTCTGCTCACCAAACTTCTTGTCAGCAAACTTTCTAACAAGACCACCGAGCATGATTGTAGCTGAAAGCTCAAGTGGAAGGTAAAGACCGATTGAAACAGGAAGTGCTGCGATACCAAGGATTTCAACAACGATTGAAATAAATGCACCGATGAAAATAAGTGTCCAAGGAAGGTTTCCATCCATAACACCTTCGATAATCATCTTCATCATTGTAGCCTGTGGAGCTGCAAGCATATCTGAACCAAATCCATAAGCAGAATCAAGAAGAATCATAACACCACCAATAGCAAGTGCTGCTGCGATTGTACCAAGAATCTCACCGATCTGCTGCTTAACTGGTGTAGCACCAAGAATGTAACCTGTCTTTAAATCCTGTGATGTATCACCAGCCATACATGCTGCGATACAGATTACAGAACCGATTGCGATAGCACCCTGCATACCGTGTACACCAACATCGCCGATAGCCTTAAGGCAGATTGTTGCGATAAGGATTGTAGCAATTGTCATACCAGAAACTGGGTTGTTTGAGCTACCTACAAGACCAACCATACGTGAAGATACGGCACTGAAGAAGAAACCGAAGATTACGATAATGATTGCGCCAAGAAGTGTAACTGGTACTGCTGGCACAAGCCAGATTGCAAGGATAAGAACTACGATACCACCAAGAACAAAACGAATATCCATATCACGTGCTGTACGCTCTGTAGATGAAGAACCAGCAGTCTTGATGCTCTTGAGTGAATCTACGAATGTTCTAACAATAAGTGGAAGTGTCTTGATAAGTGAAATGATACCAGCTGAAGCTACGGCACCTGCGCCAATGTACTTGATGTACTTTGCCCAGATTGCAGAAGCACCACCTGTTGCGTAAAGCTCTGCAACAGAAATGTCTGCTGGATACATAACGATATCACCACCGAAAGTAACGATAGCTGGGATAAGAACGAACCAACCAAGGATACCACCGGCAAACATGTATGCTGAAATACGAGGACCACAAATATAACCAACTGAAACAAGTGCTGGATATACCTCTGCAGAGAACTCAGTCTTTAAAGCATCGAGCTTGATTGTGAATACTGACTGGATAGCGCAAAGTCCATCAACAACAAACTTTACAACAGCACCGATTCCCATACCAATGAATACGCTCTTTGCTGAAGAACCGCCTTCCTCACCAGCTAAAAGAACCTCTGCACAAGCTGTTCCTTCTGGATATGGAAGCACACCGTGCTCCTGAACGATAAGTGCACTACGAAGTGGCACCATGAAGAATACACCAAGTAATCCACCGAAAAGTGCGATTACAGTGATTGTTGCAAGTGAAGGTGTTGGCATAACGCCTTCCTTTGCCCAAATGAAAAGTGCAGGCATTGTGAAGATTGCACCTGCTGCAAGTGATTCACCAGCAGAACCTACTGTCTGAACCATGTTGCTTTCAAGGATTGAATTCTTTTTCATGATGATGCGGATAACAGCCATTGAGATAACAGCTGCTGGAATAGAAGCAGAAACTGTCATACCTACTCTAAGTCCAAGGTATGCATTTGCTGCACCGAAGATTACCGCAAGAAGAAGACCCATGATGATAGATGTTGGCGTCATCTCTGAAGTAACCTTATCCGCAGGAATGTAAGGTTTAAATTCCGCTTTCATAATACTATTCTCCTTTTCTATATAGCGAATGTTTCTATTATATACACACTTTAAAGTGTTTGCAATTTGATGTATTAACGTATTAAAGCATTAAAGCGCAAAATAAACAGGTGCATGATGAAAAAATCATCTGTCACCTGTTTAAATTCTTTTCTATTTGAGATGTTTTTTTATTTTCATCAGCAAAACAAGCATCTACGTTTTAGAGCTTTCCTCCTGATGTAGCAATACCTTCAATAAACTGCTTCTGGAAAATTACATAGATTACAATCATTGGAAGACATGCTATAAGGGCAGCTGCCATAAGCTCCGGATAATTTGATGAAAACTGTCCCTGCATTTTTGAAAGTGCACTTGCAAGGGTTGTCTGATTTGTATCAGGACAAACAATCATTGGCCACATCAGATCTTTGTAAGCAAACACAGCTGTAAAGATACCCAGTGCAACCATCGATGATTTTGCAAGTGGGGCCATTACAAACAGGAAAGTCTGTCCGATGTTGCAGCCGTCAAGTCGTGCAGCCTCCTCCAATTCCTTTGGTAGTCCCATATATGCTTGGCGAAGCAGGAACGTACCAAAAGCTGAAACCAAACCTGGGAACAAGAGTCCAAGCATAGAATTGGTCCATCCAAACTTACTTACCATAACATACTGAGGAATGATGAAAATCTGAGATGGAATCATCATCTGGAATAATACCAGACCAAACATAAAGTTCTTACCTTTGAAGTTGAGTCTTGCAAAAGCATAGCCTGCAATTGTTGATGTAAGCACTGCGCAAAGAACACGAAGCACAATCATCATAACTGTATTAAAGTACAAGCGTCCAAAATTTACGTTATGCATAACCTCATCAAAGTTCTCTAGTCTGAACTTTGATGGAAGAATTACAAAAGGATCCATCTGTGTTGACTCACCTACTGTCTTGAAGGCAGTCAGCACCATCCATGCAAATGGAACCAACATAATGAAGGACATTACTATCAATACTACATATATTATAGCCTTATTTTTATTCTTCATATCTATCACCTTCCCTTAATTGTAATGTACCCATTTCTTCTGACCAATCATCTGTAAAACTGTAAAGAACATGATAACCACCAGAAGTACTACAACTACTGTTGCTCCATAGCCTTTGTTGCTTTGCTGGAAGGAATATTTATAGAAGAGACAAACTAATGACTGTGTCTTGTATAATGCAGGATTGTTGTTGTCGATTACCATGTATATAACATCGAACACCTGCATAGCTGCAATGATTCTTGTAACAAGCACAAAGAAGATTGTTGGTGACACCAGTGGAACTGTAATACTGAAAAACTGCTGCACGCCTGTTGCACCATCAATAGCTGCTGCCTCATAATAATCCTTTGGCACTTCCTGTAAACCTGCCAAGAAAAGAACCATGTTGTAACCAATGATTGACCAAATACCAATGATAGCAATTGAGTATATAGCAATCTTTGGATTTGATACCCAGTTTGTTTTTCCTGGAAGAATGTGATTTAGCAATCCAAATTCTGAGTTATAAAGCCATTTCCAAACCATGGCAATTGCTGCTGGGGCTGCCACCATAGGAAGGAAAAATATAGTTCTAAAGGTACTTTTGCCCTTAATTTTCCCATTTAAAAATACAGCTAATACTAACGAAATAATAATAGAAATTGGAACTTCAACTACTGCGTATTTCAATGTATTAAACAGTGCCTGCCAAACTTCTGTGTCTGCAAACACCTTTGCATAATTGGCTCCACCTACAAAGATGTTACCTCTTCCGAAATCTCCAGTTTTAAAAAAACTTTGATAAATTGTTTGAAATATTGGAATGATGTTTAAAACGATAAGACCGATCATTGTTGGAAGTATAAAAAGCCATCCCCATATAAATTCACTTCTCTCACGTCCAGTCACTTTTGGTTTATTACTCATAACACAACTCTCCTAAAAAAAGAATAAGGTGCAGCGCATTGAACACTGCACCCTAAATCAGTTTAATACGTTTATTATTATGAAAAAGAAGAAAAAAGTTTACTCTTCACTAAGAGTCTGATTCATGCTGTCACAGATTTCCTGACAAACAGTCTTTACATCCTTGTCGCCAGTCCAAGCTTCCTTCAGCTTTTCTGTCTGCATATCCTCCCATACTGTTGTGTACTTAGAGTATGGTCTGAATACAAGATCTGCATCAAGCATCTTCATATGACCGTTAAGGTCGAATTTATCTGTACAGTTAACCCACTTGTCTGAGCATCCCTCATAAGCTGACATTGTAACGCCAAGCTCTGCCTGCTTCTCCTGCATTTCCTTTGAGCCTAACCACTCAATAAGTGACCATGCTGCATCTGGATTCTTTGTATCTGCTGAAGCAGCCCAACCAAGTCCGTTGTAAATTGAAACTCTCTTACCAGTCTTTGCATCCTTTGGAAGAACTGCAACATCGCAGTTTTCTGCAGTGTACTCGTTATCCTTGAATGCTGCTACCATCCAAGAGCCCTGTGTAACCATTGCAACCTTACCTGACTCAAAAAGAACATCTGCACCAGATTCTGAAATTGTGTTAAGGTCTGGGCAAGAACCTTCCTGAACCATATCTACAAACATCTGAATAGCCTTCTGTGTTTCTGGCTTATCATAGCCTGAAGCTTTCTTGTCATCGCTGATGATTTCTCCGCCCATTGAATATACTGCGTTGTAGAATGAATCCTGGTTGTTAGATGGTGCAATTGCATATCCCCAGTGATCATCGTTTGTAAGTTTCTTTGCAGCTGCTGCAAAATCATCCCATGTCCATGTGTCATCTGGATAATCAACACCCATCTCGTCAAAGATTGTCTTGTTGTACCAAAGAGCGATTGTATCGATATCCTTTGGAACTGCGTACTGCTTGCCGTTTGACTTGTAAAGATCAACGATTCCTTCATAGTAGTTGCCCATATCGATTTTATCGCTTGCTTCAATCTTGTCTGTTAAATCCATGAGCATGTCATTTTCCATATATTTCTGTGCCTGATTTGAATGCATCCAGAATACATCAGGAAGCTGTCCACCTGAAGCACCAGCCTCAAGAAGTGTCCAATAATCATCCCATCCAACTACCTGAATTGTAGCCTTAACTCCAGATTCTGCTGACCACTCATCAATGATTTTCTGAAGTCCTGGGCGCTGGTTTTCATCCCAAATTGAAACAGTGAGCTCTCCCTCAACACTGCCTTTCATCTCTGTAGATGCATCACTACCTGTTGTTGTGTCTGTACTTGTAGAATCCCCAGATGAACCACAAGCCATCATAGACATTGCCATAAATCCACTGAGGATCAAGGCTGCCAATTTCTTAGCCTTCATAAAAATTACCTCCCAATTTTTAAGTTTTCAGTTTACGTTTTCCTCCGAAACTATGTATATAATACATATCTTCTTCTATCTGTGGTATGGAGTTATTTATCTAAAAGATGTCATTATGTGACTTATAAAAAAGGTTGGGAATGCACTTCCCAACCTTTCTATCCATTAATTTGCTTTTAAAATAAACATTCTTGAAGTAAAGTCACCGTCATCAAGATACCATGGTTCATCCTTACTCAATGTACCAAGGCCACGTTCCATAAGGAAGTCACCATATAGCTTTTCACCATCATTTACTGTATATACAAGATTCTCATCAAGTCCCTGAAGCTTTATAGTCTCCATTCCAACATTTGGTGTTTTGAGAGACTTGTACATTACAACAACTGCTGTCTTCTTATCATCTGAAACAACCATCCAGCTTGCTGTATTCTTCTCAAATGGAGACTGAAGGCGATAAAGTGTACCATACTGGAATAGGCCTCTATATTCCTTCATAAACACAATCTGCTTCTTAACTTGCTCAAACTCTTCCTCAGATACTTCATTCAAATCAAGCTCATATCCAAATGTACCGAAGCATGCAATATTAGCTCTATCATCGGCATCCATTGTACGTCCAGTCTGGTTGTTAGGTGATTTTGAAACATGGGCACCAATTGATGAAATTGGATAACCATAGCTTGTACCATATTGAATCTTTACACGCTCATGTCCATCTGTATCATCAGAGCACCAAGCTTGTGGTGCATAATAAAGCATACCTGCATCAAAACGACCACCACCACTAGCGCATGACTCAAATAGAATGTGTGGGAATGCAGCAATAAGTCTTTCATAGAGGCTATAAACACCCATGATATATTTGTGATAAACCATTCCCTGATATTCAGGTTCAACATTTTGGCTGAAACACTCTGTGATAGAGCGGTTCATATCCCATTTAATATAGCTGATGTTTGCCTTTGAAATCACATCATAGAGCTGATTGTAAATGTTATCTACAACCTCTGGCTTTGAAAAATCAAGAACCATCTGATGACGTCCAAGTGTGCGTCTTCTATCAGGAGCTGCAAGCACCCAATCAGGATGTGCTCTGTAAAGGTCAGAATCAGGGTTAACCATTTCAGGCTCTATCCATAAACCAAAATCAATTCCGAGCTCATTAACCTTCTTTGCAAGACCAGTGATTCCGTCAGGCAACTTCTCCGTATTTACGAACCAGTCACCAAGACCTGCATAATCATCATTTCTCTTTCCGAACCAACCATCATCAAGTACGAAAAGCTCTACACCTGCTTCCTTTCCCTTTCTTGCAATATTAAGGATTTTCTCCTCATCAAATTCCATTTCTGTAGCTTCCCAGTTATTGAGAAGAATTGGTCTTGGCTTATTCTTGTAAGGAGATCTGACAAGATTGTTGTTCATGAACTTGTGGATATTCTGGCTCAAATCATTAAGGCCTTCCTTTGTGTAGGAAATAATAACCTCTGGTGTATCGAATGTCTCTGTTGACTTAAGTGGCCAAACAAACCAGTTAGGATTTATACCCATTGTAAAACGAAGCTTGCCATAGTTATCCACCTCAGCCTTTGCAACAAAGTTACCACTGTAGACAAGGTTGATTCCCATTGCCTCCCCTTGAAACTCGTCAGCATTTTTTCTCTTTAAGATGATGAAAGGATTAAAGTTTGCACTAGAATGTCCTCTCATACTCTCGATTGAAATCATACCCTTTTCAACAGAACGAACATGTGGGTAACGCTCACGTCCCCATGCGCCTTCAAACTGCATCCAATCATACTCATAATCTGGTAAATCGATACAGCAGCTAAGTGCCTTTGTAAGTTTCACCTCGTCTTCGCCAATATTTTTAAAGCTTGCATGACGTGTAATGATTGAGTAGTTTTCATAGATTGTGTAGTAAAGTGTAACCTCTACTTTTGCCACATCATCCACACAAACAATCTCCAGTGTGGTTGCCTCATCATCCGTATTTACGTAGCTGGCTGGAAGACCAGGTATCGGCTTCTTTCCTTTGTATACTGCATATCTGTCATACATAAGATTTGTCACACGTGAGCCATTGCTCTGTCTAATTTCATAGGCTGCACCTCTGAAATCTCCGTTTCCAAATGCTGGATATTCAAGGCTTGCAAGCTCCTTTGTATAATTCTCATCCTCTGTCACTGGGCAACAAAGTGGTCTGCCTGCCAATGTCTGATATCCATATATAATCTGATTTTCATTTATTCTTTTTCCAAAGTATAACTGGCCAACCTCTCCGTCGCGACATTCACCAATTACATAGCTCATCTTTGAATTGTATAAATGAAACTGTTTTTCCTTTTCAAAAATTTTGATTGCCATAATGCCTCCTATAAAAACTATTATTAATTAAATAATTTTGATAGAATACATTATATTGTCATATTCAAAATTTGTAGATGTTTATAATGACTAAATTAATGTCATTTTGTGACATTAAAGCTTTACAGGAGATATTATGGAAAACACTGGGGTAGACAAAGTAAAATTCGTTGACTATACAAAATCAAATGACTTCTATCTGTTTGAAGTAGGACGCTATAAATGTGTTCCAAAATACAGTTATGGTCCTATTGTTCGAACCAGAACTATCTTTCACTATGTCATATCAGGAAAAGGAGTTCTTGTTTTAGATGATAAAAAATTCCAGGTCTCTGCAGGCCAAGGGTTTCTAATCCCTGCAAAATGCAAAGCATATTATGAAGCTGATGAAGAAGACCCTTGGGAATATACCTGGATACATGTGGACGGCCCTCGCACCTTAGAGCTTTTTGCAAATGCAGGCGTCACCCATGAAATTCCGATTTTTTATCCAAATGGAGATTCAACAAAACTATTAGATATCCTAAATGAAATATTTGAACAGAGTAATCGTGAATGCTACTGCTATGCTAAGGTTTATGAATTCTTTGATTTTTTGATTTCACATTCCAAAAACAGAGTTCTCCATGATGTAGATCCACGTCTGGCGTATGTAAAAAGTGCAATCAACTATATTCGCCTTAAGTATTCAGAACCTATCGGTATTGTTGACATAGCAGGTGCCTGTGGTTTAAATCGCAGCTATCTTACCAGAGTTTTTAAGCACGCCACTGGTTATACCCCACAGGAATATCTAAGCTCATATCGCATGAAAAAAGCTACTGAGCTTCTGCTTGAAAGTACAGAAAGCGTCAGTAGCATAGCTTTTCTTGTTGGCTATTCAGATGCCTTTACTTTTTCAAAGGCCTTCAAACGTGCCAAAGATGTATCTCCAACGGAATACAGAAAATCCCATGGAGTAGATGCATAACCTGCTTTATTTTAATGCAGCTGCAAGCTCGCTAAGCTTTGCTGTGCTTTCTGCATTAAGAGTAGATTTGATAGTCACAACAGGCTCTAAAAACTCAAGGTTCTTCATAGGCTCTAATATTGCCTTCATGTTTTTTGCAGCCTGTGGTGCCCATGTACCGTTCTCCACAAATCCTACCTTACGACTCTGATAAGCCTTTGCAGTAAGATGATGTAGGAAATCCTGCATTGGTGGGAATAATCCACCATCATATGTACTAGCGCAGCAAACCATCTTATCAAAGTAAAATGCACGAGCCACCGCCTCTGACATAGACTGGCGACAAACATCGATAAACATTGTCTTCACTCCAGCAGCCTCAAGTTGTTCTACAAGAGAAAGAGCTGCTTTTTTTGTATTTCCATGGATAGATGCAGATACCACAAGCACGCCTTCTTCCTCTGGCTTATAGCTGCTCCACTTGTCATAAAGATCAATGTAATATCCCAAATTCTCAGTAAGAACTGGTCCATGTAGCGGACATATTGTTTGAATATCAAGGCCTCCTGCCTTTTTCAACAATCCCTGAACTGAAGCACCATACTTACCCACAATATTGAGATAATATCTACGAGCTTCATCAATCCAAGGCTCATCCACATTAAGTGCACCAAACTTGCCAAAACCATCAGCTGAAAATAGAACCTTTTCTGAAGATTCATATGTAACCATAACCTCAGGCCAGTGAACCATTGGTGCCATTACGAAAGTAAGAGTATGACTACCAAGAGAAAGTGTATCCCCTTCAGCCACCACCTGCTTACGATTTTCAAAAAGTGCTGAATCCATAAACTGTCCCATCATTGGGAAAGTCTTTGCATTTCCAACAACTACTGTATCTTTATACTTCTCTAAAAATGTTTTGATAGAACCTGAATGATCTGGCTCCATATGCTGAACCACAAGATAATCTGGCTTTCTGCCTTCAAGTGCTTCATCCAAATTTGCAAGCCACTCATCTGTCACACGAGGATCAGCTGTATCCATCACCGCAATCTTCTCATCCATAATCACATAAGAATTATACGAAACACCATTTGGTACAGGATACTGACTTTCAAAAATATCGATTGTCTTGTCATTACAGCCAATATATTTTATAGAATCAGAAAAAATAACACTCATTTTTTGCCCCCTTTTTAGCAAATCTATTTTCTATAATATTATCAAATTGTAGAATAATACACTAGTCTATAAATCCCACTTACTCTTTCTTCAATCCATCAAAAAATCCATCAATCTGCTCCATGACTTTGATTTTTCCAGCAGTCTTCAATATATACCCCTGTGGCTTTAGTGAAAGAACCTTCGTAACACTATCTTTATCCCCTTTCCCAGTCAGGAAAATAACTGGAATATCTGCCGTGGAATTTTCGCTTCGTATCATTTCCAGCACCTGCGCACCAGTTGTTACAGGCATTTCATAATCAAGCAGAATAAGATCTGGAGTATTCTTTGCAATATAAGTAATAGCCTGCATTCCAGAATTCACCACTGTCACTCTGTATTTCTTTGACAGCCATACCTTTACCATTTTCAAATAAGTTGGGTCATCATCTACTAAAAGAATGGAAAACTTTTTTACATTTCCACCTGAATCCTCTCCTATATCAACCATTGCCTCTGCAAGCATTTTAACATCCAATGGACGTGAGAAAATATGGTCAATTGTTCCCTGCGGAGCCACTCGATTCAGGTCTGCCACCTCTGTTGCATCCCCTATCACATTAAGTGACTTTTCCTGTTCAATACAAATATCCTTCAGGTAAACAAATGCATCTCTAGCTTCGTCCACATAGTCCCCCAAATATACCAGGACTATTTCCACGTCATCCAGCTTCTCTTTTAAATCCTTTATCTTAGGCTCACATTTTATCACATCAAAACCTGCAGCCTTTAAATTTTTCTCGATTGCCTCCACCATAAAAGTGGAACCATTACTTATAATCAAAAGCTTCTTTGACATCACTTAGCCCTCCATTAGGGTATTAACGATATCCACTAGAACTTGAGCCTTACTCATAAAGACTCACTTTCATTATATAATATGACAATCCCCTATTTTGTGTAGATTTCACGAATTTTCGATCAATCATGACAAGATAGTAAAGGGGCGGCCCGGGGCCTGTGCTAAGTGAGGATGTGGCAACTACGCAAAAAAAGAGAGCCAATCGGGATTGATTGGACTCTCATTATAGTTGGTTATGATTTGATTGCTCCGTCTACCAAACCGCCCATGATCTGTTTTTGGGCAAACAAGAAGAGAATAATCATTGGTATGATTGCAAGAAGAGCTGCTGTAAGAATTAAATCCCACTGCTTTACATATGAGCCTACGAAGGCCTGTACAGCAACTGGAAGTGTTTTTACCTTTCCATTATGGCCAAGCATCAGCGATGGAAGAAGATAGTCATTCCAAATCCACATACCATTTAAGATTGTAACTGTAACGATTGGTGGCTTCAGCAACGGTAGTATCACATTAAAATAGATTCTTTCTGGGGAGCATCCGTCTATTGAAGCAGCTTCCTCCAGTTCGTATGGAACTGTTTTGATGAATCCTGTTAAAATGAATACTGTCATAGCACCGCCGAATCCAAGGTAAGCAAATATAATACCAGGGAATGACTGAAGCATGTTTATTCCAAGGAATTGTCCAACATCTCTAAAGGTAGAAATAAGTGGAAGCATTACTACCTGGAATGGAATAATCATTGATGCAATGAATGTCATGTAAATGAATGTAGACCATTTTGTTTTGTTTCGGCAAATTACCCATGCAGCCATTCCTCCAAAAAGTGCTAAAAGCACTAGGGAAAGAATTGTGACAACAGCTGATGTCATAAAGGCTGACCAAAAGCTAAAGTTTGAATTGTTTATTACTGAAACAAGATTGGTGTGAAGCTTTGTCACAGACATCCCTGCCATACTTACTGGATTTGCTACAATATCATTTGCACTTCTAAACACATTGATTACAACAAGTGCAAATGGGAACAAAACATACATTGCAATAAGTAAAAATACAAGTCTAATTAATACTCCTAGGGGTGTTAGCTTTTTAACCATTACATCTCCACCTCCCTCTTATTTGATATACGTACCTGTGCAATAGAAACAATAGATAAGATGATGAAGAATAACACAGCCTTAGCTTGACCCATTGCATAATTATTCTTTGTGATAGCTGTATTATAAATATTCAATGCCAACATCTGAGTACCGTTAGATAAATACTGTCCCATAAAATTCTGAACCGAACCAGTTCCATTTGTTAATGACATATTTACATCAAACTGCTTGAATGCAGATTGTAGAGTAAGGAATGTACATATTGTAATTGTGGAAGCAATCATTGGAAGTTTTATCTTGAAAAAAGTTTGTACTGCTGTTGCTCCATCTATTGCTGCTGCCTCAATAACATCCTTTGGTACAGTGGTAAGACCTGTGATATAAATCATCATAATATAACCAGCATACTGCCACACATAAACCAAAACAATAGCCATAAAAGCAGTGTTATATCTTGAAAGCATTGAACTGTTATAGTTGAATGCATCTAACGTCCATTTTAAAACTACATTATTAAAAATGAATTGCCAAATATAACCAAGCACGATACCGCCGATAAGATTTGGAATAAAATAAGCTGCTCTGAAAAATCCTACAGCTCTAATCTTGCTGGTGCAAAGAACAGCAAGAGCAAGACCCACTACATTTACAACAATCATATTTATAATTACAAATACAACTGTAATGATTAATGACCACAAAAAGCTTGGATCTTTAAACATCTCCGTATAATTTCTAAGACCTACAAAGCCTGTCATTCTGATTCCATTCCAATCTGTTGTGGAATAAAAGAGGCCTAAACCAAACGGAATAATTACTGTCACTGCAAAACAAAATAACAATGGGAATAAGAAAATAATATTGATTATTGTTTTATGATGCTTTTCTGTTGGAATAAAATACAATCCGGTGAAAAAAAGCAAAATGCCAAGAACCAACAATCCACCTCTAAAAGGTAATTCAAACCTCATTAAATCAATTATTAAGGCTCCAATTATACTAGCCAGGCCCGCCAGTAAAACAACAATCGATGCCACTGCCTGTGCTGATTTATTGCTACTCATAACAGAGTCCCCCTTCTTCAATAACAGAGGATGAGCTGTCAAAAACAGCTCATCCTATAACAATTCTTCTTAATTATTTAGCATATGCCTGCTCAGTAACCTGCTTAAAGATTTTGATAAATCCTTCCTTATCAATTGCACCTGAAGCAAAGTCTGCAAACACCTGACCTGTATAGTTCTGTGCATAACCATCTGTCATGTTGAGCCAATGCCATGCTGATGTCTTTCCTGCTGCTGTGTAATCTGAAATTGTCTGTGCGAATGGATCATTTGCAACGTATGAGCATGACTTGTAAGGGCTAATGAAACCAGCTTCCATTACAAGCACTTCCTGAGCCTCATCTGTTGTAAGCCACTGTAAGAATGCCTCAGCCTCTTCTACATTTCCATCCTTGTATACTGCCCACCATGATGGAGAGTTTGTAAGGATTGTATCAATTCCATCTTCAAAAGCATATGGAGCCATACCACACTTGAAGTTGCCTGCTTCTGCATAAGCATCTTTGTCATCACCTGTCATTGTTGCACCAATCCAAGAGCCCTGTGTTACAAATGCATACTTACCAGATGCAAAATTTAAAATCTGCTGATCATATGTACCTGAAACAAGAAGTGCCTGATCTGCATACTTGTTGAATAACTCAATCATATCTGCGAAATCCGCAAATCTCTTGTCATCAAGCTTTCCACCATCATTTAACATATCAATGTATGTTGTATCGTCTCTATCAAGACCAGCATCAAGGTAGTTTGCAAATACGTGGTTTCCTGTAGACCAATAAAGATTTACTGGCTCAGCGTAATAACCAATTACAGCTGTAAGTCCAAGTTCATCCTTCTTTGAATCAAGTGTTTCGAAAGCCTTTTTCATAGCATCTGGACTTGTAATTGATGCAGGATCAACTCCTGCTTTTTCAAGAATATCAGCATTGTAAGCAAGACCAACTGCCTCTGTTGTGTAAGGGAAACCAACAGTTCCTTCATCACTAACATATGCAGCATCTGTATCACTAACCCAAGCCTGGTCGCTCATATCCTGAAGTAAACCATCCCAGTTGTTGAAATCAGCTTCGCCGCCGCAAACAAAAATATCTGGCATGTTAGCTGACTGATAGTATGCCTTAAGCTCACCCTGAATATCAATTCCGCCTCCCATGGACTCGATTTCAACGTGTACACCTGTCTCTTTCTCATACATTTCAGCAAGCTTCTTCAGCTGAGGATCAACCTCAATCTTGCCATTTACAAGACGAATTGACTTGCCTGAACCAGCTGCCCCTTTTGAGTCTGATGTTCCAGCACCATCAGCGCCGCCACAACCTACAAGACTCATTGCCATAAGTCCTGCTACCATAAGTGAAAATAACCTTCTTCTCATAATTCTTCCTCTCCTTTTCTTCTTTTGCTTTTATTTTAAGAGCTAGTTTTATTTAGCTCTACAGCACATAACTCAAATTTCCCATACTCCAGAAAACCATGCCGGTAACTTGAGATCTTTCTGAAGCTTTACATTCTCATAATTTGAAATTAATAAAGTAGCATCCCCGTGAATATCAGTAGGCACCTGATATTCAATTTCCCCATTACTTACATTGCATAATACTAATAGAGTTTTATTATTTAATTTTCTTAAATACGTAAATACGAATTCGTTTTGTAGATCTAGTAATTCATAATCCCCATAAACAATTACATCAGACCACTCACTGTCTCTACGCAGTTTAATAAGTTTTTTATAATAGCTGAAAACCGAATCAGAATCGGCTACTTCAGCCTCTGCGTTTATTTCTTTATAATTTGGATTAACCATTAACCATGGCTTTCCTGTAGTAAATCCAGCATTTTCAGATGCGTTCCATTGCATTGGTGTTCGGGCATTATCTCGACCTTTTGCCTCCACAGCCCTCATAAAGTCCTCTGCTGTCCGCTTGCCTCCACCAACTATGTCGTTGTAGGCGTTAATTATTTCTATGTCCTGACAATTCTCGATGGTGCCGAATTTGCAGTTTGTCATTCCAAGCTCTTCACCTTGATATACATATGGTGTTCCCTGCATCATATGTAGAATTGTGGCAATACACTTGGCTGAAATAGGTGAATCATCTCCAAGTCTGGATACAATTCTTGGCTGATCGTGATTATCCCAATACAATGAATTCCATGCTTTACCACTTAATTCATTTTGCCACTTTGAAAGATTCTCTTTTAAATCTGGAAGATAAAATCTCTTTGTAGTCCATTTTCCATTTTCATCATAATCAAGACTTGTATGTTCAAACTGGAACACCATGTTCAGCTCTTTCTGATCATTTCCGGCATAGCGCTGAGCTTGTTCAATTGTAACTCCTGCGCACTCACCGACAGTCATTATGTCATATTTAGAAAGAACCCTTTTATTCATTTCCTGAAGATATTCATGAACATGAGGTCCGTTTGTGGTGTTTGATAAATCTCCGTACTGACTACCTGGCCAGACATAACCATCAGGAAGCCCCTCAACCTTTGAAATCATGGAAATAACATCCATTCTAAATCCGTCAATTCCCTTATCGCACCACCAGGTCATCATATTAAAAACTTCATCACGAACTTTTGGATTGTCCCAATTTAGATCTGGCTGTTTTTTGGAAAAGCAATGAAGATAATACATGTCAGTTGCTTCATCATACTGCCAGGCAGAACCAGAGAAACAGCTGCCCCAGTTGTTTGGAGCTTTACCATCTTTGCCCTCTCGCCAAATATAATAATCTCTCTTTGAATTATCCTTTGAGGAACGGCTTTCAACAAACCATTTATGTTCGTCTGATGTATGATTAACCACCAAATCCATCACAATCTTGATGCCATGCTCATGTGCTTCCTTAAGAAGATTGTCAAAATCCTCCATCGTACCAAAATCATCCATGATATCCTGATAATCAGAAATATCATATCCATTGTCATCATTTGGTGATTTGTACACTGGACTTAGCCAGATTACATTTATACCAAGATTTTGAAGATAATCGAGCTTGCTTCGAATACCATTCAAATCGCCTATACCGTCTCCATTAGAATCGCAAAAGCTTCTGGGATAGATTTGATATACGACGCTTTCTTTCCACCACTTCTTTTCCATGATAATCCTCCATTAATCCCCCTAAGTCCTAAGTTATTCACTATGGTTACACGAATAACTATCTACAAACAAAGTAATACAGTGGCAGACTATCGTCAAAGGTTATGCACATAACTATTAAAATATTATATTTTAAGATAGAGTTTTTTAGTAATTTTTCACAACGAATCTGTTGATTCTCTAATAACAAGTTCAACAGGCATTTTTATATTATGTTCCACATCCTTGTTATTAATCATATTCAACATACTTTCTGCTGCAATTTTAGCTTTCTTCTCAACATTCTGGCTTACTGTTGTAATTTTAGGTGTGCAGATAGTTGAATAATTTATATCATCATAGCCAGACACAGATATATCTTCTGGCACCTTCAAGCCTTTGCTTTGCAAAAAATTAATAAGCTGAAGTGCATAAAAATCTGATATACAAAAAATGGCAGTCTTTTCAAGCATACTTGGATACAATCTATTCATACCATCAATCATCTCTTCTTTTTCAATATCAATGATAAAATGCGAACTTTCATCCAGCATTATTCCAGCATCCTCGAATGCCTTTTTGAAACCTCTCCATCTATGACGATCAGCCTCATAGTCCGTATCATCAAGCATTGCAACATTAGTATGACCAGCGCTGGCGAAATATTTTCCTGTAATGTATCCACCATTAAAGTCGTCCACAAAAATCTGAACAAGTTTGTTGTATTGATAGGTAAAGGATGCATCTATAGTTACTATAGGCTTAACAAACTGACTTGAAACTTCCAGCATCACGCCCTTTTGATGATTACACAAAATCAAACCATCCAGATTCCAACACATTGCATCCTTTAAAATATCTTCTGCGCTCTGATTTAAAATTATCAATATGTATTTATCATTTTTACGTAATTCCTTCTCCAGGTATGCAAAAAAGGTTCCAAAGTATGGATCAGCAAGAATATTCTTTTTCTCCTGTCCATTCATTACAGCAACACCTATAAGTCCAGAGTTTCTGCTCACCAGCGATAGCGCAGATTGATTGGATACGTACCCACTTTCTGCAATTTCTTTTTCTATCTTTTCACGAACGGCCGGTGAAACTTTCTCTGTTTTTCCATGAATCACATATGAGACTGTAGCTGTACTAACCCCACATTTTTCAGCTATATCTTTTATCCTAACCATCAATCAATACCTCCCTTTGTTTTTTAGTTATACGTATAACCTATTTACCTGTCAAGGTTTTTATGATAAGTTTCAAGTAAGTTATATGTATCTTATGCCTCATTTATTATTGGAATGGGCTAGATATAAATTTATTGGAGGCACAGGAGGTTTTTACAATGGAGCGCAAATGGTGGCATAACAAAGTTGCTTATCAAATTTATCCAAAGAGCTTCAAAGATTCTAATGGGGATGGAATCGGCGATATTCAAGGTATTATTGAAAAGCTTGACTATTTATCTGATTTGGGAGTAGATATTATCTGGTTATCTCCCATATACTGTTCGCCGTTAGCAGATCAGGGCTACGACATTTCAGACTACTACAATATAGATCCACGTTTTGGAACCATGGATGATTTGGACGAATTAATTGCAGAAGGTAAAAAACGTGGAATTGGCATTGTAATGGATTTAGTTGTCAATCACTGCTCTGATGAACATATTTGGTTTAAAAAAGCTTGCGAAGACCCAGAAGGCCACTACGGAAAATTTTTTTACATCGAAGATTACAAGGATGGTGAGCCACTTCCTTGCAATTGGCGCAGCTATTTTGGTGGTTCCTGCTGGGAAAAGCTTCCAGGTCATGATGACAAAATTTATCTTCATGTATTCCATAAAAAGCAGCCTGACTTAAACTGGGAAAATCCTCTTCTTCGAAAAGAAGTATACAAGATGATTAACTGGTGGCTGGATAAAGGAATTGCAGGTTTTCGAATTGATGCCATTATAAATATTAAGAAAAAATTGCCATTCAAAAACTATCCTGTTGATAGAGATGATGGTCTTTCAGATATTGGGAATATGCTAGAGGAAGCTACAGGAATTGGAGAATTCCTTACAGAAATGGCAGAGGAAACTTTCCGAAAATATGATGCCTTTTCAGTAGGTGAAGTGTTCAATGAAAAAGATTCAGAGCTCCCACTGTTTATTGGAAAAAGAGGATATTTTTCATCTATGTTCGACTTTTCCACAAGCGGACTAGACCTTAATGATAGATTCACAAAAGGTGGAATTACAATTACTCCAAATGACTATAGAGATACAATTTTCAAAGCTCATAAAAGAGTTGAGGGCATCGGCTATTTATCAAATATAATCGAAAATCACGATGAGCCTCGAGGTGTTTCACGATATATCCCTGCATCTGAGCTTTCCAGCAAAAGCAAAAAGATGCTGGCAGGTATATACTTCCTTCTTCCAGGCATTCCTTTTATCTATCAGGGTCAGGAAATTGGTATGGAAAACCTGGCCCAGGTAGATAGCCTGGATCAACTTGATGACTGTGCAAATACAGATTTATACAACACTGCAATAGAATTCGGCTTCACAGAAAAAGAAGCACTGGAAGTGTTGCGTAAACATTCAAGAGACAATGCACGTACTCCGTTCCAATGGACTGGGAATACTAATGCTGGCTTCAGCACTTCCCAGCCTTGGTTACTTGTAAATCCTAACTACAAAGAAATTAATCTTGAATCCCAACTTTCGGATTCAGATTCTGTATATAGCTTTTACAAAAAACTGATTGCCCTTCGAAAGAACCCTGAATATGAAGATTCTCTCATTTATGGCTCTTTCGAACCTATCCTTACTGATGTGGACAACCTGGTTTGCTACTATCGTAAGGGAACAAAAAAAATTGTTGTAATAGCAAACTTTCAAAACAAAGGCATCAGCATAAAACTAGATTCAAAAATATCTAAAGTCCTTTTGGCTAACAGAGATAATTTTGATTACACAAATGAAAAGCTCAATCTTTTGGGCTATGACTATATTGTTGCAGAAGTTCTCTGACAATAACTGGCTTTATGTTTTTTGAGGGGAAGCATAGCTATAGTTTTTGATTTTCTGAGGAAAATCAAAAAACTATCAATTTTTAGACAGCTATAAAGTAAAAAAGAGCCTTGGCTTTTGCCAAGGCTCGAATTTTACTATCTAGAGAGTCTAGTCACAATTCTATCAAGAGTCTCACTAGGAACGATGCTGTCCCTGTATAGCTGATTGATTGTGCTGTCGCTTCCAAGAAGAGCAGTAACGTCCAACCAAGTGTCTTTCTGAAACTCCTCATCAAATACAGCAAATATTTTTCTATTTTGCAAAAGCTGTGAAAGCGGGTATTCTCTATAATCCATATCAATAATTTATCACGGAATACGCAAGAAAAACTATTCTTTCTATTCCATTATACTCGTGATAAGTATTCTCCTGTTCTAGTATCAATCTTGATTGTCTCGCCGTTCTCAACGAAAAGTGGAACGTAAACAACTGCACCTGTCTCAACAGTAGCTGGCTTTGTAGCACCTGTAGCTGTATCACCCTTGAAACCTGGCTCTGTATCTGTAATCTGAAGCTCTACGAACATAGGTGGCTCTACTGAGAAGATTGAACCGTTGTGTGAAAGCATCTTTACGATTTCGTTTTCCTTAACGAACTTGAGAGCATCACCGATCTGGTCTGATGTAAGAGCAACCTGATCATATGTCTCAACATCCATGAAGTTGTAAAGATCACCATCGTTGTAAAGGTACTGCATTTCCTTACGATCGATACGTGCTGCTGGGAACTTCTCTGTAGGACGGAAAGATGTCTCTGTAACACCACCACCCTTGATATCCTTAAGCTTTGTACGAACGAAAGCTGCGCCCTTACCTGGCTTTACGTGCTGGAACTCGATAACCTGATAAACCTTATTGTCCATCTCGATTGTCATACCGTTTCTAAAATCACCGGCTGTAATCATTATAAAATCCTCCTTAATATGGCACCTCACTGTGCCTTTCAAACTAATTCACTGGCCTAAGCCACACTCGTATACAGTATTTTACCTCACAATTGCAAGTTTTTCAAGACATTTATAAACCACACATATATGCTAACATGGTAAAAACGTCTTAATAAATATCAAGACGAAGCAAGTTAATAGTAAAAAAGGATAGGTGAAATAAATGGAAATCGAGCGAAAATTTTTAATCAAAGAATTACCCGACTTGTCAAAATATGAATACGTAGATATTGAACAGGGATATCTTTCAACGAATCCTGTAGTTCGCATCCGCAAAAAAAATGATAAATATGTACTCACATACAAAGGTAGTGGACTTATGTCACGTGAAGAACTTGAAGCAGCGCTTACAAAAGAATCCTACGAACACCTTCTAGAAAAAATAGACGGTCATGCCATCACAAAGCGCCGCTATCTAATTCCTCTTGAGCCTTATACAATTGAACTTGATGTTTTCTACGGACACATGGAGGGATTAATCATGGCAGAAGTAGAATTTCCTTCAGTTGAAGAAGCAAACAATTTTAATCCACCAAGTTGGTTTGGCGTAGATGTAACTGAAGACAGAAGATACCACAATTCAAATATGATTATGGGAAATCCTTTGAAATAATTTCTCCCAGACTAATTCACAAAAGAGGTACCACCAACTAAGGTGATACCTCCTTTTTATCCTATCAGGCCAAGCTCTTTCATACCATTGTAGATTCCATCTTCTGTAATCTTAGTGGTAACCATATCAGCTTTTTTCTTTAATTCAGGAGAAGCATTTCCCATAGCTACTCCGATATTGGCAAATTCCAACATCTCAAAATCATTAGGGCCATCCCCAAAAGCTACTGTATTCTCTGCCGATGAATCCAAATAATCAATTATCTTTTGCATTCCATATGCCTTTGTTACATCCTTCTGGGAAATCTCACCAGACGAATCATTAGAATCCTTAAAGCTGGTAGCTGTAACGTCAAAATCATCCGCCAAAGTTTGCTCAATCTCATCAAATGGAATATCTGCCAAATAATAACATGCCTTCTCTGCATTGTCATACACATCATAATGCGAAGATAAATCATTGTCCTCAAGCTGTCCTGCAAATATTTTATCAATGCTCTTTGGCTTAGTTTTAAGCTTTTCCATAAATGTACGTCTCATAACCTCAAGAGACTCCGTTGAAGAAATTATCTTGTCAGAGCACTGCAACATATAGACCATATTATTCTTATCAAAGAAATCCAAAAGCTTTTTCAAAGTACTTGGCTTCATGTATTCAGTATGAACCACGTTTCCATGATACTCTGTATAAGCCCCTGCGGCTGCTACAATTCCATCGAAGCCAATATCCAACAGCCTCTCTTCAATCTGACACTTACTACGACCAGTACAAATAAAAATCTTATGACCGTTAGCCTGCGCCGCCTTTAAAGCCTTCACTGCCGACTGTGGCAATTCACCATCAAAATTAATCAAAGTTCCATCAATGTCAAAAAATAATAATTTACTCATAAAACACATCTCCTTTACACCTGTAAACTCGATGTATGTAATAATACCTTCTTCTGAAACTAATTACAAGTAAGCTTCATACTTTTCCTCAAAATATTGAACTGGACACCTACAAAAAAGAGTTCTGCCAAAAGGCAGAACTCTTTAAATTACATTATTTCATATTCAAGGCTAGCAAAATCAGCCTTAAGAGTTATGGTGTCGTCTCCCTTGCTCCATGTAAAGGAAACAACTGATCCCTCTGTGTTGATTGTAAGCTTGCTGTCAAATCCGAATGCTGGATGATTCTTACGAAGCTGTAAGAGCTCAATCTGTTTCTTAACAACATCCTTCTGAAGCTGTGCTTCAATCTGCTCCATAGAGAGATTTGTTCTATTGATTTCTTTGTGACCGCCTGCACCAGCACGTGCTACTGCTTCGTGGTCGTTTTTGCCTGCGAACAGGTCAAGGTACCATACCTGTGGCTTACCTGGCATAAACATCTGAATAGCTCGTGCGAAGAGCATCTTCTTGTCGTCCTCACCAAGTGCACTGTAATATGTGGCATTTACCTGATAGTACATGTTCTTTGCACCATGGAGATCCTTTACAAAACCACCGCGTGCAACAAGAGTATCAATCAGGCTCTGAATCTCGTCTTCTGGGAGAAGTCCCTTAAGATCCAGAAGCGGAATACCATCGTGACATCCAAGCATGTTAACCACGCGGATATCATTGTCTACTAATTCCTTTGCCCAATTAATAAGCTTTTCTGGATTCTTTTTCTCTATTGCATAGATAAGAAGTCCTGGAAGGAAGAAGTCGTATGTCATGTAGCCTTTGTTTGCTACAAGCTCATAAATCTTCTCTCCATAGCTGGCATGAATTTCAGGAAGAAGTGTTACCTGATTCTTGTCTGCTAATTCCTTAACCTTCTGAAGAAGATCCCATGTACCTGGGTCGTTAAGGAAGTTCTTCTCACCTGGCTCCTTTGGAGCATAAGCAAATGCATCAAGACGAACAATCTTTGCACCGTAAGACGATAATGTCTTAAGTGTATTCTCGTAGAATTCCCAAACCAATGGTGATTTGATATTCAAATCCATCTGGCCTAAATATCTACGACTGCTTTCCAGAAGCTCTACTACCTGTGAGCGATACTTGTCATATTTGCCAAGCTTAAGATCTGCAACTGCACAACCCTCAGAAATCTGTGAGTTAACGCACTCTGCTAATCTCTGTGCTGCCACATACTGGATATCCATAACTTCCATAAGGTCCTCAGCCTCTAAAGACTTGTAACGAACCTCCTGATAGAATGTGTTCCAATATGGCACATTACGTCCATCTGGGAATCTAACCATAAGGATTGGTAAGCCTGGCTTTCTGAAAAACATATCCTTGATATACTTTTCATCTGGCTGGATATAACCAGCCTCTGTCATCTCACCACAGCCATCCCAGAATTTGTTCCAGTCAATAAAGAAATCTTTATATTTGGACTTTTCACCATTTTTGATGATATCCTGAAACTCTTTAGATAACACAGATGCGTGATTTAAAATAAAATCAAGCTTAAGGTCAATATCCATTGCCTTAATGTCCTCGATTGCCTGACGGCTTCCAAGTTCTTCATTGATTCCATAATCAATAACAGAGAAACCTCTATCTAAGTCTGTGTTAAAAATACTAGGAAGGATGTAAAAGCTTTCGAATGTATCCTTAAGCTCATCCTTCTTCAAAACCTTTACTATGTCATCAAGAGTGCCACCCATTGAATCAGGGTAAGCATTCAGCATAGGTCCATTGCTCATTTTATACCTCCAAATTTCAAAACCTGTTTAAATTACATTCCCATAAGCTTCTTATAGTCATCATAAGACAAAAGCTCACCGGCTTTTGAAAGTATAATCTTCGCCTTATGTGCCTGTGACACGAGAAGATTTTGCTCGAGTTCGAGAACTAACATTGTGAACGCACTATCAGTCTTTCCATCACGATTACGAGCTCTGCGGTGAGCAAGTGTCTCCTCTGGAGTACTGTTGAGAAGGATTGGAATATCCACGCCTTCATAGTGGTCACTATTACCATGTGTCCATTCAATAACTAGAACTTTAATTGTTGAAAAATCAACCTCTTCATACCAAAGTTCAGAATCGGTTCTACCCATTCTCTTAAGGTAGATCTTATCCTGGCCAGACTTGAATGCCTTTACAATACCAGATACTTCATCAAAGTCGATTTCATTTGTGGTTCCAAGGTAACCCTCCAGGCCTTTACGACCTGCATCGATATAAGAAGCTGCCCATGGGAATTCTGATACGTGACTGCGGTCTGCATCAGTTTCTTCCTGCTGCCATTTTCTTATTGTGTCGAAATGCTCCATAGTACCTTCGCCAGCTTTTACCAAACCTCTAACGCCTGCGGTGCGGAAGATGCGAAGACGCTCTGCGTCGTTGTACATTGGAATACGTCTTGGATAGTTGTCGCCTGACATTGTGTAAGCACCAATGCCCTGCTCGTTAAGGAAGTAGCTTAAAAGAGATGCGGTCTCTGATTTGCCAACTCCTGAGCCACCACATACTGTGATAACAGCTCTACCGTCCTTAGCAATAACTTCATCAAGCATGCCCTTAAGCTCTGTCATGATAAGTTCTGCCTTTTTAACGTGCTCCTCGCCGATTTCTACCTTGTCACCTGGCATATCGCCATGTGGAATATCTTTGTATTGTTTAAGATCAATAGCCATAATAATAATCCTCCTATTAAACTAAGATATAAACAACACGCAAATAGTATACAAAAATTTGGGCGAAACTAAAACCTATTTTTTTAAGTTTATCTATTTTAACGAAAAAACTGTCCTTCTGCACAAATGCTACAACAATACAGAATTACTTCATAATAAAGTAAAAAAAGCGCTATGCCTTTCGACATAGCGCTCAAACTCAATATTAAAGTGAATCAATATCGTCGTTGTTCTCATCACTGATGATATCATTGTAATCATCGATAACATCATTTGTGTTTTCTACGAGCTCATCAATAGTGTATGAATGCTCAAAGAGAACCTGCTTTGCATAATGCTGACGGTCAATTGCTTGAATATCAACATTTTCCTTGCCGCTTAAAAGCTTGTATCCCATGATAATTGGAATAGACTCACCTGGCTTAATCTCTGCATAGTTAAGCTTGCTTAATGAACGTGTATATGATCTATCAAGATCAAAAGCGCCCTGCTTAACTGTGATATCTACGATACTAGAAAAATCCATTGGCTCATCTGAGTTGTTCTCAAATGTACCGATTACATATACGATGAAAGTTGTGTCATCATATGGATCTGTACCAATTACTGCATTAGTAACTTCATAAGCGAACTTGCTAGAAGTATCAACAGACTTTGCTACGATAACGCCTGATTTGTCATCGTCCTTTTTGTCGTCCTTCTTATCCTCTTTCTTGTCATCTGAAGCATTTGTACCATCTTCAGAATCCTGCTTATCAACTTCATCCTTTACGGCTGAAACGATTTCCTTTGCATTCTCTACGCTGTCAAGTCCACAACCTGTAAGTGTAGATACTGCAAGCACTGCAAGTAAAAGAGTTGCTAAAATCTTTTTCTTCATAGTATAGCGCCTCCTTAATTAAAGATCGTCTGACTCTGCGCCATCTTCGCTAACATCCTCTGACTCCTCGTCTGAGCTTGTAGCTGCAGGAATGTCTACCTGAATCTCTGTATTAAGGATCTCTGCCTTATCAAAGCTCTGCTGATCTGTAAGAACGATTTCAACATTTGATGTACTTGTAAGCTCATAAACCTTACGAATCTGGATGCTTGCACCAGACTTAACATCTGTAGAAGAGTTCATGTAATCAACTTCATCTGCCATTGGGTGCTTCCATGGAAGGCTTCCGCTCTTAAGCTCAACATCATCCTGGAAAAGCTTCTCATCTACTGCCCAGCTAAAGCTTGTAGCTTCTGAAGAATTGTTTGTGAATGTGTAGTCGATAACAACAAGGTTCTTGCCCTCGCCATCATCTGTAACTGTAACATTATCAACTGTGACATCAAACTCTGACTCTGAAGTCTTACGCTCAACATCGCCCATCTTTAATGTTTCTTCCATAACAGAAACCTGCTTGTAATCTTTGATTGTGTGTGAAGTAACAACAAGCTTAAGCTCTGAATCATCAGAGTAATCAACACCAGAAAGCTCGAATGCTGACTGGATTGTAGTTGTCTCTTCTGGTCCAATCTTTGTTCCTGAAGGAATTGCATATGGATTCTCATCAGAAACATATGAAGTGCTAAGAGTCTTTCCATCGATTGTTGCTACAACGTTGTATGCAACAGAGTAATCGTCAATATAATCCTCTGTATTATTTGTAGCATCAAGATTAACTACTAATATATCTCCATCATAAGCACCACAAGTAAATGCTTCATTTAATGTTGTAGTGTACTGAGGCTGCTTGCCCTTGCTTCCACCACATGCTGTAAAAAGTGAACCTGCCATAACTACTACAGCAGCTAAAAGTGTTATCCTTTTCATATATCCCTCCTAAATAACACACATACTAAAACCAACGATAGTGATAATAATATATTTTTCAAGAATTTTCAATAAATTTAATATAATTTACACATCAAATTTTCAACTCAAACAGATATGAGGATTATCTGTGGCATAATCCCCAGATAATCCTCAACTTGAATCTATTGAATGTATATTACAACATTAAAATAAACTCATATTTATTCTTGATAGTCTTTATTATTGGTAGTCTTTCGCATTGCTGGCATCTACTTTCTCGAATGGAACCCATACATACAGACCATCTTCTGAACGTCCTTCAATTCCTTCTGATGTGCCTGATGTAATAAGTGCTTTTACTACCTCTATAGCTTTTTGAGCCTGAGCTGATGCCGATTGATAAACTGTAAATTGCATATCTCCATCAATTATAGATTGAAGACCTGCTGCTGTAGCATCTACACCAACAACAGGAATCTTTGTAAGATCATAGCCATTTTCCTTCATTGCTCGACATACGCCAAGAGCCATATCATCATTATTGCAAAATATTGCATCAAAGCTCTGATGTGTTTTAAGGAAAATATTAAACAATTCCGCTGCTTCATCTGGTGACCAGTTAGCAGTGTCATCAAATACTATGTTTACTTCAACACCATTTGCTCTCAGCCAATTCTTTACAGAAACGGATCTGGCAACTGCAGCATTATGTGTAATCTCTCCTCGGAAGATGATTGCATTAATGCTACTTGGTTTTCCAAGCTTATTCCAAACATACTCAGCCTGATATTCTCCAGCATCCTCTTCAAAACTACTTACAGCCATGTATAAGTCTTCTTTCAAGAACTGCTCATCAGGACAGGCATTTACATAAATAATAGGTGTGTCGCCTGCTGTAACCTCCAGCTGCAATGCTGTTGCTCTATCTACTGGAAGACATATGATTGCATCATAACCTGCTGCAACTGCCTGTTCGAACTGTTCGACCTGAGCGGCAACTGTTGGACATGGATCCCCAATATCCAAAGTAATGCCTTCTGCTTGTGCAGCTTCTGCCAAGTTGTCCATAAGTAGCTGTTTGAATGTATCTGCATTAGGTCCTGAGTAAAATGCCTTAATACCACCAGCAGAACCACCACCGGAAGATGATTTGCCACAGCCCGTAAGTATTGTTCCAACCACAAGGATTAATGTTAGAAGAAGTACTGTCCATTTTTTTACGGTAATTTTATTTGTCATAACCATCTTCCTCCTCTCCATCAATCTTAAACTGCTGTACATATCCTGTAAGCTTTTGGGATGTATTTGCCAGCTCGTGTGAGTTGTCGGCAACATCCTGACTGCTTTGGGTAATGTTGTTTGCCTGTTCCACCATGTTTCTACTTGTTTCAAGGATTTCATCTGCGCTGGCAGCCTGTTCCTCTGAAATAGCAGCCACATTTCCAGCAACATCATCTACTTTCTGTACATCCGCAATCATTAGATCAATTAAATCGTTAGAATTCTGGATATTAACATAAATCTGATCGAAGGTCTCTACAGCTGTATGAATCAAATCAGTATTGGCCTCAATCTCTTTTGCACTGCTTTCTGCCTGAGCAACAACACTTTCTATTGCTCTTCTAACATCATCAATAAGCTTTGCTATATTCTCTGCGCTCTGTGCTGAGTTTTGAGCAAGCTTTCCAATTTCACTAGCTACTACTGCAAAGCCCTTACCTGCTTCACCAGCTCTGGCTGCTTCGATTGATGCATTAAGTGAAAGAAGGTTTGTCTCATCCGCGATTTCTGCAATTAAACCAACAATCTTCGTAATTTCCTCAGATGCCTTTCCTACCTCGTTGATAGAATCAACCAAATGATCATTACTATTCTTGATTCCTTCCATAGCATGTGAAAGCTGTTCCATATCAGAACGTCCTCGCTTACTGATTTCAACAGTTTCCTTCATGCTCTCATTTGCCTGATTAGAATTTTCACGAGTATCAGCAACTACCATAGCAAGTGTAGTTGCATTCTCTGCGATCTCATTTACTGCCACAGCCAACTGATCCACAGTATTATTTAAGTTCTGCATAGCTTCTGACTGCGAACGAGAAGCATCAAACATTTCCTTAGATACTCTATCTGAATTATCTGACTGTTCTTTCAAGCGCTCTGATTCATCATTAATAGATGAAAGCATTCCGCGCATGGACTGAACAAATTCAGATACCTTACTTCCCATTAAGCCAATTTCGTCATTGCTATCCTGGTGAACTTTGATAGTAAAGTCACCTGCTGACATATCTGTAATATTCTTTGTGATGCTTCCAAGAGGAGCAATAACTCTTGCAACCACAAAATTAATAATGAGTACAATAAGAATAATTGCTACAACTCCTACAATAATCAGTATCTGTATCAGTCTATTAACATCTTTAAGAATAACACCGTTGCTTATATATGAAACTAGGTACCATTCTGTGCCCGCGATATTTCTGAAGGCTACCTGATATCCTTCAATCTCACCGGTAGTGAAATCTCGAGCCGCCATTTTCTTTGCAATACCGGCCATAAGCTTATCTGAATCTGTATCAGTCAAAATTGTATTAAGGCGGGATACATCTCTATGTGCAAGAATCTTATTATCGAAACTGTCAATCAGGAAAGATGTAGCCTGATCCATCTTTACACCAGAATTTACAATGATTGAAATCTGATCCAAAGACACATCTGCTGCAACTATTTTTATACCATCCTCACCATCATTAAGAATTCCGGACGCACTAATTACAGAGTTGCCTGCTTCATCTAGATAAGCACCTCCGTAGTTCAAATTAATACGTGTCAGACCTTGCTGATACCAAGGTTCATCTTTGATATTTGAAAATGTTTTGTCTGATTCGCTGGCCTTAAAGGTCTGACCAGAATCATAGGCAATATAAATGCCATTTGGACAATTCTTGTTGTAGCCATAGAATGTATCTAAGGTATGCTGCAAGGTCTCATCATCCAAATGTCCATTCTCTATTACCTTTTTCATGGTAGAGAAATTCTCAAGATTTTTATTCAACCAAGACTCAATATTATCCCCTTGGTTTGAAATGGAAGAATCCAATTGTGCAGTTGCCATTTTGGTCATACTCTTACTAGAAACCCATCCAGCAAGAATTACCAAAATAAGCACCTGAACAATTACTACAGGTAGAATTAAAAAAATAAGTTTGTTTTTAATCTTTGCTGTTTTTTTTGTTTTTGCTCCAGACATGGCACTCTCCTTATAAAAAATACCAACGTTGTAATCACTTACCATTCTATAATGACTGGGGCAAAATTTGTTATCTTTCAACAAATCTTCTTATTTTTTTCACATTATCTCCTAAATCTCATTGATTCATATCTAGAACGGGTTCTAACACAATTCTTTAAATCCTGAACCCTGGTTTCAATATCTCCATCTTCTACAACAACGTCAATTGAAGATGCCATATTATCAATAAGAAGATTATCGAAATCCATTACTGGTGTTGCCACCAAAATCTTGTACTTTTCTTCAAAAGAATCTGTATCTAAAAATTCTAAAAGAATTGGATTTACTTCTCCCTCTTCATAAATGTTTCCCATATGCTTGTCCTCCATTAAAAGTTTGAATAATAAATATGTCGTGCCAGATTCGGTGTGCCAAAATCCACGATGATGGTGCCATAGCAGGTCTCATTTTTCAGCGGATATTCCATCAACATGTTGTTTAGAGTCTTTGCATATCCATATGGATGCCCAATCTTGCCATCTCCACTAGTGCTGACAAAATTAAGAAATAGCGTTTCCTCATCAACCTCGCAGTTTTCCAAGCCCTCAACCACTGCTTGATATTTATCCTCAACTGAATATTTATATCTATCCTGTACCCAGAATTTAAAATCGTCACTAACGTTCAATTCGTATGGAATATCTGCAGGAATGGTGTTGTCCTGTTCAGACCAAATCATATTAAGACCTGTAATTCCAGATTTTGCTTCGTCATCAAACCTGGTTGCAAGAACTGCACGGCCCCTGGCCTGACTCATAGTAGGAATCTCGCTCCCTGTGTACCAGTAGTCCTTATTTGTAGTAATCTCTTTAAGCAACATATCCTGAATATCAGCAGTCTTATGTGTATCATCTTCTATTTTGAAATTCACAATAACTGTTTCAGTAGGGTGCTTCTGCAAAAATTTGTACAAATCTGCTGTGACATCTGTAAGATATAAATAGTTTGAAAAAACACTTCCAGAATCATGACAGCTGGCAAATTTATGAACCAGCTTGATAGCTTCTCGATCCTGGCTATCGTCAACAGCTATTCTCATATCAAGATATCTAAAACCATTTTCAAGCTGTTCGTAAACGTCTGTCTTTTGACATCTCATAGAATATCCAAAAACAACATTTCTGGCACATGTGTTATGAGTACCAGGAATTGTAATTTCTGAAATATATTTGTCATCCCCAATGCTAGCCATCCAATTTGCAGTGTCTGAATAAGGCTCATTTAAATCCACTGAAACCTCTGCCGATGCATCATCGTCACTAACGAATAAAACAACCAAAATACCAACTATGAATGCCATCATAAAGCCACATATTATTCTGAATAATCGTCCCTTGTTCATATGATACATCCTCCCCCATTTGTTGTATAATGATTAGGTCGAAATGAAGGTTATTAAACTAGTCTAATACCTATTTCATTTTAGCTACTGTATTTAGTAACTATTAATAATATTATATTATATGTAGACTTTGCATGCTAGACTGCAGTTGTTATTAAAAAGATTTATAGGACATTTTTTAAACAAGTTTTGAATTTTACTTCAATGAAGCCTAAAACCTGTTTATTTTTACTTAAAGGAGATTTTCATATGATAGATAGAGGACGATTATTATCACTTGGTTATTATAAAAAAGCTGCCTCATTTACAGGTAGCGATGGCAATAAATGCTATAAAATCGAAAGGTATAGAGAAGAAGATTCTGAACAGGATCAGTTCAAAGCCACCATCTGGCCAGGACCATTTAGTTCCGAAAATACCCCAGAAGAAAAAAAACAAGTTCAATTAGCCCCATTCACAGAAGAAGGCCTGCTTGAACTTGTTAATTGGATGAATAACTTAGATATTTAATTTATAAACATCAGCCTGTTTTTTTACACTGCTTCTTGTTTTCGTACATATTGGCGTCTGCGCGCTTAATAATTGCACGGAAGTCTTCATCGATTTCTGAATCATATTCAGCATGACCAATGGCAACTCCAAGCTTGTACTTGTGGTTGCCTTCCATGTTTGCAGTACAGATCTTTGTTAAAAACAGCTTTTCAAGTCTTGACACATCTACATGTCCAGATGAAGGAATTATGCAACAGAATTCATCTCCACCTGTACGATAGCAATTTCCATATTTTCCAAATACAGTACCAAATGCATCTGCCACGATGGTAATGTACTCATCACCTGCCTCGTGACCATAGGTATCATTACAAATCTTAAGACCATTGGCATCTGCAACTATTACAGTGACTCCATTGAGTCTACGTTCGCTCTTTGTTCTAGTCTCAAATGCGTTTCTGTTAAAAAGACCTGTCATTGTATCTGTAAGAGCAAACTCTTCAAGCTGTTTAGCACGACGTCCTTTTTCAATAATTCCATATGCGCTCTTAATCAAATCAAAAGCTAACATAACTATGAAAATAAGGAACATATAACGGCCAACTTTGTCGGAATCTCCTACACCATTATAGTAATTAAATATGTCTCCTATTATTGAAACAAGGAATAGAAAAAGGCCAATTCCACATATCTTTAGTCGTCTTGTAAAGCGACGTTTAACAATCAAATATACTACGCCTACGACCATATACAGTGCAGCCATCAATAGCATAAGCTGCATAACAAACAAGCTTTCTCTAAACTCCAATACCTTCGTAAAATGAAGTACTGTTAAAGTCACAGTTTCAATCATTGAAAAGAGGATAATAATTGGTTTGAATATTTTACTATTTAGACCTAAATATGAATCAAAAAACTGTATAAATGGTGGTATTACCAACATTAGGCATATGTATGGTACAAGCGCATCTATTATTCTGTTGTTAAATATGAGTACTGCTGCATCCGTCTCATTTGCAGTCCATAAACCAACAAATAATGAAAAATATGCAAGGTATATTAAATCGTGGTTGAGCCTCTGTTTTCTAAACATTGCTAGGTAATATGCAAATAGAATTGCACTAAAAATAATGATAAGAAGGCTGGCAACAAACTTTGGCATTGATGCCCCTAATACTTCATCGTACATCTGGTAGGCTGAGCCAACATAAAATTCCATGTTGTTATCATTAACCACTTCATATATAGGAGTAAGCTTAACAGCCACCTTTAACATTTTTTCATTTACTTCAACAATGTTGATATTTGAGCCTGTAGTAGATCCCCATGGCTCAACAATTTTGTCATAACTATATATTAATCTACCTGAATTATATACTTCAACTTTCTGATGAGATGTGTAAAACATCAATGCAGTATATCTATAATCCAAATCTGTTAAATCAAAATAATATTCTCTAATACCATTTGCAAGAACAGCCGAGGTATATGGTTCTATCTTTGTGGTAATTGATTCGTCCCTTGCCTCTTCTTTTGTGTCGTAATAGCAAAAAACCATTGCGGCAATAAATGCTATTATCATGAGATTGTTTATTAAGATTTTAAACCTTTCGAATATGCTAACTTCTTTCATTACTCTTTCTTTCCCTTTGGAAACAACAAGGTTAATATGATTTTCCGTAGAAAATAATATGTCGTCAGTTGAGCGTTATAAATAATAGATTGTATTAATTTTAACACCGCATTTGTAACTATATTACACCCTGTTCACATTTTGGTCAAGAATAATGTTATAGAAAATTAGCTAATAAAATTTCTAACCCCGTCATATAACGCGCCATTATGCACAACATAACTGGAATGTGTAGCACCTGGTACTATTTCAACCTGTGCATTTGGAATACTAGCAGCAATCTTACTTGTTTCCTTTTCTTTAATGCAATCCTTTTCGCCTGCCATAATTAATGCTGGTACAGTGATATTTGAAAGCTCTCTTTCTTTTATATCAGGCTCCAGTAGCATCAGCTTAATCCTAGGGTCATCACTTTTTCTGGCTGCTTTTTTTATCTCGTGCAAATCTCTATGATGAAAACCAGCAGGATTAAGATTTGCTCCACAGCAAATAATTCCCGATAAAAGCCTAGACTCCCTTATTGCAACAATAAGTGCAATTATTCCCCCATCTGAATATCCAAGAATATATGGCTTTTCAATATCCAATGCTTTTATCAGATTGATAACATCAGATGCCATATCATCATAATGATATTCCTTTGGCGTAGCACTTTCGCCATGGCCTCTAGTGTCCATAGCATACACTGTGTGTTGCTGGCTCATAACCTCAACCAATTCATCAAAAATGTGATGATCTTCCCTATTTCCATGTATAAGAATAACCGGCGAGCCCTCGCCGGTCTTTTCGTAACATATCACCTGTGAATTAAGCTGAATATACATAATTCGACCCCTTTATTTTTCTGCAATTACTTGCTTCATATCATAAATTCCAGCAGTCTTTCCTGCAAGGAATTTTGCAGCTTCTACTGCCCCCTTAGCAAATACGCTCTTTGAATATGCAGTATGCTTGATAGTGATTACCTCGTCAAGACCTGCAAATATTACTTCATGCTCTCCTACTATATTACCACCACGAACAGCTGAAATACCAATTTCATTCTTTGGTCTCTTTTCACGTCTATCAGCTCTACCGTAACAATATTCGTACTTTTCATCAAGAGCATCATTGCAGGCATCTGCAAGAGCCAGTGCTGTACCACTTGGTGCATCAAGCTTTTGGTTGTGATGCTTCTCTACAATTTCGATATCGTATCCAGCCTCGGCAAAAATCTGTGTAGCCTTTTTACATAAATCGAATAATGTATTTATTCCAAGAGACATATTAGCAGAGCGAAGTATAGCAACCTTCTTGCTAGCCTCATCTACATGGTTTAACATATCCTGATCAAGACCTGTAGTGCATAGAACAACTGGATGGTTGCTTGCAACACACTGATCCAATAATCCATCTACTGCTTTAGCATTAGAGAAATCAATAACAACATCATAAGGAACATCAACCTCTGAAAGGCTATCAAATACAGGATAGTCATTGGTAATACCCTTGTATTTATCAACACCAGCAACGATTGATACCTCAGCATCTGCCTTACAGATGTCTGTAATTACCTGTCCCATGTGTCCGTTACATCCATGCATTACTACTCTTGTCATTTTTATTCTCCTCGTGATTTTATTATATTTAAAAGTGAAATAATTAGCCTAGAAAATTTATATCATTACTAAAACTTTCCACTTTTTCATCATATTTTTCGCTTCTTGCATGAGAGCGTTTTGTGCGACTCTGCTTGTATAAGTTTTTATCATCATACATAGCTTTGTCTGCCTGAACAACTATTTCATCAAAATCGTCCCCCGGTTTGTACATATACAATCCAAAAGAACAACTATATGGTGTTTCCAAAAGCTTCTGTCTAATAGAAGAAATAAGGCTTTCCGCCTCGTCCTTTGAAGCTTTAATTCCCAACATCATAAATTCATCACCACCTGTACGATACAGGATGAATTTATTTGGCTTTACACCTCTGCAAACCTGAGCAAAGGTGAGCAGTGCTATATCTCCGGCCTTGTGACCAAAATTGTCATTTATATACTTTAAATCATTCAAGTCCATTGAAATGACTGCCATGTCTATTTTTGAATATTTAGCTGCATCTGAATAGAAGCAACGTCGCTTGTAGCACATGGATACAGAATCTACATTATACCTTTCTGCATACATGTATACATAGACAAATAGAATACCTATACTACTGGAAGTAAGTGTACAGTTCTCGTATATAAGCGCCTCTTCTAGAAGAACGCCGGTGCTAACAACCGCTAGCAAAAACAAAATAATCAGAGCATCTCGCTGATAGCCATTTGCCCATTTCTTAACAACCACAGCCAGGGCCATCAGCATATAGATGCCTGCCTGTACAAATACTACATAACCTACTGGCCCCCTAATAAACTCTCCATTTGGCCCAAAATAGAATATTGCAGGATTAAATGGAGCGCACAATATCACAATAGATATCAAGATAAAAGGAGTCCATAATATCTTTAATCTGCTTTTTTGATAGTCATGCCCAACTATCTGAACTACAGTCAATTCCATGTAGCCCTCACAGATGTATTTTACAATTTTAAATAAATATCTGATACCTGAGCAATCCCCAAGGTATTGGTATCGAATATCCATGGCACCTGCCATAAGAGCAATCATCATAGCCACTGCAACGGCAGTGAACTTGTTGCGTAACCTGCTATCAAAGGAACGCATAATCAGTATGAACATCAATAAAGTAATAGTGGTAATAAATCCAAGATATGTTTCACCATCTATTACATAGTTTAGAACATTATCCATAACTTTCCTCTTACTGCAGAAATGGCCAGAGAAATTACTTCTCTGGCTTTACATTCAAAACATTGTCTGCAATTTCAAAAATACCCTGTGTAATATTAAGGCCTGTCAAAATGACATCAGAAGAATAGGAACGTCCCTCCAGGGCACTTAAAATGTCCTGTTCGGAAACTATTCCTTCATCTACTACACCAAGTACTTCATCAAGAATAACCAAATCGCTCTCACCAGTACCAAGAACCTTCTTGGCATAGTTCAAGCCATTCTGGATATTCACTATTTCTTCCTGTTTTTGCTCATCAGTAAGATTCATAAATTCTTCTTTAGAGCGCTCAAATCTGAAAAGCTTGATTTCTGGCTCAAGCTTACTTAAGTATTCCGTATTGGTTTCTGATTTAAGAAACTGAATAATGGTAGTGCTCTTTCCCTGGGATGCAAAACGAATTGCATACCCAAGAGCTGCAGCTGATTTTCCCTGGCCGCTACCATAATATACTGTGATACTTCCCTTTTCCATGAGTCTCCTACTTTCTGATGCCGGCTCTCTTTCTCATAAGAGGATCAAGAATTCTCTTTCTGATTCTAAGTGACTCTGGAGTAACCTCTAAGAGCTCATCTACATCTATAAAGTCAAGTGCCTGCTCAAGACTAAGTATTCTAGGTGGTACAAGTGTAAGTGCTTCATCTGCTGAAGATGAACGAGTATTTGTAAGATGCTTCTTCTTACATACGTTAAGCTCGATATCCTCTGCACGTGAGCTCTGACCAATAACCATACCTGAGTATACCTTTTCACCAGGTCCGATGAAAAGCGTTCCTCTCTCCTGAGCTGAGAAAAGTCCGTAAGTAACAGACTCTCCAGTTTCGAAAGCAATAAGTGAGCCCTGCTTACGATAAGCAATATCACCCTTGTAAAGCTCATAGCCATCGAAAATTGTATTGATTATACCATTTC